>JALORL010000176.1 GCA_025458915.1 Hydrogenophaga sp.
CGCAGCGGGCCGAAGTGCGGCGGGTAGCCCAGATGCCACTTGCCCACCAGGCCGGTGTGGTAGCCGGCGTCGCGCAGCAGCCCGGGCAGGGTGGGGATGAGCGGCGGCAGGCCCAGGGTGTTGCTGCCCTTGCTGCGGCTGTTGATGGGCTCTTCCAGCGCGCCGCGCAGGCGGTACTGGTAGCGCATGGTCATGAGCGCAAAGCGCGTGGGCGAACACACCGGCGAGTTGGCGTAGCCCTGGGTCAGGCGCAGGCCGCCGGCAGCCAGGGCGTCGATGTTCGGCGACACCGGGCCGAAGGCGGCGTCGCGCCCGCCGTAACAGCCGAGGTCGGCAAAGCCGAGGTCGTCGGAGACGATGAAGATGATGTTGGGTCGTTGCATGGTGGCGGCCATTGTCGGATTCACTGTGCCTTCATTCCACCGTCATTCCACTTTCATGCCGGTGGCCTGGCGGCGTCGCCGGTGAGGCCCTCGAAAAACAGGTCCAGGTTGGCCATGCGCGCCTGCACTTCGGGGCGCTTGAGTGCGTCGACGATGTGCCTCTGCAGTGTCTGCACCACGGCTTCCGGTGTGGCGGCGGGCACCATGGCCAGGTACAGCACCTCCTGCTCCAGCCGGCCCAGGCCGAGCTCGCCCACGGTGGGCAGGTCGGGCGCCAGGCGCGAGCGCTGCCGGCTGGTGACCGCCAGCGCGGTGACCTTGCCGGCCTGCACATGCGGCAGCATGCCGGGCGTGGCCAGCACGCCACCGTCCACCTCGCCGGCCAGCACGGCCGTGACGGCGGGCGTGTTGCCGCGGTAGGGAATGTGGTTGAGCCTGGCCTGCGTGGCTTCGTTGAACACCTCCACCGCCAGATGGCCGGGCGCGCCGCTGCCGGCGGAGCTGAAGTTCAGGGGTCTGGCCTTGGCGGCTGTCACCAGGGCGGGCAGGGTCTTGATGCCGGTGGAGGGATGCACGCCCACCAGCAGGCCGGACGACGCCATGATCACCAGCGGGCGGAAGTCGGCCGCCTTGAACGGCAGGTTCGGGTACAGGTGCGGGTTGACGGTGAAGGTGGTGTCGATGCCGAACAGCACGGTGTAGCCATCGGCGGCGCCGCGTGCCACCGCGTCGGCACCGATGTTGCCGGCAGCCCCGGCGCGGTTCTCCACCACGAACGGCTGCTTCAGCGTTTCCTGCAGCACCGCCGCTACCGAGCGCGCCAGCAGGTCGGAAGGGCCACCGGCCGGAAAGTTGTTGACGAACTTCACCGGCCGCGTCGGGTAGGCCTCCTGGGCGGTGGCCAGGGACGCGGTGAAGGCAGCGAAGGCGGTGAGGGCGGCGGTCGTGGCGGTGGCCAGCAGGGATCGGCGGTTCATGGCGGGGCTCCTTGGCGGGGGTCGGTTCGGGATGATCCGGTGTCGGCGCCCATGCTATGCAGGGACAATCAATTGCAGAAATCAATCAAAGCCGGTGTTTTCCCTGAGGGACGTCGACCCCGCCTGGTGCCAAGCCCATGACCGCTCTCGACCGACTCACCCACCCGCACGCGCAGGCCGACCTGCTGCTGTACCGGCTCTACCGCATCCACATCACCGCCAGCCGGCTGGTGGTGCACCTGTGCGAGCAGGAATTCGGGCTGACGCGGCGCGAATGGCGGGTGCTGTCGTTCCTCTCCGAACACGAGGGCGTGCTCTCCAGCGCACTGGCCGAACACGCCATGCTCGACCGCGCCCGCACCTCGCGCACGCTCACCCGCCTGGCCGACAAGAAGCTCATCCGCCGCCAGCCGCGCCCGTCCGATCGGCGGGAGGTGCATGTGTTTCTGACCGAAGAGGGGCGGCGCGTGTACGAAGCCATCTTTCCGCGCGTGGCTGCCATCAACCGCACGCTGGCCGAAGCGCTGCCGGTGGACCAGCGTGCGCAGCTCGACCGCACGCTGGATGCGCTGCAGGCCCGGGTGCTGGCGATGGTGGCGGCTTCGCGGGAGCGTGCGCAGCTCGACCGCACGCTGGATGCGCTGCAGGCCCGGGTGCTGGCGATGGTGGCGGCTTCGCGGGAAGCGCTGCCTCCGATCGACAGCGGCGAGTGAAGACAGCGGCAAGTGCACGTGGGCGGTGATCCGCAAGCTCAGCCCGACACGTCCTTCCAGTGCCGGCTGAGCACCGCCCCAGGCCCAGCAGCAGCACCGTGCCCGGTACGGACACCAGTGCCGCGAGCGTGCCCAGCAGGCCGGTGGCCAGCAGCAGCGCACCGATCACGGTGTTGCTGACGGCCACGTAGGCCGTGCGCTGGTTGCCCTCCGCCATGTCCACCAGGTAGGTCTTGCGGCCCAGGCGCACGCCGGCGTGGGCCACGCCCAGGCCGAAGAACGCCAGCGGGTAGAACAGCAGCGCGGCGCTGCCCGACAGATCCACCCACGCCGCCAGCCCCACCGCCACCGACAGGCCACCGGCCAGTGCGCTGGCGGCGGCGAACACCTGCCGGCTGGAGCGGTCGGCCCAGCGGCCCCAGAACGGCGAACTCAGCAGCGCGGCCAGGCCCTCGGCGGCAATGAACACGCCCAGCCAGACGGTGGCCTGGCCCAGGTCATCGCGCGCCAGCGCCAGATAAAACGGTGCCGCCAGCCCCGAGCCCATGGCCAGCGCACGCGCCACCACGAAGCGGCGAAAGGGTACATCGGTGCGCAGCAGCGCGAGCTGGCCCAGCGCCTGCGAAAAGCCGTTCACGCCACCGTCGGTGGCCCCCGGCTCCTCCACGATGCGCGTGTACGCCAGCGCGGCCAGCGTCCACAGCGCAGCACCCGCCAGCAGCAGGCCCACCACCAGCGGCATCGACGCGCCGCTCCGGGCGTCGTCCTGCACCGTGCCGAGCCCGGCGCCCACCGCCAGTGCGGCCAGGCCCGCCACCGCGCTGGTCCAGCCCGCGAGCCGGCCGCGCCGGGTCTTGGGCACGGTCTTGCCCTGCACGTCCTTGTAGGCCACCGAACAGGCGCCGCGCGCCAGGCTGAACAGCACCAGCAGGCCCAGCACCGCCCAGCCGGCGGTGGCACCGCTCAGGGCCACGCCCACCCAGCCCATGCCGGCCAGACTGGCCGCCTGCAGCAACCCGCCCAGCACCCACACGCCCTTGCGCACCGGCCGCCGGCGCACCCAGGCACCGATCCACAACTGCGGCAGCATCGAGCCCGATTCGCGGATCGGCACCAGCAGCCCCAGCATCCACGCCGGTGCCCCGAGCTGCAGCAGCAGCCAGGGCAGGGTGGTCTTGGCGCTGGCCACCCGGTCGGCCAGGTTGCTCAGCACGGTGGCCACGAGGGTGCGCAGAAAGTTGCCCGGCGCCTCCCGGCAGGCGCTGTCGCTGATGGCCTGGCAGGCACGGCCCTCGTCGTCTTCGGCCAGGCGCTCGTACAGCGTCTCCACCCAGCCGGGGTGGCGGGGCGTGCGGCTGGCCGGGCCGTGTGGCGGGTGGGCAGACGGGGTCTTCATCGCCCCCAACCGTACCCCGCTCACGGCAACCAACCGCTTTGCTCGGGTTTTTCGCCCGTGTTGAACGCAATTGACGAAACATCGCGACAATTGGAACTCTTCCGACGGTACGGCTGGCACCCCCATGGTGCTGGCGGTGCCGGTCCTTGCTGGCGCAACAGCCCTTCTTCCGCGGTCCCTTTGGCTGCCGAAGGGAACCACCCTGTCGCCACATCGGGCCACCGCCGCCGTCGATTCCCATCACCAACGATCCGGTGCATCCGCCGCCGCCCGCCCCATCAGGCCGGGCGCTTCGACCGTTTTCCAGACGGCCTTCGGCAGACACCGCCATCCGGAGGAGTGTTTCCATGCAGCTTGTTGTGTCGGCCGGTCTCATCCTGGCCATGGTCCTGTGGGGCGTTGCGGCGCCCGATTCGCTGGGGGCCGTGTTCGACACGGCGCTGGCCGTCATCACCCGCGACTTCGGCTGGCTCTACCTGTGGGTGGTGCTGGGCCTGGTGGTCATGGCCATCGTGCTGGCCTTCAGCCGCTATGGCGACCTCAAGCTCGGCGCCGAGGACGACGAACCGGAGTTCTCCCTCGGCGCCTGGTTTGCCATGCTGTTTGCGGCCGGCATGGGCATCGGCCTGGTGTTCTGGGGCGTGGCCGAGCCCATTTCCCACTACGGCGCGCCGCCCCCCGGCATTGCGCCCAACACGCCCGAAGCCGCCACCGCCGCCATGCGCTACAGCTTCTTCCACTGGGGCCTGCACCCCTGGGCGGTGTACAGCATCGTGGCGCTGGCCATTGCCTTCTTCCAGTTCCGCAAGGGCGGCAGCGCCCTGGTGAGCACGGCGGTCGAAGCCCTGCCCTGGGCGCCGCTGAAGAAGATCGGGCCGGTGGTCAATGTGCTGGCGGTGATCGCCACGGCGTTCGGGGTGGCGGCGTCGCTGGGCATGGGCGCGCTGCAGATCAACAGCGGCCTGAACGCCGTGTTTGGCCTGCCGGTGGGCGATGTGTCGCAGATCGGCATCATCGTGGTGGTCACGGTGCTGTTCCTCGCCTCGGCGGTCACGGGCGTGAGCCGGGGCATCAAGTGGCTCTCCAGCATCAACCTGGTGCTGGCCGCGCTGCTCACGCTGTTCATCTTCGCCGTGGGGCCCACGGTGGCCATCATCGACACCTTCACCAACACGCTGGGCAGCTATGTCAGCGAATTCGTGCGCATGAGCCTGCGCATGACGCCCTTCCGCGACAGCGGCTGGGTGGGCGGCTGGACCGTTTTCTACTGGGCCTGGTGGGTGAGCTGGTCGCCGTTCGTGGGCCTGTTCATTGCCCGCGTTTCGCGCGGCCGCAGCATTCGCGAATTCATCCTGGGCACCGTGCTGGCGCCCACGCTGGCGGCGTTCGTGTGGTTTTCGGTGTTCGGTGGCACTGCGCTGAACATGGAAATCATGCAGGGCCTGCCGATGGCCGAAGCCGTCGGGGCCGACGTGTCCACCGCGCTGTTCGCCATGTTCGAAACCCTGCCGCTGGCGGCCCTGCTCTCGGTCGTGGCCACGGTGCTGGTGCTGGTGTTCTTCGTCACTTCCGGCGACTCGGCCACGCTGGTGCTGGGCATGATGAGCACGGGCGGCCAGGCCAATCCGGGCGTGCGGGTGAAGGTGGTGTGGGGCATGCTGGTGTCGGGCATTGCCATCAGCCTGCTGCTGGCCGGGGGCCTGAAGGCGGTGCAGACCGCCACCATCGTGTTCGCGCTGCCGTTCACGCTGGTCATCGTGCTCATGGCCGTGGCGCTGTGGCGCGGCGTGCGCGAAGACTGGAACGCGGAAGAGCGCCGCGACAAGGCCCTGCGTCGCCGCATGAGGGACCTGGTGGATCGACCGGTCGACCCGCTGGCACCCAAGGCCTGAAGCACCGCAGGAGGCCCGCATGACGCTCGACCTGCTGCTGGTCTTCGGCAAAAGCTTCCTGTTTGCCTTTGCCGCGCTGCTGCCGATCCTGAACCCCGCCGCCACCGCGCCCATCTTTCTGGGCCTGACCGAAGGGGCCTCCCAGCGCACCCGGGCCATGCTGGCGCGCAAGATCGCGCGCAACATGTTCTTCCTCATGCTGGGCTCGATGCTGGTGGGCTCCTACGTGCTGGAGTTCTTCGGCATTTCGCTGCCCATCGTGCGCGTGGGCGGTGGGCTGATCGTTGCAGCCTCGGCCTGGCGCCTGCTCACCGCTTCGCACTCCACGGTGGACAGCCGCACCGAACTGGCCGAATCGTTCACGCCCGACATGGCACGCCGCCAGGCCTTCTACCCGCTGACCTTCCCCATCAGCTGCGGGCCGGGTTCGATTGCAGCGGCCATCACGGTGGGCGTGTCGCTCAACGACGAGCGGCTGCTGCTGTCGGTGGCGCGCATGGGCGGCGGTGTGCTGGCCCTGCTGCTGATCGGCATCGTGCTGTACTTTGCCTTCCGCTACGCGCAGCGCCTGTTGCGCCCGTTGGGCGAGGCGGGCACCCTCATCTTCCTGCGCCTGTCGGCCTTCATCCTGCTGTGCCTGGGCGTACAGATCGTGTGGGACGGTTTCAGCGAGTTGCTGCGCGGGCTGCTGGTGTCGGCGGGGGTGGGGTGAGTCCCTGTGGGTGGACGTTGGCTGGTGCTGTGTCAAATTTCCCGCACAACTGCAGGATTTGACAGTCTCGCCCGCCGATTCACCGCCAAAATGCATCGAAAAGTAAATGTCCCGCCCGCATGACCCCTGAACGCCGCCCGAACCACGCCCCTTGCGCAGAGCTTTTGTGCGCCAGCCGGGCCAGCAAGCAAGGCGTGCTCCAGTTCACCCGGCCGGATCGCACCCGCAAGGAGCCCGGTTGAACCGCCGCACCCGCCTCCTGGTGGTGCTGGTGGTCGGCCTCAGCATGCTGGCGTCGGCCGGCCTGTGGCTGCAGGCGGAACGTTCCCGGGTGTTGCTGCGCGACCAGATGCTGCAGCAGGCCGGGCAGCGCAGCCTGCACCTGGCCGACGCCATGTCGGGCCAGGTGGGTGTGCTCATCAGCATGCTGGACCTGGAACTGCTGGACCTGCGGCGCGAATGGCTGCGCGATCCGGCGCTGTTCGACCCGATTGCGCGCAGCGTCATATCGGTGTTGCCTGCAGGCTTTGTGTCGCACGTGTCCCTGGCGGACGCTGATGGGCGCATGCTCTACGACACCCAGAGCGGCGAGCAGAACGCCGCGGTGGCCGACCGCGCGCATTTCGAGGCCCAGAAGGCGCTGGCCGACGGTGGCAGCGACCAGCTCCTCATCGGCAAGCCGCTGCGCGCCCGCACGGCGGGCGGCTGGGTATTCATGCTCAACCGGCCGCTGCTGGTGGACGGTGGGTTCGCCGGCACGATCCAGATGGCGGTGTCGGCCGACTATGTGGCGCGCAAGCTGGGCGCGCTGCAACTCTCGGAGAACGACGTGGTCACCCTGGTGCACCCCGATGGCGCCATCCTCGCGCGCAGCCGCGGCCAGCAGGATTCGCCGGGCCAGGTGCTGCCCGCCACGCGCCCCTTCCTGCAGGACCGTTTGCAGGTCAGCGGCCTGTTCAAGCTCGACGGCATGGTTGACAACATTCCCCGCACCTACGGCTGGCACCGTCTGATGCCGCAGGGCCTGGTGGTGGTGGTCGGCCTGGCCGAAGACGCGGTACTGGCCCCGCTGG
>JALORL010000177.1 GCA_025458915.1 Hydrogenophaga sp.
GCCCCTGGCGCGTCAAGCGCTGCGGGGCATTTTTTTGGGCTCGGCATGTGCGGGGGCGGGCGCAGAGGCCTGCAGCAGCGGCAGCAGGTCGCGCTGACCCAGCAGGGTGATGTGTACCGTCCGGCCTTCGCCCCGGCGCAGCCACTCCCGCTCCACCAGATGCTGGAAGATCTGATCACCCAACTGTCCCGCCAGGTGGTCGCGGCGTTCCGACCAGTCCAGACAGGGATACGCGAAGCGCCGGCGGCCGGTCGGCTCGGGGCGCGGCATGCCCAGCCGGGCCAACCATGCCTGACCCGCTTCGGTGAGTGCGAGTCCGTTGTCCACCGCCCTTACGCCGCCGACGCCCTGCAAGCTTGCAAACAGTTGCACGCCCAGCCGTCCGGCCAGATGCCCGTAGCAGCAGCGGGCCTGGCGCAGACGGACCCGCTCGGGGTGCTCCCATGCCAGGTCGTGTTGCCCGCGCTCGGCCACCACCGCCAGCGCTTCCAGCGCGTGTGCCACATCGGCATTGGCCAAGCGGTAATACCGGTGGCGACCACGCGCCTCGCACACCACAAAGCGCGCTTCCAGCAGCCGCGCCAGGTGGCCGCTCGCCGTGGCAGGCGTTACCGATGCAGCCCTGGCCAGCTCACCGGCGCTGGCATATTCGCCCGACAGCAGGTAGGCCAGCATGCGCGAGCGCGCCGGGTCGGCCACCAGGGCTGCCACGCAGGCCAGTCGGGGTTCGTGCGGATTGGACATCGGCTCAGGTTAGCGCAGTCAGTGCATCCACGGGCACCTGATCGCGCGCGTGCAAGCCGTAGTCGCGCACCACGGCGGCCACCCGCAACCGGTAGTCGGCCAGCACGCGGTTTCGGGCATCCTGTTGCGCCGCCCGGTGCCGGGGCTGGCAGCGCCAGGCCCGCACAGCGGCCTCGTCGCGCCAGAAGCTCAGCGACAGGTAGCGCCCTGGCCGGCTCAGGCTTTCAAAGCGCTCAACCGACACGAAGCCATCCATCCGCTCCAGCTCCGGCCGCAGCGCTGCCGCGTGGTCGAAATAGGCCTGGGTAGCGCCTGGCGCCGGCTCCAGTTCGAAGATCACGGCGATCATGGCTTCACCTGCCGCGGCTGGTTGCGGGTGTGCGCCACGTCCTGCAGCCAGGTGCGCTCCTCGCGCAGAATGAAGCGCTCCTGCTGCGCCCGCCGGAAGTTGGCCGCGCCCTCGGCATCCTGGCGCAGGGCTGCGCGGTAGCGCTCGTAGGCCGCCAGGCTGTCAAAGCCGATCAGGCCCCAGGCCACGTCGTTCGTGCCTTCCAGCGGCAGGAAGTACCCCAGCAGTTCGCCGCCGCAGCGCGGAATGATCCGGCCCCAGGCCTCGGCGTAGGCGCGAAAGGCCTCGCGCTGGAACGGATCGATCTGGTAACGGATGAAACAGGTGATGGAAGGGCTGGTCATGGCAATCCTTGGTGTGTGCAGTGGAAGACCGCCACTGTGCCGCGTCGGGTGGTCCCGATGCTTCGGCGCATGCCGAAGGGTTCCAGCGCGCACCCGGCGCATGCAGTTCCGACACCTGGGCGTCAACGGGGACCGTTGGCGCGGCCTAAGATGGGCGTTTGATCATCTGCCGCGTCTGCCACCACGCGCCCCATTGCCATGACACAGAACCCCAGCGCCCCCGCCCTGCCTCTGCCCACGGCGGCCCCCGAACAGGTCGGCCTGTGCCCCGAACGCACCCGCCGCCTCATGGACGTGCTGCGCGACGAACACGCGCGTGGCCGCTTGCCGGGCGCGGTGGCGGTGCTGGGGCGCCGGGGTCAGCTGGGACTGCTGCAGAGTCTGGGACTGCGCGACCCGGCTGCCGGCGATGCCATGGCCACCGATGCCATCTTCCGCATCTACTCCATGACCAAGCCCATCGTCTCGGTGGCGGTCATGATGCAGGTGGAACAGGGCCGCGCGCTGCTGACCGATCCGGTGGCCAGGCACCTGCCCGAGTTCGCCAACCAGCAGGTGGCGGTGGAGCGCAACGGCGAGGTGGTGCTGCAGCCCGTGGCCAACCCCGCCACGGTGCAGGACCTGCTGCGCCATACCGCCGGCCTGACCTACGAATTCCTCGGCACCGCCCCTGTGCAGCGGCTCTACGCCCAGGCCCAGATCGGTTCGCGCGAACGCAGCAACGCCGAGTTCAGCCGCACGCTGGCCGCCATGCCGCTGTTCCTTCAGCCCGGCACCCAGTGGGCCTACAGCCGCGCCACCGACGTGCTGGGGCGGCTGCTCGAAGTGCTCAGCGGCCAGACCCTGGGCGAACACCTGAAGCAGGCCATCTTCGACCCGCTGGGCATGGTCGACACCGGGTTTTCGGTGCCGGAATCCCAGCACCACCGCCTTGCACAACCCTACGCCCACGACCCCGATGGCGGCATTCCCTTGCGCGTGCTCGATCCCCGCGAAGTGCCCGCCATGCAGAGTGGTGGTGGCGGCCTGATGTCCACCGCGGCCGACTACGCCCGCTTCCTGCAGTTCATGCTGAACCAGGGCGAGCTGGGCGGGAAGCGCCTGCTCGGTCCGCACACTGTGGCCCACATGACCGCCGACCACCTCGGCGCCATTCCCGGCGACGGCATGCTGCTGCCGCCAGGCCATGGCTTCGGGCTCGGCTTTGCGGTGCGCACTGCGGCCGGGGTGTCGGCACTGCCCGGTTCGGTGGGCACCTACCACTGGGGCGGCATTGCCGGCACCACCTTCTTCGTCGACCCGGCCGAAGACTTCTTCGGCATCCTGCTGGCCCAGGCGCCCAACCAGCGCGACCACTACCGCCAGCTGTTCCGCACACTGGCCTACGCCGCGCTCCTGCGCTGAACTTTGCACGCCGTTACAAACCCTGGCTCTCCCACACGGTTCTGAACACAAGCTTGCTTCAGAATCGAACGGATGCGGTGCTTGGGTCCTTGCGCAAGGCAGGCCCATCCGCCAACCCCTGCAATCGTTTCCGAGGTACCTCATGAACCTTTCCCTGCGCCGCCGCCTGTCCCTCCTCGCCATGGTCTCCGTGGTGGGCCTGTTGTCTGCCTGTGGTGGTGGCGACGACGATCCGCTGCCCACCGACGATTCCAGCGACGTGGTGGCCAAATACATCGGCTCGTGGCGCAGCGACTGCTACAGCGACGACGGCGCTTCCGCGTTCCTGCGCGCCGATTTCTCCAAAGCCTCCGCCACCAGCTTCACCGGCGACGTGATCGCCTACGCCTACCTGGGGACCTCCTGCTCCGGTCCGGCGGTGCGGGTGGAGCGGGTGCTCACCAACATGGTGATGTCCTTTGACGGAACCAAGCCCGTCGGCACGGTCACGGCAGACAAGTTCTCCGGTACCGCCGACCAGGGATCGGAAAAGATCCTGCTGCAGGTCAACGGCAACACGCTGCAGATCGGCGACCCCGACGCCTCCAAGGACGCACAAGGCTACCCCAACGCCTTCTACGACAAATCCCTGCAACGCCTCTGAACGGAGCGCAGGCCGCCGCTTCGGGCGGCAACGGTGCCAACCGGGCGTTCAGGGCGCAAGAGGCAGCAGCGCAGTGCGTGCCGCGGCCCGCACCGCGCGGGTCAAGCCGCCCAGCACCCCAACAGCCGCGCGGGCCGTGTGCCAGTACAGCGGAACGTCCAGCGGTGCATCCGGGACCAATTCGACCAAGGTGCCATCGGCCAGCCCGGCGCGGGCCATGCCATCGGGCAGCATGCCCCAGCCCATGCCCGCCTGTGCCGCCGTCACGAACGCCTGGGGCGACGGCAGCATGTGCCGGGGAAGCTCCACCCGCCTCCCTTGCTGCCGTTCGGCCCAGGCCAACTGCAGGCCGTCCTTGGCATTGAACACCAGGCTGGGCGCCCGTGCCAGGGAGGCAGCGTTCACCCCTGCCGAAAAATGGCGCTCCACCAGCACTGGGCTGACGACTGCCAGGTAGCGCATGGCCCCCAGCGGCTCGCTGTTGCAACCCGCCCCAGCCTGTTCGGTACTCGTCACCGCGGCCATCACCGCCCCCGTGCGCAACCACCCGGCCGTGTGGTCCTGGTCGTCCACGCTCACCTCCAGCCACACCGGAGCCTCAGCCGCATACCGGGTCAGGGGCACAGCCAGCCATGTGGCCAGACTGTCCGCATTCACCGCCACCGGCAGCGCCACCCGCACGCCGCCATCCGGCGCCAGGGCAGGCAGCGTTTCGGTCAGCTCCTGTTCCAGCATACGCACGCGGTCCACGTGCTGACACAGCCGCCTTCCCACCTCGGTCGGCTGGCAGGGTTGTCCCCGCACCACAAGCGCACAACCCACGCGCTCCTCGAGCAACCGGACCCGCTGCGAAACCGCCGACGGCGTGACATGCAAGACACGCGCTGCCCGCTCGAAACTGCCTTCACGGAGCACGGTCGACAGGGCATGCAAGGCGGCATAGTCCAACATGTTTTAGAGATTCTTAATCGAGCGAAGTAAAGATAGTTTGTCTTCATACAGTCCGGCTGGCAAGCTGGCGCGATGGACCTCGACCACCCCGCGCACGCCTGGGCCGTGTTTTCACAGGGCCTGGCCCTCGGCCTCGGACTGATCGTCGCCATTGGCGCGCAAAACGCATTCGTGCTTCGCCAGGGCCTGCGCCGAGAGCACGTTCCCCTGGTGGTCGGTTTCTGTGCGCTGGCCGATGCGGCGCTGATCGCTGCCGGCGTGCTGGGCATGGCGCAGGCGCTGGGCCAACACCCGCTACTCGCCCGGTTCATGGCCGTGGCTGGCGCCGTGTTTCTCGCCTGGTACGGCTGGCAAGCCCTGCAACGCGCACGCAACGCCAGCCAGTTGAACGCCTCTGCCGGCGGAGCGCGGCTGAGCCGCACCGCCGCCCTGGCCCAGGTGGCGGCCTTCACACTGCTTAATCCCCATGTGTACCTCGACACGGTGTTGCTGGTGGGTACCCTGGGCGCGCAGCAGCCCGCCGGGCTGCGGAGCTGGTTCATCGCCGGCGCCAGCACTGCCAGCCTGGCCTGGTTCACGGCACTGGGATTTGGTGCCCGCTGGCTGGCACCCTTGTTCGCCCGCCCGCGCGCCTGGCAGCTGCTGGACGTCCT
>JALORL010000178.1 GCA_025458915.1 Hydrogenophaga sp.
AACACGCTGTTTGTGAGCAGCCGAAGCAGGATCCCTGCAGCGTTTGCAGCGCAGGGCGCGACCATCTGCACCAACGCCACCGAGGTGGCCAAGCGCGCCGACATCGTCATCACGATGGTGCCCGACACGCCCCATGTGGACGATGTGCTGTTTGGCGAGAACGGGGTGTCCAAGGGCCTGCAGGCCGGCAAAGTGGTGGTGGACATGAGCTCCATCAGCCCGATGGCCACCAAACAGTTTGCGCAGAAGATCAATGCGCTGGGCTGCGCGTACCTGGACGCCCCGGTCAGCGGGGGCGAGGTGGGCGCCAAGGCGGGCAGCCTGACCATCATGGTCGGCGGGCCGGAAGACGCATTCGAGCGGGTCAGGCCGCTGTTCGAAGCCATGGGCAGGAACATCACCCTGGTGGGTGGCAACGGCGATGGCCAGACCTGCAAGGTCGCCAACCAGATCATCGTGGCGCTCAACATCGAGGCGGTGGCCGAAGCCCTGCTGTTTGCCAGCAAGGCCGGTGCCGATCCGGCCAAGGTGCGCCAGGCGCTGATGGGTGGCTTCGCCGCCAGCCGCATTCTGGACGTGCATGGGGAGCGCATGATCCAGCGCAGCTTCGACCCGGGCTTCCGCATCGAACTGCACCAGAAGGACCTGGGCCTTGCGCTGCAGGGCGCGAGGGAACTCGGCTTGTGCCTGCCCCACACGGCCAGCGCAGCGCAGCTGATGCAAAGTTGCGTGGCCCACGGCATGGCGGCACTGGACCATGCGGCGCTGTGCCGAAGCCTGGAGCGCATGGGCAACCACGCCATCGCACCAGACCCTGTGGTGTGAAGGGTCAGTGCCCTCCCGGCAGGAAGAGGTCGGGAGCCCGCACCAGGGCGCCGCCGCGATGCGTTCCAGGGGGCAGGGTGTTGTCCGGGTCAACATTCCCGACCTGCCCCAGCGGAAAAAGCCGTCAGGCACCGCCCGCCAAAGGCCCTAGACTTGCGCCACGATGCCCCACAACACCCCCTCCCTCACCGACCCCCGCGCCCTGCTGCGCCACCTGTTTGACGTGGCTGTTCAGCGCGCGCTGCCTTTGCACAACACAGCGGCCCACCTGCCCGACCCTCCGAAGGGACGCACCGTGGTGATCGGCGCCGGCAAGGCCGGCGGAGCAATGGCGCAGGCTGTGGAAGCGCTGTGGCCGGCAGACGCCCCGATTTCCGGGCTGGTGGTCACGCGCTACCACCACACGCCGCCCCGGCCGGCCGGGCTGGCGCAGCGCATCGAGGTGGTGGAGGCTTCGCATCCGGTACCCGACGCGGCGGGTCTGGCCGCGGCCGGGCGCATCCTGCAACTGGTGCAGGGGCTCACGGCCGACGACCTCGTGCTGTGCCTCATTTCCGGCGGTGGTTCCTCGCTGCTCACGCTGCCCTGCGAAGGCCTGACGCTGGAGGACAAGCAGCGCATCAACCGCGAACTGCTGGAGAGCGGCGCCAACATCACCGAGATGAACACGGTGCGCAAGCACCTATCGGCCATCAAGGGCGGGCGGCTGGCGGCGGCCTGCGCACCGGCCCGCGTGGTGACGCTGACCATCAGCGACGTGCCGGGCGACGATGTCAGCGTGATTGCAAGTGGGCCCACCGTGCCCGATGCATCGACCTGCGCCGATGCGCTGGCCATCCTGCAGCGGTACCGCATCGACGTGCCCGCGGCCGTGCGGGCACAGCTTGACAGCGGCGCGCTGGAAACGCCCAAACCGGGCGATGCGCGCTTCAACGGTCATGCGGTGAAACTGATCGCCACGCCACAGCAAAGCCTGGAGGCGGCTGCCGAGGCGGCACGGGCACTGGGTCTCTCCGCCTATGTGCTGAGCGACGAGATCGAGGGCGAGTCGCGCGAGGTCGGCAAGGTGCACGCGGCGCTGGCCCGCTCCACCGCCCAGGGCCGCAGTGCATTTCAGCCGCCATGCGTGATCCTCACCGGGGGCGAAACCACCGTCACCGTGCGCCCGCGGACCGAAGGTCAGCCCCGTGGGCGGGGCGGTCGGGCAGGCGAGTTCTGCATGGGGCTGGCCCAGGCGTTGCAGGGGCAGGCGGCCGTGTGGGCACTGGCCGCCGACACCGACGGCATCGACGGTGTGGAGGACAACGCGGGCGCCATTGTTGCCCCTGACACCCTGGCCCGTGCCCAGGCCCTTGGGCTGAAGGTGTCCGACCATCTGGCGCGCAACGACGCCTATGGATACTTCGAGGCCATCAACGACCTGGTGGTGACCGGACCCACCCACACCAACGTGAACGATTTTCGCTGCGTGCTGGTGCTGCGGTCCGAGGTCTGAGTCCCGCTGGTGCGGGCCGCTGCCGATGAACGGTCGCGGCAATGTGAATAATCTCGCCCTGGCCTCGGTGGTTCCCGGGATGTGACCCACCCGCCGCCCGGGCCAGGTACCTTCCGGCGCTCCCTGGCTGAGCGCCCTGTGCACAAGCCGTGCCGGCCGTGCTCCTGGCGCTTCAGGGGCCGGCAAGCCGGTGCAGCAACCCACATTCCAATCCACCCCCTGGCGCCTGGTGCGCCCCGGAACCGCTTTGCGCAGCCCTTTTCAACACCGTTCGCCGCTGGTCCGCCAGCTTGCTGCATGGCAGCCGGACTCCGACGGAGCCGAGCCGCCGCGTGCCGATGTGGCCGAGCGCCTGGGCCAGTGGTTGAACGTGGCCGATGCCATCGCGCTGAGCGCCCTGCACCAGACCCTGCCCCGGGTGAAGCTGCGCCCGCGGACCCGGGGGGAAGCCCTGCCGCCGCCTGCCGAGCTGCAGGCCGATCTGCAGCGGGTGCGCCAGGCGCTGGAGCGTGCGATCGTCCGGCACGACTCCGACCTGTGTGAACACGAATTCGCTCTGGTTCACCAGCATGTGCTGGACCTGCAGCGGCACATGGACATGCGCATCGACGCGCTGCGCGATCATGTGCGCCACACCCTGTCGGCTGTGTCGCTGCCGCTGGCGCAACTGGCTGCGCTGGACCAGGCGCTGCAGCCGTTGCTGGGTGGGCGGGAGCAGCACCTGCTGTCCACGCTGCCTGTGCATCTGAAGAACCGTTATGCCCGGGTGCGCCCGGCGGCCGATGCCGCTGGCGCTGCCGATGCGCCACCACCATCCGTCAGCCACACCCTGACCGCCGAACTGCACGCCATGCTGCGCGCCGAACTGGAGCTGCGTCTGCAGCCGGTGCAAGCCCTGGTGGACGCCTACCACCAGGCCGGCGTGCCCGAACGACCGATTGCCTCCTGAATCCCATGACCGACACTGTCAGCCCCGCCCCTGCATCCTCCGCCACACCAGGTGTTCCCGCGCCGCACACGGCCAGCCGTGTCGTCTGGTGGCTCAGCCTTGCGCTGGGCCTGCTGGCCGTGGTGTGGGTGGCCACCGGTTTTGTCGGCAACAACCCGCTGGCGCTGGGGATGACGCTGGCGATTGGCGCTGTATTCGGTGCCGGTGCCCTGGAAGTGCACCGCTTCCGCCTTGCCACGGCGGGCCTGTCCGACGCCCTGGTGCGCCTGCCCCAGCCGCTGGCAGTGCTGGACGACTGGCTCCCCCAGGTGCCCGCCGCGCTGCGGCCGGCGGTGCGTGCCCGCATCGAAAGCGAGCGCCACGCCTTGCCCGGGCTGGCGCTGGCGCCCTACCTGATCGGCTTGCTGGTGATGCTGGGCATGCTGGGCACGTTTCTGGGTATGGTGGTCACGTTCAAGGGTGCCGTGTTTGCGCTGGAGGGGTCCACCGACCTGCAGGCCATCCGCTCGGCGTTGGCCGCGCCCATCCGTGGCCTGGGCCTGTCGTTCGGCACCTCGGTGGCCGGCGTGGCGACCTCGGCCATGTTGGGGTTGATGGCGGCTCTGGCCCGCCGCGAACGCGTGGTGGTGGTGCGCCTGCTCGATGCGCTGATCGCGGGTGAACTGCGGGTGTTTTCGCCGGCGCGCCAGCGCCAGCAGGCGTTCGAGGCGTTGCAGCAGCAGGCGCAGGCTTTGCCATTGGTGGCGCAGGGCTTGCAGACCCTGATGGACCGCCTGGACGAACGCCATCAGCGTCTGGACGAAGCGCTGCTGGAGCGCCAGGCCCGTTTCCACCACGAGGCGGCCACGGCCTACACCGGGTTGGCCCGTTCGGTGGAGCAGTCGCTCAAGGACAGCCTGGCGGCCAGCGCCCAGGCGGCCAGTGCCAGCCTACAGCCCATCGTCAGCAGCGCCATGGCCGGCGTGGCTGCCGAATCCAGCCGTCTGCACGAACGTGTGGGCGCTGCCGTCCAGACCCAGCTGGACGGGTTGTCCACCCGCTTCGCCGCCAGCGCCGATGCCGTGGCCAAGCACTGGCAGGGCGCGTTGCAGCAGCAGGCCGGCACCAGCGAGCGGCTGGTGGCGGCTCTGGAGCACACCTTGAACGGCTTCAGCACCCGCTTCGACGCGCGGGCCACCGCGCTGCTCGCCGGGGTGCAGGAGCACAGTGCGCAAACCCGCGCCGCGCAGGAGCAGGCCGCCGGCGAGCAACTCGCCGCATGGACCGCTGCGCTGCAGGCGCTGGCTGCCGACCTGAACAGCCAGTGGCAACGGGCGGGTGAACAGGCGCTGGGTCAGCAGCAGGCGGTGTGCAGTCTGCTGGAGCGCACCGCGCTGGCCATCACCGAACACACCAGTGCGCAGGCCAGCCGCAGCCTGGAGGGGGTGCACCGCCTGCTGGCGCAGAGCGAGGCACTGGTGCAGGCGCGCACTGCCTCGGAAGCCCAGTGGGCAGAGCAGAACGGTCAGCGCATGGAAGAGATCGTCAGCCTGTGGCGCAACGAACTGGCGGCGCTGCGTGACGCAGAAGCTGCGCGTGTGCAGGCCCTGGCCGATCGCCTGGGCCGCCTGCAGGCTGACACCGCCGGGCACCTGCAAGCCCTGCGCGCAGACGAAGACCAGCGCGGGCAGGCGGCGCTGGCCCGCCTGGGCGAACTGCAGACGGCGGTCAGTGGTCAGGTCGGCACCCATCTGGCCGCACTGGGCAC
>JALORL010000179.1 GCA_025458915.1 Hydrogenophaga sp.
GAGCGCGCCGGTGCCAGCGCCATCCAGCTCGAAGACCAGGAATTCCCGAAGAAGTGCGGCCACACCCCGGGCCGCCGCGTGATCCCCCTGCAGGACATGGTGCGCAAGATCCAGGTGGCGGCGGAGAGCCGCGACTCCAGCGACTTCCTCATCATTGCCCGCACCGACGCGCGCACCCAGCTCGGCCTCGATGAAGCGCTGCGCCGCGCCGAGGCCTACGCCCGCGCCGGCGCCGACATTCTTTTCGTTGAATCCCCCGAGTCGGCCGAAGAAATGCGCACCATCGGCGAACGGCTGGACCTGCCGCTGGTCGCCAACATGGTCGAAGGCGGCCGCACACCGGTGCTCTCGCGCCCCGAACTGGAAGCGCTGGGCTTCCGGCTCGCCATTTTCCCGGTCACCGCCCTGCTGGCCAGCGTGCACGCCATGCAGGCGGTGTACACCGACCTGCTGGCGCGCGGTTCGTCGGACCAGCCCCCGGTGCCGCTGGTGCCGTTCTCGGAGCTGACGCAGCTGATGGGTTTCGAGGAGGTGTGGGCATTCGACCGCGCCCACGCCGAACCCTCCTGACACCGGTGCGCGCCGGGCATCCGCGCGCACCGCCCCCGTTTTTTCACAACAACACCCGGAGACACCATGACCATCCTGAACCACCCCTTCCGCCCCGCCCGCCGCCGCCTGATTGCCGGCGCCCTGCTGGCCACCGGCCTGGGCCTGCAAGGCCTGCCCGCGCTGGCGCAGGACAACTACCCCAACCGGCCGATCCGGCTGGTGGTGCCGTTCGCCCCCGGCGGCGTGACCGACACCAGCGGCCGCCTGGTGGCCGACTTCCTCAGCCGCCGCCTGGGCCAGCCCATCGTGGTGGACAACCGCACCGGTGCCTCCGGCAACATCGGCACCGCGCAGGTGGCCAACGCCGAGCCCGACGGCTACACCCTGGTGCTGGGATTCGACGGCACCATGGTCATCAACCCGCACGTGTTCCCGTCGGTCGGGTTCGACACCCTGAAGGACTTCGCCCCGGTGGGCAAGATCGGCGACGCCACGCTGATCCTCGTGGCCAATGCCGCCTTCCCGGCCAACACGCTGCAGGAGGTCATTGCCCTGTCCAAGCGCGACAGCGCCGGCCTGAGCTACGGCACCTCCGGCACCGGCGGCACGCCGCACATTGCCGGTGAACAGCTCAAGCTGCGCACCCAGGCCAACCTGGTGCACGTGCCCTACCGCGGCGGCGGCCAGGCCATGAACGACCTGCTGGGCAACAGCATTCCGCTGGTGTTCACGGCCGTGGCCGGTGCCCAGGCCCACCTGCAGACCGGCAAGCTCAAGGCGATTGCCGTGTCCAGCGCGCAGCGTTCCTCGGCCCTGCCGAACGTGCCCACCTTCATCGAGAGTGGCGTGCCAAACTTCGTGGCCGATTCGTGGGTGGGCATCCTGGCCCCGGCCAAGACCCCGCCGGCCATCGTGCAGCGCCTGAACACCGAACTCAACGCCGTGCTCAACGACCCCGAAGTGCGCCAGCGCCTGCAGGGCCTGGGCATTGCGGCTTCGCCCGGCACCAGCGCGCAGTTCGGCGAAGCCATGAAGGCCGATCTGGCCCGCTACGGCGAGGTGGTGAAGGCTGCGGGCATCAAGGTCGAATAAGGACGCCAGCCACCCTGCGCCGTTCAACCACGGAAAACCCCAGGAAACCCCAGGAGTGGCCGAAGGCTGCGCCGTCACCCTGGTGTCGCGCAGTGCGGAAACCCTGGCCACCGCGAAGGCCCAGTTGCTGCAGGCCATGCCCGCAGCGCCCGTGCACACGGTGGTGGCCAACCTGAGCGCGGCCGATCAGGCGCAGGCGGCCTGGGCCGATGCGGAGGCGCAGGGCGGCGCGGTGGACGTGCTGGTGAACTGCGCCGGCGCAGCCAAGCGCATCCCGCCCGACGAACTGGCCCCCCAGGCCTGGCACGACGCCATGCACGCAAAGTTCTTTCCCTACGTGCACATGATGGGGGAGGCCAGCCGCGCCATGGGCGCGCGGGGCCGGGGCTGCATCGTCAACGTGATCGGGGCCGGGGGCAAGGCGGGCGTGCTGGCGCCCAAGGGCGTGCGGGTCAACGGCATCAACCCCGGCGCCACGCACACCGGCCGTCTCGACGCGGGTTTGTCTGCCATCGCGGCCATGAACGGCAGCACCCGGGAAGCCGTGCTGGAGAACATGCTGCGCACCGTGCCCATGGGCCGCCTGGCCCAGCCGGAAGAAATTGCCAGCACGGTGGTGTTTCTGGCGTCGGCAGCGGCGAGCTACATCACCGGGGCCATCCTCACCATGGACGGTGGCAGCACTGCCACGGTGGTGTGAGCCCCGGCGCTACAGCAGCGCCAGCAGCGGGCCCCTGAGCGGGGACGCCAGCACCACGAAGCCCAGCACGTTCAGCACTACCGTGGCCCAGAACACCGCACGGAAATCGCGCTTGCTGGACTTGTGGCGCAGCACCTGCTGCGCCACCAGCGCGCCGGGCCAGCCGCCGGCCAGGGCGAGCACATGCAGGTTGCTCTCGGGTGTGCGCCACGCCCCGCGCCCGGCGGCCGCCTTGTCGACGGCATAGACCAGAAAGGTCGCGGCGCTGCAGCCCACGTACAGGCCCGCCACCCACAGTGGCAGCTTCCACAACACCGCCACCACCGCGAACAGCACCACGAAGGCGGGGATGGCGAGCAGCGTGGTGGTGCCCCATTGCGCCGTTCCGGTCTGTCGGGAACGCTGGCGGGTCTGGGCGCGTGGCGTCTGTGGTGCTGCCGAACGGGACACCACCGGTTGCACCGCCCGCGCGCGCTTGCCCTTGGGGCCTTGCTCCACTTCGAAGCTCACCGCCTGATTGAGCTGCGGCCGGCCGAGGCCCCGTGGCCAGGCCGAGATGTGGACAAACACAGGTTCACCACCTTGTGCGGGTTCGATATGACCGAAGCCGCGGTCGTCGTTCCAGGCGGTCAGTTTTCCGGTGAAGCGCATCGGCGGTGTGTGCAAAGTGAATGGACGGTTCCGGGGCCTGTCGTCAGCTCTGTGCCGGCGTTTGCACCGACGCCGGTGGCGGGGTGGGTGTCTGTGCGGGGCCTTGCGCCAGCAGCTCCGCCGCCCGCACCACCGCCGCCCGGATGCGCGGGTAGGTGCCGCAGCGGCACAGCACGCCGCTCATGGCGGCGTCGATGTCCGCATCGGAGGGCTGGGGCGTGGTGCTCAGAAAGCCCACGGCAGTCATGATCTGGCCGCTCTGGCAATAGCCGCACTGCACCACGTCCACCTCCAGCCAGGCGGCGCGCACGGCCTCGGCCACGCGGGCGTTGCGCTCGCCCACGCCTTCGATGGTGGTGACCTCCTGGCTGCCCACTGCCGAGAGCGGCGTGACGCAGCTGCGCGTGGGCACGCCGTCCAGATGCACCGTGCAGGCGCCGCACAGGGCCATGCCGCAGCCGAACTTGGTGCCGGTGAGCTGCAGTTCGCCGCGCAGCAGCCACAGCAATGGGGTGTCGGGTTCGGCGCTGACCTGCAGGGTCTGGCCGTTGAGTCGCAAGGGGGTGGTCATGGTGGGTCCTTCGGAGCGCTTCAGGCCTGTTTCGGTGTCAGCTGCAGGGGCAGCGCACGCAGGCGCTGACCGGTCAGGGCGAACAGAGCGTTGGCCACGGCAGGGGCAATCGGTGGCGTGCCGGGTTCGCCCACGCCTTCGGGGTGTTCGGTGCTGGGCACGATGTGCGTTTCGATGCGCGGGCAGGCGTCCATGCGCAGGCTGGGCACGTCGTGGAAGTTGGTCTGCTGGACACGGCCGTTGCGGATGTCGATGCGGCCGGACAGCGCGGCCGACAGGCCGAACACGATGCCGCCTTCCATCTGCTGCCGCACATGGTTGGGGTTGACCGCAATGCCGCAGTCCACCGCACACACCACGCGGTGCACGCGGATGCTGCTGTCCGGCCCCACCGACACCTCGGCCACCTGTGCCACCGTGCTGCCGAAGCTGCGGTGCAGGGCGACGCCACGCGCGGTGGGCGCGCCGTCGGGCGCCGGCAGGCTGGGCTGGCCCCAGCCGGCTTTTTCTGCAGCGAGCTGCAGCACGGCAGCGTGGCGCGGCTGGTCCTTCAGCAGCGCCAGGCGGAAGGCCACCGGATCGGAGCCGCTGGCCTCGGCCAGCTCATCGACGAAACATTCCTTGAAGAAGGCCTGGTGCGAATGCCCCACCGCGCGCCAGAAGCCCGCCGGCACCGGCGCCTCCACGATCTCGTGGCGGATGCGCGCCGCCGGCCAGGCGTAGGGCTGGTCGAAGCTGCCTTCGATGGTGGTCTTGTCCGGCCCGGCCATGGGCAGGTTGAAGAAGCGCTTCAACGCCTCCGGCACGATGGCCTGCCCGGCGGACTGTGCCGCCATGCCCAGCAACTGTCCGTCTGCACCCAGGCCGGCGGTGAAGCGGGCGGCGCAGGCCGGGCGGTAGATGTCGTGCGTGGTGTCCTCGGCGCGGCTCCAGAAGGTCTGGACCGGCGCGCCATCGGGCGCCTGGCGCGCGATGGCCGCCGCCTGGCCAATGAAGTCCACTTCCAGCCGGCGGCCGAAACCGCCACCAATAAACTGCACCTTCACGTCCACCTGCTCGGTGTCCAGGCCCAGCGCCTGCGCGGCGGCATAGCGCGCAATGTCCGGCACCTGGGTGCTGGCCCACACCGTGGCACGCCCGTCCTTGAACTGCACCGTGCAGTTGATGGGTTCCAGCGCCGCGTGCGCCAGGAACGGTGCGGTGTAGGTGGCCTGCACCGTGCGCGCGGCGCCGGCCAGCGCTTTGTCCACATCGCCTGTGCTGAAGTACGAGAACCCGGCGTCGGTGCCCAGCCGCGCGGTGAGGCTCGCCAGCCACCCATCGCTGTCGAAGCGGGCGGCGGGCACGGCTTCGTCCCAGGCGATGGTCACGGCCTCCAGACCCTTCAGCGCGTGCCACGGCGTGTCCGCGATCACCGCCACGCCCGCAGTGCCGCCGTTGGTGCCGTCCACCGCGAATACCCGCTTCACACCGGGCAGGGCGAGGGCCGCATCGCCCTGGAAACTGGCCACGCGGCCGCCCAGGGTCGGGCACATCTTCACCGTGGCGTACAGCATGCCGGGCAGCACCACGTCGATGCCGAAGGTGGCGCGGCCCTCGCCCTTGGCGCGCGCTTCCAGGCGCTTCGTGTCCTGGCCGATGAGCCTGAACTGCGATGGGTCCTTCAGCGCCACCTTGCGCGGCACCTGCAACACCGAAGCCGCCTCCACCAGCGCGCCGAAACCGCTTTCCTGGCCCGATGCGTGGCGCAGCACGCCCTGCTGCACCTGCACCTCAGTCGCCGGCACACCCCACTGTGCGGCGGCGGCCGACACCAGCATGGCCCGGGCCGAGGCGCCCGCTTCGCGCAGCGGCAGCCACAGGTCCTTCACGCTTGATGAGCCGCCGGTGAACATCAGCCCGAATTCGCGCATGGACTTGGCCGTCATCCATTCCAGCACCTGCTTCACCGCACCATCGTCGTCCGGGTGGAAGGGCAGGCCGTCCACGGTGGATGCCAGGTTGAAGTAGATCGGGTCGATGGGTGCATGCTCCACCCGCACCTTGGACAAATCTGCGTCCAGCTCTTCGGCCAGCAGCATGGCCAGCGCGGTGTGGATGCCCTGGCCCATCTCGGACTTGGGCACCATCACTGTCACGCGGTCGTCGGTGCCGATGCGCACCCAGCCGTTGAAGGCCTTTTCACCCTCCGTGGTGGGCAGCGGTTCGGCCGTGGTGAGGCGCTGGCGCGGCGGCATGACCGACCAGCCCACCACCAGTGCGCCGGTGGCGCCGAGCGTGCCCAGAATGAATCGTCTGCGGGTGGTGCCCATGGGTTTGGCTCCGTTGGGGAAATCGTTGGTTGTGGGTTTGAGTTGCCGGTGGGCTCGCTCATGGTAAGACCTGGCACCGTGGAGCCGGGTGAAGTGGGTGTCGCACAAGCAGGGGTGCTGGTCTGGCCGGGATGCTTTGGAGGCATGCTCCCCAGATGATGTCCACTCGGCCCTGATGGGATGGCTAAAATGGCCAATCATCCCAAGGAAAGCCGATGCGAGTCACTGCCACTGAAGCCAAGAACCGTTTCGGCAGCCTGTGTGCCCAGGCCAAGCGCGAACCGGTGTTCGTTGAAAAGGCGGGTCAACTGGACACCGTCATCCTGTCGGTCGAGCATTACCAGGCACTTCAGGCCAGCCGCGAACAGGCGGGACTTGCCCAGCGGAAGAAGGCCTTCCAGGCCGAATTCTCTGACTGGATCGCTGCCGAGAACGCCCGCATGGAGGCGAGCGGTATTCCCGGCGCCGATCTGCGCCCCTGGTGACCGGTCCATGGCGCAGTACGACGTTTATGCCAACCCGAGCCAGCGTTCAGGCAAGGACATTCCTTACGTGGTGGTCATTCAGAGCGACCTGCTCGATGGGCTCGCCACCCGCCTGACGATTCCCCTTGCCATTCCCGACGGGGACGTGAAGGTACCGACGGTTCTGTGCCCGGTGATCGTGGTCAAAGGCAAGCGCTTGCATGCGCTCGCGCACTACGCCGCGCCATTGCCAGCCCGGGAGCTTGGTCTTGCGGTGGACAACGTGGCCACCCAGGCCAATTTCCTGGTGTCGGCCATGGAGGCTGTCCTGGCGGGTATCTAGTGCCCGGTGATGACGGCCGCTTTTCAGAACTCGTCACAACACACTCAGCTCCCGGCAAGGGATTCTCACGCCCGAGCCTGCTCCTCCAGAAACCGTGCCATTGGATTTCATGACCGACCCCCAATCACTCGAACAGGCCAAAGCCCATTTCCTGCAAGGCAACACCCACTTTGAAGCCCACCGCTTCGAAGACGCCCTGGCCAGCTTCCAGGCCGCGCTGGCGCTCGGGGCGTACGCGGTGCCCACGCTGGAAGCAGCGACCAAGGCCGATCCTGCCCACCGCGACGCCTGGCTGGCGCTGGCCCATGCGCACGAAGCGCTGCAACAGTGGGCGCCGGCCTTGTCGGCCTTGCAGCGCGCGCAGCCGCTGGGGCCGGCCACGGTGGCGCTGTGGATGGCGCAAGCGCGCTACCACCTGCGGCTGGACCGGCCGCAGCCCGCGCTGCAGGCGCTGGACGCGGCGCTGGCGCTGGACCCGACGCTGGCCGAGGCCTGGAGCGAACGCGGCAGCCTGCTGCGCGAGGCGGGGCACAACGCACGGGGGCGATGAAACGCTGAACCGCTTCTACCTGGCCGCCGTGAAGCCGCGGGCGGTGCCCCCGCAGCCACCTGCTGCCTATGTGAAGGCCCTGTTCGACGAATACGCCGACGACTTCCAGACCCATCTGGTGGAGGCGCTGAACTACCAGGCGCACCGCACGCTGCTGGCGCCGCTGGTGGAGGTGGGCTGCGGCACGGGGCTGTGCGGGCAGCTCATCCGGCCGCTGGCCGGTGCGGTGGACGGCGTGGACCTATCCGGCGCGATGGTGGAGCAGGCGCGGGCCAGCGGCGTGTACCGCCGGGTGGATCAGGGCGATTTGCTTCCGTTCCTGACCGCCAGCACCGAGCCGGCGCAGCTGGTGATGGCCGCCGATGTGTTCATCTACGTGGGCGCGCTGGAAGCGGTGTTTGCCGCCGTGCGTCAGCGGTTGGCGCCGGGCGGCTGCTTTGCGTTTTCGGTGGAGAAGGGGAGCCCCGCACAGGGCGAGCAGGACCTGATGCTGCTGCCCAGCCTGCGCTACGCCCATTCGGCCGCCTATGTGCAGCGGCTGGCGCAGGCGAATGGCTTGCAAGTGGTGCGGCAGTGGGAAGCGCCCATCCGCGAAGACCAGCGCCGGCCAGTGCCGGGGCTGTATTTCCACCTCGCAACGGTCTGAGGCTGGAGCGCTCCGGCGCGGAAGCAGGCGCCGGCTTCAGCCGTTGCGCCTGGCCACCCAGTAGGTGGCGCCCTCGGTGCCGTAGCGTTCGGCGTGCGGTTCGTTGCGGTCCAGGGCAAAGCGGTCGCCAGGCACCAGGTGGCGGGTATTGCCCTGCGCCGTCAGCCACATTTCACCCTGCACCACCAGCGCGCTGGCGCCGAAGGGGTGGGTGTGGGTGTCGAGCACGGTGCCGGGCGCCCAGACGCGTTCCAGCGCTTCGTCGAAACCTTCGGCCAGGGCTTGTGCCCGGAAGTCGGAAAAGCTCGGGGTGTTCATGGCGGCGAGTGTGCGCCTGGTGGCGGATTTTGCCCAGTGCCGAGGCGACAACCCCGGTGCGGCCGGGTGCACTGCAGGCTGCCAGCGCGCAGGCTCAGAAGGCCTGTGCAGCCAGCGGCCCAAAGGCGTGGGGTGGGGCGCCTGGCACCCACACCGGCACCTTCTGCATGGCGGCCCCGAACACCGTACTGTCCAGCCATTCGCCCAGCCAGCGGCGCGTGGCGGAAAACGGCGCGGTGGCCCACCAGGCCGCATCCACCGCGGCGAACTGGCGCACGAAGGGAAACACCGCTGCGTCGGCCCAGCAGCGGCGCGCGCCGCCGATGTGCGGGTGCTGCACCAGCCAGGCCTCCAGCGGGTCGATCAGGCAGCGCACGGCGTCTGCGCGCCATTCGGCGGCACTGCGCTCGGGGAAGCGCTCGGCGTACTTGTAGCGGTCCAGCCAGCGCTTGAAGTCGGTGTCGGTGGTGTGCACCAGTTGCTGCGCCAGCGGTTCATTCACCGCGCCCAGCCAGCCCTCGGGGTCGTGCTGCTGCAGCGCCCACCGCAGGATGTCCAGGCTGTGCACCAGCACCTTCCCTGCACCCAGGTTCAGTACTGGCACGGTTGCAGCGGGGGAGAGGGCCAGCAGCTCGGCCGGTTTGCGCTTGAGGTCCACCTCGCGCAGCTCCACGGCCACACCCGCGCTGAGCAGGCCCAGCCGCGCGCGGATGGCGTAGGGGCAGCGCCGGAACGAATACAGAACCGGCAGCGCAGGTTGCATCGCTTCAGCCCTGCACCACCGCCAGATAGGCCTGCCGGGTCTGGGGCGACACGGCCGCCACCACCTGTTCGTAAGCGGTCTTGTGCAGCGCCAGCAGTCGGGCCGAGGCCAGAGAGCGCGAGCGGCAGAACCAGTGGCAACTGTGCTGGAACAGCAGCAGCTCGGCGGTGAGGCGGAAGGCGCGGTCGCGGCGGCTCAGGCCCTCGTCGTTGCGCAGCGTGGCGTCGAAGCCGTTGGCATGCACATCGACCAGCGCACGCAGGTCGAAGCTTTGCGCCGGAAACAGCCGCGTGGCCCACGGCACCGCCATCGGCAGCCGGCTCACGCGGGTGCGTTCCCCCCAGACGGTGTGCAGCTCCTGCGCAAACTGGGCCAGCTGTTCCTTCACGCTGTCCTCGGTGGCTTCGAGGTTGCGCCAGATGGGGTCGCTGCGCTCCGGGTCGGACTCGCCCAGCGCGCGCAAATAACCGCTGGTGAGTTGCTCCATGAGCTTTTCCAGCTGGAATTTCTGCAGGTGGCTGGCCAGCAGGGCAATGCGCTGGCGCTGTTCGGCTGCATTGGCGCCGAAGAGGCCCATGGCCAGAAAAAACGCGATCAACAGGATGTCCATGACCGCTATTGTCGGCGCAGCGCGCACGGCTTTCCCTGCGCGGGGGCACTGTGTAGCATCCGTTTCTTTGCGTTGCCGGCCCGGCGCTGGCGGGAGGTCAGGTTCCATGTCCTACATGCTGCTCATCGTCGAACCCACCGGCCAGCGCGCCACGCGCACCGAAGCCGAAGGCCGCGAGCTTTATGCCCGCATGCAGCGCTTCGGCGAAGACCTCAAGGCCCAGGGCAAGCTCAAGGCGGTGGAGTCGCTGGCCTCGCAGACCGGTGCAGTGCGCGTCAGCACGCGGGGTGGCAAGGCGCAGCAGCTGGATGGCCCGTTTGCCGAAGCCAAGGAAATGGTGGGCGGTTTCTTCCTGCTCGACGGCGTGGACCGTGAAGAGGCCATCGCCATCGCCCAGCGCTGCCCGGCCGCCGAATGGGCGACGGTGGAGGTGCGGGCGCTTGCCCCATGCTTTATGTGACCCCCCCGCGCCGCTTCGCGTCACCCCCCCGGGGGGGCGATGCGAGTGGCCCGGCAGAGCCGGTTCCACCGCATCTCTGGACTTTCTGGCGATGCTTTTGTGGCTGACTCGTATCCATATGGGCGAGGAATGACCCGGTCCCGTTTTGCCGTCAGGCCGGGCTGAGCAGCGCAGGGGCGCGGGGATCAGAAATTCGCATGTCCGAAGGCCGCGCAGCGGACAAGTTCTGCGAATTTCCCCCGCGAACCGAGCAGCGCAAGGAAGCCCGCAGGGCCCCGGACTTCGGCTCGCTTTTCTTTGGTGACTTTCTTTGGCGAGACAAAGAAAGTCACTCGGCCGCCGGGCCGAAACCCGGCCAAACCCTTTGGCTGGCGAAAAACAAAATTTTTTAGCGAACCCCGTCGAAAACCCATCCACTCAAACGTCGTGGAGGTTGAAACCCAGGAGCGCCACCATGAAAACCACCCAGCACTTCGACATCCGGATCCACGCCCCGCGCGAACGCGTGTGGACCACCATGCTGCAGTCCCCCGGCTACGAGCGGTGGACCGCTGAATTCTGCGAAGGCTCCCGCTTCGAAGGCTCCTGGGAACCGGGCGCCACC
>JALORL010000180.1 GCA_025458915.1 Hydrogenophaga sp.
GCATCGCGCTCGATTTCCGTGCGATCGCGCTTGACCAGCGTGCCGTCCTTCTCGAAGGGCTCGATCAGAGCCACGATGCCGCTCACGTCGTCCATGGTGGCTTCGCGCACACTCTCCAGCTTTTCATCAACCACCATGGTGCCGATGCCATCGTGGGTATAGATCTCCAGCAGCAGTGCGCCGTCGACCGAAAACGGCAGGATATGGCTGCGCTCCACGCCGCCCTCGCAGGCACGGATGCAGTGCTGGAGGTAGAAGGCCGGGTCGGTAGGGTGAGCGGGCGCCGGCAGGGAGCCGAGCAGCTTCTTGGCATCGGCCAGGGAAATTTCGGTATCGATCTCGCTTTGCGGGTCGTCCGGATCGGACCGGATGCCGGGCACCTCGGTTACAAACATCAGCTTGTCCACCTGCAGCGCCACAGCCACCGATGTCGCCACGTCCTCCATGGTGAGGTTGAATGCCTCCCCGGTGGGTGAGAAGCCAAATGGCGAGAGCAGCACCAACGCACCCATGTCCAGGGTTTGCTGGATGCCTTCGATGTCCACCTTGCGCACCAGGCCTGAATGCAGGAAGTCGACGCCGTCGATCAGACCCACAGGCCGGGCGGAAATGAAGTTGCCAGAAATCACGCGCACGGTAGCGCCCGCCATCGGGGTATTGGGCAGCCCCTGGCTGAACGCCGCCTCGATCTCATAGCGCAACTGCCCGGCCGCCTCCTGGGCGCAATCCAAGGCCACCGAATCCGTGATGCGCATGCCATGCGAGTACCGGGGCGAATGCCCCTTGGCGCGCAGCTGTTCGTTCACCTGCGGCCGGAAGCCATGGACCAGCACGATCTTCACCCCCATGCTCTGGATCAGCGCAAGGTCCTGGGCGAAGTTCTGCAGCTTGCCGGCGGCGATGGCCTCACCTGCAATGCCCACCACCAGGGTGTTGCTCCGGTGTTTGTGGATATACGGAGCAACCGACCGGAACCAGGGCACGAACGTGAAGTTGAAGACGTTGGACATGGAGACTGGCGGGGCCGTGCAGAGAGAAATCTTTGAAGGGGATAATTCGCGGTTGCCCGATTTTGACCCAAGTCTTCGCTTTGTCTTCCACCCCTCTGCACATCGACTTCCCTGAATCGCTGCCGGTCAGCGCACGGCGCGCAGAGATCGAAACGGCCATGCGCGAGCACCAGGTGGTGATCGTGTGTGGCGAAACCGGGTCGGGGAAAACCACGCAGCTGCCGAAGATCGCGCTGCAGATGGGGCGTGGGAAGCTCAATGCGCGGCCCGGGCAGCGGCCCCGGCTGATCGGGCATACCCAGCCCCGGCGCATTGCAGCTTCCAGCGTGGCCAGACGCATCGCGGAGGAGCTCAAGACCCCGCTGGGCGAGGTGGTCGGCTTCAAGGTCCGCTTCCAGGACCGGCTCAGCAAGGATGCCTCGGTCAAGCTCATGACGGACGGCATCCTGCTGGCCGAAACGCAGACCGATCCGGACCTGCAGGCCTACGACACGCTCATCATCGACGAGGCCCACGAGCGCAGCCTCAACATCGACTTCCTGCTGGGCTACCTGCGCCAGCTGCTGCCCCGGCGGCCCGATCTCAAGGTGGTGGTGACCTCGGCCACCATCGACGCAGACCGCTTTGCGCGTTACTTCTCCTCCGTCAAGGGCCCGGCACCGGTGATTCAGGTATCCGGCCGCACGTACCCTGTTGAGGTGCGCTGGCGCCCGTTCGAGGAAAACCGCGACTACGACCTGAACAACGCGATTGCGGACGGGGTGGATGAACTCTGGAGGGGGCCGCAGGGCGGGGACATCCTGGTCTTTCTGCCCGGCGAGCGGGAAATTCGGGAGGCCGCCGACTTTCTGCGTCGCCACCTGAGCCACCAACCCGCGCTGCGCAACGCCGAGGTACTTCCTCTGTTCGCGCGCTTGTCCCAAGCGGAGCAGGACCGCATCTTCCAGGACCATAGCGGCCGGCGCATCGTGCTCTCGACCAATGTGGCCGAAACTTCGCTCACGGTGCCAGGCATCCGGTTCGTGATCGACGCGGGCACGGCACGGGTGAAACGCTACAGCTTCCGCCAGAAGGTGGAGCAGTTGTTGGTGGAGCCCATCAGCCAGGCCGCAGCCAACCAGCGCGCCGGCCGCTGCGGGCGTGTGGCCGACGGCATCTGCATCCGCCTGTACGACGAAGCGGGCTTTGCCGCACGGCCGCCCTTTACCGATCCTGAAATTCTTCGCAGTTCCCTGGCCGGAGTCATCCTGCGCATGAAGGCCCTGCGTCTGGGTGCGATCGAGGAATTCGCCTTTATTGAGGCGCCGCAGAAGCGCGCCATTGTCGACGGCTACCAGTTGCTGTCGGAACTGGGCGCGGTGGACGAGGCGAACGAGCTCACGGATATCGGCCGGACCCTGTCGCGCCTGCCGCTGGACCCGCGGGTGGGCCGGATGATCCTGGAAGCCCAGCAACGCGGCGCATTGGACGAAGTGCTGGTGATCGCATCGGCCCTGAGCGTGCAGGATGTGCGTGACCGGCCCATGGACAAGCAGGCCCAGGCAGACCAGGCCCACGCCAAGTTCGACGACGAGAAGAGCGAGTTCACCGGCACGCTGAAGCTCTGGAAATGGCTCGAAGACAGCCGGGGCGGCCACGGCAAGGACCACAAACTCAGCCACCGGCAATACGAAAACCTGCTTCGCGAACAGTTCATCAATGTGCGACGGGTGCGCGAATGGCGCGACATCTACAACCAGTTGCACACGGTGATGGCCGAGCACCAGTGGAAGCTCAATACCCAGCCGGCCAGCTACGAACAACTGCACCTGGCCATGCTGTCGGGTCTGCTGGGCAACATCGGGCAGAAGAGCGAAACGGAAGACTTCTATCTGGGCGCGCGCGGCATCAAGTTCCACCGGCACCCGGGGGCGAACCTGAGCAAGCGACCGGGCCGCTGGATCGTTTGTGCGGAGCTGGTGGAAACGACGCGCCTGTTCGGGCGGGGCATTGCCACCATCGAACCGGGCTGGCTGGAACTGGTCGGGGGGCACCTGCTGAAGAAGCAGCTGCTGGATCCGCATTGGGAGAAGAGGACGGCGCGGGTGTCCGCCCTGGAGCGCGCCACGCTGTACGGGTTGGTGGTCTACCACAACCGCCGCACCGACTACAGCCGGGTCGACCCAACGGGCGCGCGCGAGATCTTCATCCGCGAGGCGCTGGTGGCGGGCGAGTGGGACAGCCGACTGCCGTTTCTGGCGGCGAACCGCAAGCTGTTGCGTGAAGTGGCGGAGCTGGAACACAAATCGCGCCGGCAAGACGTGCTGGTGGACGAAGAGCTGATCTTCGCGTTCTACGACCGGCAACTGCCGACCGACATCTGCAGCGGCACCAGCCTGGAGCGCTGGTACCGCGAAGCATCGCAGTCCAACCCGAAGCTGTTGCTCCTCACGCGCGAAGAACTGATGCGCCACGAGGCGGCCGGCATCACCGCCCAGGCCTTTCCCCGAACGATTCGCCTGGGCGGCGTGGACTGCGCCTGCAACTACCTGCACGCGCCGGGCGACCCGCGCGACGGACTGTCCGTGACCCTGCCCATCTTTGCGCTGAACCAGGCCAGCGAGGAGCGATGCGACTGGCTGGTGCCCGGCATGCTCAAGGACAAGGTTCTGGCATTGCTGAAAACCCTTCACCAGCGCCCACGCTCCCGGCTGGTGCCGCTGCCAGCCACGGCCGAACGGTTTTCCCAAACGCTGATGGAGCCTGAACGCTTCGCCGCAGGAAGCCTGATGGATGCCCTGTTGAAAATGGTCCGCGACGCCACGCAACTGGACATCGTGCGCAACGACTTCAAGCTCGACATGCTGCAGCCGCACCATTTCATGCACCTGCGGGTGGTGGACGAACATGGGCGGCAGCTTGGGCAGGGGCGCAATCTGGCCGCGTTGAAGGCAGAACTGGGCAGCCAGGCGCGCGGCGCATTTCAGGCGCTGGCCGCCTTGAAGCTGGAGAGTCTGCACCCGGCTGCCGAACAGGCCGCTGCGGTCGGCGCGCCTCCCGCTCCAGCAAGGCCGGGCTCCACCAGGACGCCAACCCCGCCGCAAGCCGCCGTCGCCGGTCAACGCTACACCCGCTGGGAATTCGGCGAGTTGCCCGAGCTCATGGAGATCCGCAAGGCTGGCCAGACCCTGGTCGGATTTCCAGCGCTGACGGACGAGGGCGAAGCCGTGGGCATCGAAGTGTTTGACGAACCCGAGATGGCTGCGCAGCGCCACCGGGAAGGCCTGCGCCGCCTCTTCGCCTTGCAGATCCGCGACGCTCTGAAGTACCTGGAGAAAAACCTCCCGGGACTACAGGCCATGGGTGCGGCGTACATGCAAGTGGGCCGGAGCGGCGATGCCGCAGGCGGGGGCACGTTGGAAGAATTGCGTGCCCAGATCATCGAACTGGCTCTGGACCGGGCGTTCCTGGGCGATCCGCTGCCCAGCAACGCAGCGGCCTTTGCCCAGCGGGTGGAGGAGGGTAGGGGCCGCCTGACCCTGATCGCCAACGAAATCGCCCGCACCGCGGGCGGCATTCTGGCCGAGCACGCCAATACGCTGCGAAAACTCAAGGACAGCAAACCCCCGGCCGACGTGGCTGCCGACATCGGCCAGCAGTTGGCCCGCCTGGTACCGAAGCGCTTCCTGACCACCACGCCATACCCGCAACTGCAACACCTGCCGCGGTACCTGAAGGCCGTTCAGCTGCGGTTGGACAAGTTTCGGGCGGACCCGGCCCGCGATGCCGCCCGTCTGGCCGAACTGCGTCCACAGGATCAGCGTTTCTGGCGCCTGGTGGCCGATCGCAAAGGGATACAGGACACCCGGCTGCAGGAACTGCGCTGGCTTCTGGAGGAGTTGCGGGTGAGCTTTTTCGCACAGGAACTGCGCACGCCCCAGCCGGTGAGTGTCAAACGCCTCGACAAATGCTGGGCGCAACTGAACCATTGAT
>JALORL010000181.1 GCA_025458915.1 Hydrogenophaga sp.
CCCAGGGCAGGCTGACCGGCAAGGGCAGGGTGAACGACTGCAGCGGTTCGCTGGACGCGGTGGACGGCGGGCGCTGGTCGTTCACCTGCAGCTTGTCCACCGACAGGCCTCCCGGGTTTATGCCCCGGCCCAGCAGGATGTTGATCCAGAAGGCATCGCCCAGATCAAGCCGCACATCTTCGGCTGTCACCGCCAGGCCGTTGTGCGACCAGCGCAGCTCGTCCACCGCGCCGCCCGCCCGCAGGCTGCCTTGCACCTGCTGCAACTCGATCTGCCCCACCGACGCGCTGTTGTTTTGCGCCCAACCCTGCACCCAGCGCAGCGCCAGGGCCAGCGAGCCCGGCGTACCGGCCCAGGTCCATGCCGCTGCAACCGCCAGCAGCAGCGCCGCCAGCGCGCCGAGCGGCACCCACAACAACCAGCGCCAGCCACGCCGGGCCGGCGCAGGGCGGGACTGAGGAGGGGTGTTGCTGGTCATGGTCTTGCGTTGCTGCGCTGCGGGGTGCCGGCTAAAAGCTGAACCCCACGCTCAGGTGCAGCCGCACCTTGCGGGTTTCCACACCGTAGGCCAGATCCAGTTGCAGCGGACCCACCGGGCTGTTGTAGCGCACGCCTGCGCCCACGCCCACCTGGGCTTCCAGGTCTTGCTGGCGGTTGGCCACCGCACCGGCGTCCACGAACACCACGCTTTCCCACGGGGTGCGCACACCGTCGCGCCAGATCGGCCGCTGCCACTCCAGGCTGCCCACCGCCAGGTAGCGGCCCGGTGCCACGCCGCCGTCGGCCTGCGGAATGCCGATGTTGCGCAGGCCATAGCCGCGCACGCTGTTGTCGCCACCAGCCAGAAACAGCAGGGTGCGGGGCAACGGTGCATCGCTTGCCGCACTGATGGCTCCGCCCTGCACGCGCAAGGCCACCCGTCCGAGCCGGCCGGTGCGTTCGGCTTCGCCGCTGCCGGGCAGCAGGGCATTGGCCACCCGCTCCACCGGGTCCAGCGGCCAGTAGTTCAGCCAGCGCACCTGCGTGCGCAGGAACGGCTGCTGGTTGGCGCCCAGGGTGGTGCCGGCCCCCAGAGTCACGCTCAGGCCGTAGCCGCTTTGCGGGAAGGGAGCGTTGTCAAACCGGCGCAGCGTCCACGACAGATTGGCCGACACCGCTTCGTTGGCACTGTCTTCCCCCACCAGCCGCAGCACCGGGTTCTCGGCCAGCGCACGGTCATACTGCACGAAGCGGGCACGGTCGAGTTCGGCGGTGTTGCGCCACTGACCCAGGCTCAGGCGCTGGCTGGTGGTGGTGGTGAAGTCGTCCACCTGCCGGGCAGCGCGCGCGGCCGCGGCCCAGCGCCAGCCCCGTTCGTCCAGCGGTGCGCTCCATTCGGTGGACAGCAACTGGTCGTTGCGTTCGTACTGCAACTTGCTGGTGGCACGCCAGCCAATGCCCGGCAGGCGCAGGTTGGAATGCTCCACCGAGAAGCGCGGGCCGTTGTCGGTGCTGCCGCCCACGCCCAGCACCAGCTTCTGTTTCAGGTTCTCGCGCACCTGCACCACCACCGGTGCTTCGGGCTGGTTGCTGTCCAGGTCCACATAGGCAAACACCGAACCGTAGTAGCCACTGTCGGCCACGTTCTGCTGGGCGGCCTGCAGCCTGTCCAGGTCGTAGTCGCTGCCCGGGGTCAGGCCGGCGAGGCGCGCCATGCGTTCGATGTTCTCGGCCTCGTAGCGCTCGGCGCCTTCCACCTGGATGCCGCCCAGCGTCACCGCCGGCCCGGAGTCCAGCTCAATGTGCAGGTGGGCTGCGTTGGCCGTGGTGTCGATGTCGGCCAGGCTGTTGACAATGCGCCCCCTGGGATAGCGGCGCGCCGTGAGTTCCCGCAGCACTTCGGCCTTCAGCCGGTCCCACTGCGCCTGCGTGAACGCGAGGCCTGTGGCCTGCCCGGTGAGTGCGCGGATGCGTTCGCGCTGGTCCTGGGCTTGCGGGGCCAGCGCCATGTCACCAGCGAAATACACGCTGGACGACGCAATCCGCGTGGACGGTCCGGGCTCCACCCGCAGTGTCACGGTGCCCAGCGCGTGTTCGGTGGCCCCGGGCGCAGCGGGCGCCAGCGCCAGGTCGATCACCGGCATGAAGTGCCCGCGCGTGCCCAGCAGGCTGCGCAGGTTGTCCGGAGCACTGGCCAGCAGCCGTCCCAGCTCGGCGTCGTCCAGGTCGCGCAGGCGCTGGTAGCGCCGCAGCTCCAGATTGCGCAGCAGGAAATCGCGCAGCGCGTCGTCGTCGGTTTCAAGCGCGATGGCAAAACGCGGTTCGGCCGGCGGGCGGGGGGCCCCGTTGCGGCGTTGTTGCGGCTCGGCCGGCGACCGTGGTGGTTCGTCGCCACCCGATGCGGCCGGCGCATCCGGCGCAGCACTGTCCACTGTTTCGCTGGCATCAGACGCCGACGGGGTTGGCGCCTGGGCCTGCACGCACCAGGGCGCTATGCCCAAGGCGGCCAGCAGCAACAGCCGCGTGGGTTGCACACGGCGGGGAAAGAGCAGGGTCATTCAGGGTGTTATTTCGACAGCATGCGCATCGTGTCTTCCAGGCCCTTCAAGGTCAGCGGGTACATGCGCTGGCCCATGAGCTGCTGGATGACGCTGATGCTCTGTCGATACTGCCACACGCCCTGCGGTTCCGGATTGATCCACGCGAACTTCGGGAATGCATTGGTAAGCCGCTGTAACCATTCGGCGCCGGCCTCTTCGTTGTTGTATTCCACGCTGCCACCGGGCTGCAGGATTTCATAGGGGCTCATGGTGGCGTCGCCCACGAAGATCAGCTTGTAGTCCTTGTTGTACTTGCGGATGATGTCCCAGGTCTCGAACTTCTCCGCAAAACGGCGGCGGTTGTTCTTCCACATGAAGTCATAGACGCAGTTGTGGAAATAATAGAACTCCAGGTGCTTGAACTCGCTCTTGACCGCGCTGAACAGTTCCTCCACCCGCTGGATGTGTTCGTCCATGGTGCCGCCCACGTCCATCAGCAGCAGCACCTTCACGTTGTTGTGCCGCTCGGGAATCATCTTGATGTCGAGCCAGCCCGCGTTGGCGGCGGTGCTGCGGATGGTGTCGGGCAGGTCCAGTTCAAGGTCGTTGCCCTGGCGCGCAAACTTTCGCAGCCGGCGCAGCGCCACCTTGATGTTGCGCGTGCCCAGCTCCTGCGTGTCGTCGTAGTCGCGGTAGGCGCGCTGGTCCCACACCTTCACCGCTGACTTGTTTCCGCCCTTGCCACCGATGCGCACGCCCTGCGGGTTCTGGCCACTGTGGCCGAATGGCGAGGTACCCCCCGTTCCGATCCACTTGCTGCCGCCCTCGTGGCGCTCCTTCTGTTCTTCGAGCCGCTTCTTGAGCGTCTCCATCAGCTCGTCCCAGTCCAGCTTGGGCGCGTTGGCCTTCTGCTCGTCGGACAGGATGCGCTCCATTTCCTGGCGCAGCCAGTCGGCCGGGACCGGCTTGGTGAAGTCCGCAATCATCTCCACGCCCTTGAAGTAGGCGGCGAAGGCGCGGTCGAACTTGTCGAAGTGTTTTTCGTCCTTCACCAGCGCCGTGCGCGCCAGGAAGTAGAAGTCGTCCATGCTGCAGGCATCGGGGTTGGTCGGCCCGACCACGTTCGCTTGCAAAGCCTCCAGCAGCACCAGGTATTCCTTGACCGACACCGGCAGCTTGGCCGCGCGCAAGGTGTAGAAAAAGTCGATCAGCATGGGGATCCCCTGTGGCAGGGTGGTTTCACGAGTGGCGCGCCAGCAAATACAGCAACTGCGCCCTGGCTTCCGGCCATTCACCCGCGCGCATGCTGTACATCACCGTGTCGCGGATGGTGCCGTCGCGGCGCAGCATGTGGCCGCGGATCACGCCGTCCTTCTTCGCGCCCAGGCGTTCGATGGCGTTCTGGGACGCAAAGTTGTAGTTGTCGGTGCGCCAGCCCACCACATGGCAGCCCAGGGTGTCGAAGGCATGGCCCATCATGAGCAGCTTGCAGGTGGTGTTCACGTGCGTGCGCTGTACGCTCCTGGCGTACCAGGTCCAGCCAATTTCCACCCGCTTCACCGCTGGAATGATGTCGTGGTAGCTGGTGCATCCCAGCACGGTTCCGGTGGCTTCATCGACCACGGCGAAGGCGAAGCGGTGGCCTTCTTCGCGCATCTGCAAGGCGGCGTCAATGTACGCCCGGACGTTCTCGGGCTCTGGGACCGAAGTCACACGAAGCGTCCACAGTGCGCCATCGGCCGCAGCGGCGCGCAGCCCCTGCTCGTGTTCAGGTCCCAGCGGTTCCAGCCGCACACCCCTGTCCCGAAGAACGACCGGCTCCACAAAGGCCATGTCAGCGGTTCCTCTGGTTCATGAACACCAGCTTCTCGAACAGCGTGGTGTCCTGCTCGTTCTTGAGCAACGCACCCACCAGCGGCGGCACGCTCACCTTGCTGTCAGCGCTTTGCAGGGCTTCCAGTGGGATGTCTTCGGCCATCAGCAGCTTGAGCCAGTCCAGCAGCTCGCTGGTGCTGGGCTTCTTCTTCAGGCCAGGCAGGTTGCGCACGTCGTAGAAGGTCTTCATGGCTGCCTTGAGCAGGTCCTGCTTCAGGTTCGGGAAGTGCACATCGACGATCCTGTGCATGGTTTCCGCGTCGGGGAACTTGATGTAGTGGAAGAAGCAGCGGCGCAGGAACGCATCGGGCAGTTCCTTCTCGTTGTTCGAGGTGATGAACACCAGCGGCCGGTGCTTGGCCTTGATGAGTTCGCGCGTTTCGTAGCAGTAGAACTCCATGCGGTCGAGCTCGCGCAGCAGGTCGTTCGGGAACTCGATGTCGGCCTTGTCGATTTCGTCGATCAGCAGCGCCACCGGCTGCTCGGCCGTGAAGGCCTGCCAGAGCACGCCCTGCACGATGTAGTTGCGGATGTCCTTGACGCGCTCGGCGCTGTCGGCGGCTGACGGCGTCGTATTCATAGAGGCCCTGCTGCGCCTTCGTGGTGCTCTTGATGTGCCACTGCAGCAGCGGCAGGCCCAGCGAGCTGGCCACTTCTTCGGCCAACATGGTCTTGCCGGTGCCGGGCTCACCCTTCACGAGCAGCGGGCGCTTCAGCGTGGCCGCCGCGTTCACCGCCAGCATCAGGTCTTGGGTGGCGATGTACTGCTGGGAACCTTGGAATTTCATGGGGAGCGGGGGCGCCAGAACGCGGCGCATGGCACGGCAGAAGGCCTCGAACCAGTATAAGCGGCCCCCTATAATCAGGGGCTGGTGCACAGGCCGGCGGCCGGTGGCGCCAACCCGCCCTGTTCGACGACCCGACCCCCCTTGATATGAGCAAAGCGATCACCCTCCTCGTGGCCCTGGCCGGCGCCCTTTCGTTCATGCCCGCAGCCCAGGCCCAGGACGCTGCCGCCGGCGAGAAGAAGGCGGCCTCGTGCATCGGCTGCCACGGCATCAAGGGTTACCAGGCCAGCTTTCCCGAAGTGCACCGCGTGCCCATGATCTCGGGCCAGAACGCCAAGTACATCGTGGCTTCGCTGCAGGCCTACAAGAAGGGCGAACGCCGCCACCCCACCATGCGCGGCATTGCCATCACGCTGACCGACACCGACATGGCCGACCTCGCTGCGTTCTACGAGCAGCACGGCGCCTCGATGATCAAGCCCGTGGCCGAAACGCCGGCCGCGCCGCCCACGCCCGAAGTGGCCGCGCTGCTCGCCAAGGGCGCCTGCGCCACCTGCCATGGCGTGAACTACAACAAGCCCATCGACCCCGGCTACCCCAAGATCGCCGGCCAGCATGCCGACTACCTGTACGTGGCCCTGCGTGCCTACACCGTCACCGGCAATGCCAAGGTGGGCCGGTCGAACGCCATCATGGCGGCCCAGGTGAAGCAGTTCAAGCCGGCCGAGCTGAAGGCCATGGCGCAGTACATCGGCTCGCTGCCGGGTGAACTGCGCACTGGCGCAGTACATCGGCTCGCTGCCGGGTGAACTGCGTACGGTGCCGCAGTCGCGTTTCCGGTAAGCCAGCGCGCACCTCCGGGTGCGCTGGCTGGCAGCAAGGCCGCGCGGGTTCATCCCTCGCGGCTTTTTTGTTGAGGGGTCGGCGGCGACAGCTTCAGCACACCCGTGGACAGGGCTGTTCCCAACAGGATGACGGCACAGCCCAGCAGCATGGCGGGCGTGGGCGTCTCGCCCATGATGAGCCAGCCCCACAACATGGCAAAGCCGGGAATGAGCAGCGTCACTGAAATGGCGTTGGTGGCTCCTGCATGCGCGATCAGGCGGAAAAAAAGCACGTAGGCCAGCCCGGTGCACACCAGCGCGAGCATCATGGCCGCGCCCCAGGCCGTGGCCGAGGGCGCCACCGCGGGCCAGGCCCACAGCGCGGGCAGCAGCAGCACGGCCGTGGCGCTGAGCTGGCTGCCCGCGGCCAGCGCCAGCGGTGCCACGCCCTGCAGGCGCTGGCGCGTGTAGTTCGCGGCCAGGCCGTACAGCACCGTGGCGGCCACG
>JALORL010000182.1 GCA_025458915.1 Hydrogenophaga sp.
ACAGACAGCCCCGACACCCCGCTGGGCCGGGTGGCGGTGCGCACCCTGTGCGACTTCGGTGCCCGCAGCGGCGACCTGGACCTGCGGTTCGCCCCCTCGCCCAGCGGACAGGAAGGCGTGGCCGGACACGGCACCGTGACCGCGCGGCGCGGCGCGCACTACCAGCGCGAACTGCCGCTCTCCGCCGACTTTGGCGGGCTGCGGGTGCACGGTCGCGCCGACGGCTTCGACCCAGACGCCCGGCGGCTGGAAGAGATCAAGACCCACCGGGGCGACGCCGCCCGCATCAAGCCGTCGCAGCAGGCGCTGCACTGGGCACAGGCCCGCGTGTACGGCTGGATGCTGTGCCGGCAACTGGGGCTGGAGGGCATCGACATCGCGCTGGTGTACTTCCACATCGGCACCGGTGAGGAAACCCCACTGCTGCAGCACCACCGCGCCACCGAACTGCAGGCGCACTTCGAGGCCCTGTGCAACACCTACCTCGCCTGGGCGCGGCAGGAAGCCACGCACCGGCAGCAGCGCGACGCCGCCCTGCGGGCGCTGCGTTTCCCATTCCCCAGCTTTCGCGCCGGCCAACGCGAACTGTCTGAAGCGGTGTACCGCCACCATGCGCGCGGCCGCCTGCTGCTGGCGCAGGCACCCACCGGCATCGGGAAGACCGTTTCCACCCTGTTCGCGGCCTTGAAAGCAGCGCCTAACGCAGCAACCGACCAGCTGCTGTACCTCACGGCCAAGACCACCGGGCGCCGCATGGCGCTGGACGCCCTGGCGCGGCTGGGCTTGGATGCACACGGCGCCCGCCCGCTGCGGGTGCTGGAGCGCGTGGCGCGCGAGAAAGCCTGCGAGCACCCGGACAAGGCCTGCCATGGCGAATCCTGCCCGCTGGCGCGTGGTTTTCACGACCGCCTGCCAGCGGCCCGCGCGGACGCCGCAAGCGCCGGCTGGCTCGACCAGGAAAGCCTGCGCGCCCTGGCGCTGCGCCACAACGTATGCCCCTACCACCTGGGCCAGGACATGCTGCGTTGGAGCGACGTGGTGGTGGGCGACTACAACCATTTCTTCGATCTCAACACGCACGCGTGGACGCTGGCCGTGGACGAGGAACGCCGCGTGGACCTGCTGGTGGACGAAGCGCACAACCTCATCGAGCGCGCGCGCCTGATGTATTCGGCCGAGCTGCACCCGGCCGCTTTGTCGGCGCTGCGCGGGTCGCCTCCGCCGGGGCTGGGCGCCTCGCTGGACCGGCTGCACCGCCAGTGGGGTGCCTTGGGCGACGCCTTGCAGGGCGAACACACGCTGCTCGACGCACCCCCCGACGGCTGGCTGAGCGCCTTGCAGCAACACAGCGCCGACCTCACCGGGCACCTGGCCGATGCGCAAGATCCGGTGGACCCGCGCGTGCAGGCCTGGTTGTTCGAGGTGTTGCGGTTTCTGCGCGTGGCCGAGCGCTGGGGCGACCATTCGGTGGTGGAGCTCACCCGCACGGCGCCGCAGGCGCGCACCCGGAAACCACGCCCGGCCATCGCCCTGCGCAACCTGGTTCCAGGCCCGCTGCTGGCCAATCGCTGGCAGGCCGCACAAGGCGTCACGCTGTTCTCGGCCACGCTGAACCCTCGGCCCTATGTGGTGGACCTGCTGGGGCTGCCCGAGCCCGTCAGCCTGCTGGATGTTGCCTCGCCCTTTCACCCGGACCAGCTGCAGGTGTGCGTGGCACCGCACATTTCCACCCGCTGGCGCGACCGCACCGCTTCGCTGGACCCGCTGGTGCACGCCATGGCTGGGCAATACCAGGCGCTGCCGGGCAACTACCTGGCCTTTTTCAGCAGCTTCGAGTACCTGCAGCAGGCCTTGCACCGTCTGCAGGCCCTCTACCCGGGCCTGCCGGTGTGGGCACAGTCCCGCAACATGGGCGAACCGGACCGCAATGCCTTCGTGGGCCGCTTCACCGAGCAGGGACAAGGCATCGGATTTGCCGTGCTGGGCGGTGCGTTTGGCGAAGGCATCGACTTGCCCGGGCGTCGGCTGGTGGGGGCCTTCATTGCCACGCTCGGCATGCCGCAGGTGAACCCGCTCAACGAACGTCTGCGCCAGCGTTTGCAGGCCCGCTTCGGTCGGGGCTTCGACTATGCCTACCAGTTTCCAGGGTTGCAGAAAGTGGTGCAGGCCGCTGGCCGGGTGATCCGGTCGGAAACCGACCAGGGCGTGGTGCTGCTGCTGGACGAGCGCTTCAACCGGCCGGAGGTGCGGCGCCTGTTGCCGGCCTGGTGGCGCATTTCGCCATGGACCGATACAGGTGCCAGTGGCTGAACGGGCCGTTCAGTCGTCGTCGCGCATGTTCGGGCTCCAGCCCGCTTCGGTGGCCCGGTGAACCGCCTCGCGGTGGATGCGCGCGTGTCGCGCGGCCAGCTCCGGTGGCAGGCGGCTGGGCAGCTGGCCGTAAGGAGCCCAGGCCTCGTGCACCTGGTCGTACAGGCGCTGCATGTCGGCCGCCGAGTGACCGCCATAGCCATCGCCCTCGGGCAGCAAGCCAAATACCCAGGCGTCGCGGATGATGCGCCCGGTCATGGTCATGCCATGGTCGGAAACCCGTTCCTCGGGGTCGCGGATGCGCATGAGGGTGGACGGCATGGTGTGGTCTCCAGGTAGTTCTGTGGGGCCCCTGCCCTCGGTTTTTGTAGCGCGTTTCAGCGCGTCAATGCAGCGTACAGCATGGGCAGCTTTTCGGGAAGGCGTTCAACCCTGTCGACGACGGTGTATTGGCGCGCACCGAAGATGCGGCTCACATAGGCGTCCGCCTGCGGGTCGAGGCTGATGCAGAACGGCGTCACGCCCGCGCGCTGCGCGGCTTCCACCGCCTTGCGGGCGTCGTGGCGCAGGTGCGCGGGGTCGCGTTCATCCACGTCGGCGGGTTCGCCATCGGTGATCACCAGCATCAGGCGCTGACGACTGGGCTGGCCTTGCAGCGCGGCCGTGGCGTGGCGGATGGCCGCACCCATGCGGGTGGAGAGCGCACCGCCCATGCCGGCCAGGCGGGCTCGGGCCAGCGCACCGTAGGGTTGGCCAAAGTCCTTGAAGCGCCGGTACTGCACATCGTGCCGGCCGTCGGAACAGAAACCGTGGAGGGCGAAGGGGTCGCCCAGGCGCTGCAGCGAGTCGGCCAGCAGGGCGCAGGCGGTGCGGGTGAGGTCGAGCACCGTGGGCGCCGGAGCTTCGGCATTCGCGCCCGGTGCCCCCCGCACCGCGTCGTTGGCGGAGGCGGATAGGTCCAGCAGCACCAGCACCGAGATGTCGCGTGTGTGACGCTGGTGGCGCACCATGGTGCGCGGGTCCGGCTGCCGGCCCTGGAGCCGGTCGGTCCAGCCGGTGATGGCTGCATCGAGGTCGATCTCGTCACCGTCTTCGAGCTTGCGGATGCGCTGCACGCCTTGGGGTTGCAGCGCATCGAGCACGCGCCGCATGCGGTTCACCAGCGGCCGGTGTTCCGCGAGGATGGCATCGATCAGGGCGCCATCGCCCAGGCGAGGCCGGTGCTCCTGCACCGTGACCCAGGCGGGGCGCTCCAGCTGGATCTGGTGGTCCCACTCCGGGTAATGCACCGGTGCACTGACCGGCTCCCGGCCTTCCGAATCGTTGAACGAAACCCCCAGGTCTTCGTACGGGAACAGCTCCGTGCCCAGCACCCAGACTTCCTGCGCGTCGTCGCCCGCACCCTCCACGTCCAGTTCGTTCACGAACTCCATGAGGTTGACGGTCTTGCGCCGCTGCCGGTGCGGCGCAGGGCTGGCCGCACCGGCGCCGTCGACGTCGAAACCCCTGAAAGCCCAGACATGGCGGTTGTCGTCGCGGTAGGCCGCGCTCTGCATGCCATTGCGCGCCTGGAAAGCGGGGCCTCGCGTGCTGTCCCGGTAGCGGTGGGCGAGATGCACACCCAGGTTCCTCGACACGGTGTTGTCGTGCGGCTGGGCCAGCACGTTCGGCAAAGCCTGCGCCCACAACGCACGGCCCTCGGTGATCCAGGGGTGCGGGTCCGCGAATCCGGGGTCGAGCAACGCACGGGCCAGGCGGCCCAGCCAGTCGCCGGCGCTGGCCGCCTGATCGGCGCGGGCGGTGTGCAGGCGGGCCCAGAGCGGGAGCAGACCGGGGAAGCGCGCCATGGCCAGCGCCTCCACCCGTGCGTCTTCCAGAAGACCCACGAGCGCCATCTGCCAGGTCGACAAGCCTTCGGTCGACATGGGCTGGCGGGTGAACACCAGGTGAGCCGCTGCATGCGCGGCTGCAGCACGGTAGCGTTCCATGGCCGCCACCGGCCCCTCGCTGCCCGCATGCGGGTCGTAAGCGTCCGGCAGATGGATGCACCCGCCTTCGATGAAAGGCCGGCCTTCCTGCTGCGCGTCGGGTTCGACCGCTGTGGGCCGCATGAAAAAATCGCGCGCCCAGAGCGCACGCAGATACATCTGCAAGCGCCGCTGCACATCCACCAGCAGCGTGCCCTTGCGCTCGTTCTGCAGCATGGCCAGCGATTCCCGGGAGGCCAGGCCGAAGTACGCCACCTGCTCCGGGTACTGTGTTCGGTGCGCCTGCGCGCCCCAGAGGGCCCAGCGCCGGAGGCCACCCAGCGTGAGCTGCGCGAACAGGGTTTCCAGCTGGCCGAGCATGGGCCGCAAGCCGCGCGGCGCCTGCGCGGCCAGCGTGCCCAGGAACTGCAGGTACTGCTGAAACAACGCGGCGTCGGCCAGCCGGCGGGCGGCGGTCGGGGCGGTGGCCAGCACCTGTTCAATCACCGTGCCCGAGGTCCGGGAGGCCAAGGCCAGCGCAGCCGTCGCCAGCTCTTGCGCGGCGTCTTCGCCCACTTCCCTGGCCACCTGCGGCGCGGCACCGATCCATGCGTCCACCAGCGCCATGCCACGGCCCAGGCTGTGCAGCGTGACCGCCGCGTTCACATACCGG
>JALORL010000183.1 GCA_025458915.1 Hydrogenophaga sp.
TACGGCGCCGACACCGCGCGCCTGTACACCATGTTCACCGCACCGCCCGAGGCCACGCTGGAGTGGAACGACGCGGCGGTGGAGGGCAGCTACCGGTTCCTGCGGCGGGTGTGGAACCTGGGCGTGAAGCTCGGCCAGACCGACTGGGCGGCGGCCGCAGCGTCGGCCGCCGGGGCGAGCAGCCTGGCCGACATCGCGTTCGGCAAGCCGGCCAAGGCGCTGCGCCTGGAGATCCACACCGTGCTGAAGCAGGTGGACTACGACTACCAGCGCATGCAGTACAACACCGTGGTCTCCGGCGCCATGAAGATGCTCAACGCGCTGGACGACTTCAGGCAGTTCGACGACGCCAGTGCCCAGGTGGCGGTGATCGAGGGGTTCGGTGTCCTGCTGCGGGTGCTGTATCCGGTCACCCCGCACATCGCGCACGCGCTGTGGAGCGAGCTGGGCTACGCTGGCGTGCACGGCGAGCTGCTGGACGCGCCCTGGCCACAGGTCGACCCGGCCGCGCTGGTGCAGGACGAGATCGAACTGGTGCTGCAGATCAACGGCAAGCTGCGTGGCAGCGTGACCGTGGCGGCCGATGCGGACAAGGCCACGATCGAAGCGGTCGCGCTCGCCAGTGAAGCATTCCTGAAACAGGCCCAGGGCGCCACGCCGAAGAAGGTGGTGGTGGTGCCCGGGCGTCTGGTCAACGTGGTGATATAACCGTCTGCGCCATGAACCCTACCTGCTCCACCCCCTCATCCGCGGTCTCCGTTGCTGCGCGCCGCCGCATGCTGCGCGGTCTGCTGGGCGCCAGTGCGCTGGCTGCCACGGCAGGCCTGACCGGCTGCGGTTTCGCGCTGCGGCAAACTCCCACGTTCGCCTTTCAGACCGTGCGCATCGCTGGCCTGGAGAGCACGCCGGTGGTGCGGGCTCTGCGCAGCGTGCTGGAAACGTCTGGCCTGCGGACCCAGAGCACGGCGCGGCCGGCGGGCCCCCAGCCTGCCGTGGCCGACGTGGTGCTGACGGTGCTGCAGGACCAGCGTGAAATCGCCGTGGTGGGGCAGTCCGCAGCAGGCGAAGTTCGTGAACTGCAGCTGCGCACCCGATTCAAGTTCCAACTGGCCACGGCCTCCGGCCGCATCCTGATTGAAGAAACCGAGCAGTTGCTGGAGGGCGACATCAGCTTTTCGGAAACCGACGCGCTGTCCAAGGCGGCGGAGCAGGAGCTGATGTTCCAGGACCAGCAGGCCGAGATGGTGCAACTGCTGCTGCGCCGCCTGTCGATCGTGAAGCTGGCCTGAGCGCGGCATGCAGGTGGTGGCAGCGCAACTGCCCGCTCAGTTGCAGCGCGGCCTGAAGAACCTCTACACCCTGCATGGCGACGAGCCGCTGCTGATCCAGGAAGCGGCCGATGCGATTCGCGCTGAAGCCCGCACCCAGGGCTGCACCGAGCGCACGGTGCATACCGTGGCCGGTGCCCACTTCGACTGGAGCGAGGTGCTGGCCAGCGCCGGCTCGATGAGTCTTTTTGCGGATCGCCAGCTCATCGAGATCCGCATTCCCACCGGCAAACCGGGCAAGGAAGGCTCGCAGGCGCTGCAGCAGCTGGCGCAGTCCGCCCAGGAACAAGATGGCAACGTGACGCTGGTCATCCTGCCGCGTCTGGACGCCATGACGGCCAAGGGCGCCTGGTTCGCGGCGTTGGAACACTTCGGTGTGACCGTGCGCGTCGAACCGGTGGAGCGCAAGCAGCTGCCGCAGTGGATCGCACAGCGTCTGCAGCTGCAGGGCCAGCGCGTGGCCGCCGGTGAGGACGGGCAGCGCACGCTGCAGTTCTTCGCCGACCGGGTGGAGGGCAACCTGCTGGCGGCGCACCAGGAAATCCAGAAGCTGGGCCTGCTGTATCCCCCCGGTGAGCTGAGCTTCGAACAGGTGGAGGCGGCGGTGCTGAACGTGGCGCGCTACACCGCGTTCAAACTGGCCGAGGCCGTGCTGGGCGGGCAGGTGCTGCGGGTGCAGCGCATGCTGGAAGGCCTGCAAGCCGAGGGCGAGGCGGCGGTGCTGGTGCACTGGGCGCTGGCCGAGGACATCCGCACCCTGCACCGCGTGCGCACTGCCATGGACGCTGGCCGCCCGCTGCCCATGGCCCTGCGCGAGAACCGGGTGTGGGGCGTGAAGGAAAAACTCATGGAGCGCGCACTTCCGCTGCTCTCCATGGGACAGATCAGCCGCTGGCTGGACGACGCCCATGTGGTGGACGGCATCGTCAAGGGCCTGAAGGCGCCGGGCTGGCCGGCCGATCCCTGGCAGGCGCTGCACCAGCTCGCCATCAAGGTGAGCGGTGCCTTGAAGCTGCCCTGAAGTCGCTCGGTGACACGCCGGTGTGTTCGCGGAACACCCGGCTGAAGTGCGCGCCGTTGCTGAAGCCCCAGGAAAACGCGATGTCGGTGATGGTGCGCTGGGCGTGGGCCGGGTCCTGCAGCTCGCGCATGCAGCCCTGCAGCCGGCGGCGCAGGATGTGGTGGGCCAGCGTGTCGTCTTCGGCGCTGAAGGCGTTGTGCAGGTGGCGCTTGCTGCAGTTCAGCGCCTGCGCAATATGGTCGAGCGACAGCGCCGGGTCGCGCAGGTGGCGGCCGATGTGGTCGCGGATGCGGTCGCGGAAGGCTTCGAGCTGGGTGGTGGCGCTCTCCCGGCCGGCGAGTTCCTGCAATGACAGCCGCACCAGTTCCACGATGAGTTCGCCCGCGCCGCGCGCCGCGGTTTCGCTCATGCTGGGCAGTTCCTGGTAGGTGCTGCGCATGGTTTCCAGCGCCACGCGGGCAATGCCGCTCACGCCGCCCACGTGCCGCGCCATCAGCGGCTCCAGCTTCAGGCCGCGCTCCATCAGTTCTTCCTTGGGCAGCATCACGATCAGGTGTTCGACCCGTTCGGGGTTGCCGATTTCGTAGCTGCCCGTGGTGTCGTAGATGGCCCAGCCGCCCGGGCGCACCCAGGCCTGGCGGCCCTGCTGTTCCACCGTGGCGCTGCCGCGCCAGGGGGCCACGATCTTGAGGAAATTGCGCTCGCTGGCGCGCGCCAGGCGCGGGCTCTTCAGCACGCGGTGGCGGTTGGCTTCGAGCTTGGTCAGCACCACCGAACCGGCCTGGGAGGCGGCCATGTGGCCGTCGAACACGGTGTCGCCGTAGAGGTCGGATTCGAGCCCGCCGAAGTGGGTCCACACCCAGTCGCGCCACAGGGCGGCGCGTTCGCCGGGGGCGACGGTGTCGGTGCTCATCACGGAGGATGCGGTCATGGGCGGGCTCCCGCGCGGACAGGGACCGGAATTATCGGGGCCGGGGCAGAACCGCGTGGCGCGCGGGGTTGAGGGTAAACCCGAGTTTCCGTGCGCGCTTGAGCAAGTGTGTTTTGCGCGCAGAGAAAAGCCGCCAGCGGGTGCCCGGCCTACGATCTGCGTTGGCTGAAACCCGCGAAACCCACAACAGGAGACACACCATGGTTCATCCCAATCGCCGTCTGGTCATCAAGGGCGCCGCCGCTGCGGTGGGCGCCATGTCGTTCGCTCCGCAGCTCATGGCGCAGTCCGCGCCGGTGCGCGTGGGGTATTCCATGTCGCGCACCGGTCCCTGGACCGGCGGCGCGCAGGTGAGCCAGGAACCCAACTACCTGCTGTGGGCCGAGCAGCAGAACGCCGCGGGCGGCCTGGACGTGAAGGGCGTGAAGCGGCAAATCCAGCTCATCAGCAGCGACGACCGCAGCGACACCGAAACCGTGGTGCGCACCTACGAAAAGCTCATGGGCAGCGACAAGGTGGACCTGGTGCTGCCGCCCTGGGGCAGCAACGCCAACTTCGCGGTGGCCCCGCTGGCCAACCGCTTCCAGTACCCGTTCCTGGCACCCACGGCGTTGAGCCGCCGCCTGGTGGAGCTGCGCCTGCCGTATTTCTTCCTGCTGCTGCAGCAGCCGGCACCCATGACCAATGCGCTGGTCGACATGCTCAAGGCCAACGGCGTGAAAACCGTGGCGCTCATTTACGTGGACGACCTGTTCGGGCTGGAGAACTACGCCGCGTTCAAGGTGGCGCTGCAGGGCAGCGGCATCACCATGGTGGAAGACAAGAGCTACCCCGGTGGCGTGAAGGACCTGTCGCCGGTGCTGCGCTCCATGAAGGATAAGAATCCGGATGCGTTCGTCGGCTTTACCTACCCGCCCGACACCATCCTGGCCAGCCGCCAGGCGAAGGAAATCGGCTTCAACCCGAAATTCTTCTACGCGTCGGTGGGCACCGCCTTCCCGCTGTACAAGAACGTGATGACCCCTGCCGGCGCCGAAGGCGTGCTGGGCATGGGTTCGTGGAACAGCAAGACCAGCCCGGGCGCCAAGGCCTATTTCGATGCCCACGTGGCCAGCCAGAAGAAGGAACCGGACCGCTGGGCCAGCGGCGCCTGCTGGGCCGGGCTGGAAATCCTCACCGCTGCGGTGAAAAGCCAGGGCCTGGACCGCAAGGCCATCCGCGATTACGTGGCGGGGACCACCCACAAGACCATCCTCGGCGACATCCGATTCGACGGCAGCCAGAACGTGGGCACCCCGGGCACGGTGGGCCAGTGGCAGAACGGTGAGTTCGAGGTGGTGTGGCCGAAGAACGTGGCGACCGCGCCGCTGAACGCCAACAAGCCAGTCTGGAAGTGATGTTCCGTTCGGGCTGAGCCTGTCGAAGCCCATCCCCTTCCCGTTCGCGTGAGCCCTTCGACAGGCTCAGGGCGAACGGGGTATCCCGATCATCCTGAGCTTGTCGAAGGGCAGACTCAGGGCGAACGGGGGTTTCCTCGCCACCAACGCCACATGTCCATCTCCGCCTGGCTCGAACTGCTCGCCTCCGGTCTCATCACCGGGGGCATCTATGCGCTCGTCGCACTCGGGCTGAACCTGCAGCGCTCGTCGCACTCGGGCTGAACCTGCAGTACGGGCTGATGCGCATCCTCAACATTGCGCACGGCGAGTTCCTGATGGTGGGGGCCTACCTCACCTGGATGGCACAGACCTCCATCGGGCTGAACCCCTTGCTGATGATTCCGGTGTCGTTCGGCATGCTGTTCGCGCTGGGCTGGGTGGTGCACCGCCTGTGTTTCCGCCGCCTCACCGTCACCTCGCCCAACCTCGACATCTTCGAGGCGCGCGGGCTCATGGTGGCCTTCGGCCTGATGTTCCTGGTGCAGAACTTCGCGTCCTGGATGTGGGGTGGCGAC
>JALORL010000184.1 GCA_025458915.1 Hydrogenophaga sp.
GGAAGACGATACCCGAGGGGAATGCGGGAGCCACTGTAGCCGAAGGGTGCCCGCCGGTACAGCCGCTCGGCGCAGACTGCGCCCGGTCCGACAGGCCGCTGCATGTCGGGCGCCCACAACCCGATTCGCACGACACCGTTGCTCCGGTGACCCTCCGGCAGAATGCGCGGGCCAGAGGGGCATGCCAGGACCGCAGCGGTCCCGCTGAATCAACCACCCGGAGGAAACGTTCATGAACCGATCTGTCACGGCATCCGATGCGGTGCAGCCTGTACCCCGAGTCCGGCCGGAAGTGCCGGGGGGACAGTTTGCCCTGCTGAAGCAGCGCCGCTTCGCGCCCTTCTTCTGGACGCAGTTTCTGGGCGCCGCCAACGACAACCTGTTCAAGTTTGCATTCACCGTGCTGGTGACCTATCAGTTGCAGGTGGCCTGGCTGCCGCCGGCGCTGGCCGGGCTGGTGATCGGCGCGCTGTTCATCCTGCCGTTCCTGCTGTTCTCGGCCACCAGCGGCCAGCTGGCCGACAAGCTGGACCGGCGCTGGCTGTTCGTCTGGCTCAAGCGCATCGAGATGGCCATCATGGCCGTGGCTGCCTGGGGTTTCTTCGTGCAGAACGTGCCGGTGCTGCTGGCCTGCATCTTCCTCATGGGCCTGCAGTCCACCGTCTTCGGTCCGGTGAAGTTCGCCTACCTGCCGCAGCACCTGAGCGAGCGCGAGCTCACCGGTGGCAACGGTGTGGTGGAAATGGGCACCTTCGTGGCCATCCTGCTGGGCAACGTGGCGGGCGGGCTGATCATTGCCGTGCCCGAAATCGGCGCGCACCACGTGGGCTTCAGCTGCGTGGCGCTGGCGGTGCTGGGGCGTGTGATGGCGCACCACATTCCGCCTTCGCCCGCGATGGATCCCGGGCTGGTCATCAACTGGAACCCGTTCACCGAAACCTGGCGCAACCTGCGCCTGGCCCACCAGTCGCCGGTGGTGTTCCGGTCCGTGCTGGGCATCAGCTGGATGTGGTTCTTCGGCGCCGTGTTCCTGAGCCTGTTCCCGGCATTTGCCAAGGATGTGTTGCAGGGCGACGAGCAGGTGGCCTCGCTGCTGCTGGTGGTGTTTTCCATCGGCATTGCCATCGGTTCGCTGCTGTGCGAGGTGCTGTCGCGCCGGCATGTGGAGATCGGCCTGGTGCCGCTCGGCGCCATCGGCATGAGCATCTTCTCCATTGATCTGTACTTTGCCACCCGCGGTCTGCCCGCCGGTGGCGCGATGGGGCTGCAGGCCTTCCTGGCCGAAAGCGCGCACTGGCGCGTGCTGCTCGACCTGGCCCTGCTCAGCCTGTTTGCCGGGCTATACAGCGTTCCCATGTACGCGCTGATCCAGATGCGCAGCCAGCCCACGCACCGGGCGCGCATCATTGCCGCCAACAACATTCTCAACGCCCTTTTCATGATTGCGAGCGCGGGCATCGTGGGCGGTTTGCTGGCCGCTGGCCTGAGCATCCCGCAGCTGTTCGGCCTGATCGGCCTGGCCAATGCGGTGGTGGCGTTCTACATCTTCATGCTGGTGCCCGAATACCTGCTGCGCTTCGTGGCCTGGGTGGCTTCGCGCTGTGTGTACCGGTTCAAGGTGCAGGGCGACGAGCACATTCCCACCGAGGGGGCCGCGGTGCTGGTGTGCAACCACGTGAGTTTCGTGGACGCTGTGCTGCTGATGGCGGCGAGCCCACGTCCGATCCGGTTTCTGATGGACCACCGGATCTTTCGCGTGCCGGTGCTGGGCTGGCTGTTTCGCCTGGCCAAGGCCATTCCGATTGCACCGCAGAAGGATGATGTGCAGGCCTACGAGGCAGCCTTCGCGGCAGCCGCCGCCGTGTTGCGCGACGGCGACTTGATCGGCATTTTTCCGGAAGGCGCGATCACCCGGGACGGCCATCTGCAGCCGTTCAAGGGCGGCGTGATGAAACTGCTGGAGCAGGCCCGGCTGGACGGCGTTCCGGTGACGGTGGTCCCCATGGCGCTGACCAACCTCTGGGGCTCGTTTTTCAGTCGGGTGGAAGTGGTCAATGGGGACCGCGTGGCCATGGTGCGGCCGTTCCGGCGGGGGGTTCTCAGCCGGGTCGGGCTGAATGTCTCCGAAGCCGTGCCGTCGCGCGATGTTTCGCCCGAGTCCTTGCGCGACACGGTGGCAGCGCTGTTGCGTGTCTGACAGCAGCCAAGAAAAAACCGGAGACCCCTGGCGGAGACCTCCGGTTTCTTGGGAGCGGCGATCGGTCAGTAGATGGATCGGCCGTCACCCAGCAGGTGGGACTTGCAGTCCAGTGCACGGTTCACACAGGTGCTGACCCATGCTTCCATCACGCTCTGGTCCCAGCCGTTCCACCAGTCACCGTGTGCCGAGTAGCCTGCCGGTCCCGAGTAGGTGTCCGACGATAGGCGCCAGTAGGTGGCCTGGTTGGCGGAGGTGATCGGATAGTGGATGTTGAAGGTGATCTGCGGCAGGGGAACCGGGTGGGTTGCAGGGCAGCCCGGGGTGCTTCCGTTGGCATAAGCCATGTGGCTCTTGTGGTCCGGACTGTCGAGGTTTCGGCCGTCCCAGCACTGCGGGAAGACAATTTCCTGAACCATTTCGTCGCCGACGGCGCAGTTCGGAATGCTGGGGCCCACGTTGGTGCCTGCGTTGTGGCAGTGGTAGCGCCACGCCGATTGCGTGTACTGCGCAGGAGCCCGGTTGTTCATGGCGTCGCCGGCGATCATGCGAAGACCCGCAGGGAACGGACGGATGTCGGCGGGGCGGACTCCGTCATAGCCCGACTTGTAATAGAAGTTCGAGGCCCGTGGCATGACCGCCAGGTTGGTGCGGGTGTCGACCATGGCCGGCACCCAGTAGGCAGAGCGGTTTGCCGTTCCACCCCGGCAGGAGGAGTTGCCGGTGGTACGGATGCTGTTGGCAGTCGAATTGCCGGTGACGGCGGCGTTGCCGAAGTAGGTGTGCAGGTGGGCACGTCCAGGCTGACCGGGGAACACGATCGCATCGTCGTAGTTCATGTGGGTGGGTTCACACACCGTGCGGAAGTTGCCGGTGCCATCCCCGGAGCGCTGCGCCACTTCGGAGGTGGGAGAGATGCGGGGAACTGCGCTAGGTGATGGCGCTGGAGCTGGAGCTGGGGCCGGAGCAGGTGATGGCGCTGGTGCCGGTTGCATCAGTGCAATGTCGAGATAACAGGACTTTACGGTTCCGGGAGCCGGATCGCCGAAAGTGTTGTTGTTGCAGCTGGCAGGACCACTTAGCGTGCGCACAACGAAGCGACCCGCAGCACCATAGGCCACCGACCGCGTTCCCGCGAAGTTGCAGGAAGACCATTCGCGGGCACAGGCGGTGAGGCTGAAGGACTGGCCGTTGATGGTCTGCGTGCTTGGGGCTGGAGCAGGAGCAGGAGCAGGAGCAGGAGCAGGAGCAGGAGCAGGAGCAGGAGCAGGAGCAGGAGCAGGAGCAGGAGCAGGAGCAGGAGCAGGAGCAGGAGAGCAGGAGCAGGAGCAGGAGCAGGAGCAGGAGCAGGAGCAGGAGCAGGAGCAGGAGCTGGTGCTGGTGCTGGTGCTGGAGCTGGAGCCGTGGTCGCGGTATTCAGGAAGCACGACTTGACGATGCCTGGTGCCGGATCGCCGAAGGTGTTGTTGGTGCAGGCCACCGGACCGCTGAGGGTGCGGGTCTTGAACTTCCCGGCGGCGCCGTAGGCGATCGTTCGGCTGCCGGTGAAGTTGCAGGTTCCCCACTCCCTGGCGCATGCGGTGGAACTGAAGGTGGTGCCACCGATCACTTGCTGCGCGTAAACGTCCATGGCCGAGAACGAGGCCAGGAGCGCAGACGCCATCACCATGCGCGATGCGTGGGTGGTCAGAGGTTCGAGATTGAATAAGTGGTTCATTTGTTTCCGTGTCGCTTTCGCGAGCGTCTGTACGTGGCTATGGGTTGAACGGTCCAACATGCTGCCGCGACCTAGCAATTTCCGCACCGTAGCGGTGGCGGTTTCCGGTGTGTGACGGAGGAAAGCCACTTCCAGAAACACCGCGCGCAGGCAGGCTCCGCAGGTGGCCGGAACAACAGGTTGCCCCGACCATCCGATCAAGAGGTTTCAAACAAGGAACTCCCCCAACCGACCTGAACCTGGTGAGTGGCTGGCCACTGCCTTTCGGACAGCCTGTCCATCCCGATCACCTTGCTGCGCGTTGCGTGTTCATGGAACACGATTTCTGCTGTCAACGCCTCCAATGTATTGAGACGGCATCTGCAACTGGGGAGATTGCCGCCGGACGGATTATCTCGACGGGCGAACGGGAGGGCTTGTAAGTGGACGTAAAAAATGAACCCCGCTGCGGGTTACGGGGCCGCCCACGCTTTTTTCACCGGGCTGAAATCCAAAGTATTTGAATTTCATGGGGCGGGCGCCGCATTCGACACTTTTGCCGCTGCCTGGGCGCTCGGGTCCCCGGACCGCTTTGATACAACTGCTGGAGCGGCCCGCTCGATGCGGTTCGTCCATGTGCTGCTGCCGCAGATCAGTTGCGCGGTACTTCCTCTCCGGTGCCCGGGGTGCTCGCGCCCTAGAATCGGCCCCCATGCTCAAGATCAAACAAGAACTGCTGGACGGTCTCGCCGTCGAGCTGGAACGCCTGTCGCCTGGCTCGGCTCCACGCGCTGCATTCGAGTCGCCAAAAGTGGCTGCCCACGGAGATTACGCCTGCACCGCTGCCATGCAGTTGGCCAAACCCCTCAAACGCAATCCCAGGCAGGTCGCCGAGCAGCTCCGCTCGGCCCTGTTGCAGCAACCCGCCTATGTGCAGTGGGTGTCTGCCATTGACATTGCCGGACCAGGCTTCATCAACTTCCGCCTCACGCCTGAGGCCAAGCAGCAAGTGGTGCGCGAGGTGCTGACGGCTGGCGCGGGATTCGGCCGCCAGCACGCGAGAACGGCCGGGCAGGGTCAGCGCCTGATGGTCGAATTCGTCTCCGCCAACCCCACCGGCCCGCTGCATGTGGGCCATGGCCGCCAGGCCGCACTGGGCGATGCCATCTGCAACCTCTACAGCACCCAGGGCTGGGACGTCCACCGCGAGTTCTATTACAACGATGCGGGCGTGCAGATCGACACGCTGACCAAGAGCACGCAGTTGCGTGCCAAGGGCTTCAAGCCCGGCGACGACTGCTGGCCCACCGGCAGCGACAACCCGCTGGCCAAGAACTTCTACAACGGCGATTACATCGCTGACATCGCCGAGGCCTTCAAGGCCAAGGCCACCGTGCAGGCCGACGACCGCGCTTTCACCGCCAATGGCGACGTGGAGGATTACGACAACATCCGCGGCTTTGCCGTGGCCTACCTGCGCAACGAGCAGGACAAGGACCTCCAGGCCTTCAACCTCAAGTTCGACGCGTACTACCTGGAGTCGAGCCTGTACACCAGCGGCCGCGTCGAGGCCACGGTGAACAAGCTCGTGGCCAACGGCAAGACCTACGAGCAGGACGGCGCGCTGTGGCTCAAGTCCACCGACTATGGCGACGACAAGGACCGCGTCATGCGCAAGCAGGACGGCACATACACCTACTTTGTGCCCGACGTGGCGTACCACATCGCCAAGTGGGAGCGCGGCTTCACCAAGGTCGTCAACATCCAGGGCACCGACCACCACGGCACCATTGCCCGCGTGCGTGCCGGTCTGCAGGCGGCCGATGTGGGCATTCCCCAGGGCTACCCCGACTACGTGCTGCACACCATGGTGCGCGTGGTCAAGGGCGGCGAAGAGGTCAAGATCAGCAAGCGCGCGGGCAGCTACGTCACGTTGCGCGACCTGATCGAGTGGACCAGCAAGGACGCGGTGCGTTTCTTCCTGCTCAGCCGCAAGCCCGACACCGAGTACACCTTCGATGTCGATCTGGCAGTCCAGAAGAACAACGACAACCCGGTGTACTACGTGCAGTACGCCCACGCCCGCATCTGTTCCGTGCTGGCGACCTGGTGGACCCAGCAGACGGGCATGCCGTCTGCGCAGGCAGCAGACACGCGTGCACCGCTGGACTTCACCGCCATCGAAGCGCGGCTGGCCGATGCAGACCTGTCGGCCCTGGACGGCCCGGCCGCCCAGGCCCTGATGGTGCTGCTGGCCCGATACCCTGCAATGCTGACCGATGCGGCGCGCGACTTCGCGCCCCACGATGTCACCTTCTTCTTGCGCGAACTCGCGGCCTGCTACCACAGTTATTACGACGCCGAGCGCATTCTGGTGGATGATGACCGTGTGCGAACGGCCCGGCTGGCACTGGTCGCGGCCACGGCCCGCGTGTTGCACAATGGCCTTGCGGTGCTGGGCGTCAGCGCACCGCAGAAGATGTGAAGTGGAATCCAAGCCTATGAAAACGCACCTCTTGCACCGGCGTCTGGAACGCGGTGGGACCTTGCTGGGCTTCGTGGTCGGGGTGCTCGCCGGCCTGGGCGCTGCGCTGGCGGTTGCGGTCTACGTCACCAAGGTGCCGATTCCGTTCGTGGATCGTGGACTCACCCGCAATGCCGGTCAGGATCTGATCGAAGAAGAGCGCAATCGCGGGTGGAACCCCAATGCGGCGCTGGGCGGCCGTCCGGGCAGCCAGCAGCCGGTCGCGCCGGTGGTGCTGCCGCCTGCAGACCCTGCCGGAGCGATTGTTGTTCCGCCTGCCGATGGGCGTTCGCTGCCCGCTGCGGGCGGCGATCCGCTTGGCGATCTGGTGCAGTCGCGGTTGGGCGAACCTGCGCGTACAGCGGCCGCCACCCCGTCGGCCCCGGCCGCGCTCCCGGCTGCGACCGGACCCGCCGTGGACGCCTCGGCCTACTTCGTGCAGGCCGGAGCATTCCGCAGCCCCGACGATGCACAGGCCCAGAAGGCACGCCTGGCCATGCTCGGCATCGACGCTGCCATCACCGAACGCGAGCAGGCGGGCCGGACGGTGTACCGGGTGCGCGTGGGACCGTTTGCGGACCGGGCCCTGGCCGATGTGACCCGCGAACAGCTTGCGGTCAACGGGGTGGATGCGGCGCTTGTGCGCCTGGACCGCTGAGACGGGAACCATTCGCAGCCTGGTTGCACCCAACCAGGCGCTACTACAGGAGAGTGAAGTCATGCAACGCAGAGAATTTTCGAAATCGGTTCTGGTTGGTGGTGGGATGGCGGCGGCAGGCCTGCTGGCGTTGGTCCCGGCCCACGCGCAGGCTGCCCTCCAGGAGGGCAAGGATTACCTTCGCCTCGCACGTCCAGCGCCCGTGGACGCCCCGGCGGGCCAGGTCGAGGTGGTGGAGTTCTTTGCCTACACCTGCATCCATTGCTTCAATTTCGAGCCGCACATCACCGAGTGGCTCAAGAAGAAGCCTGACAATGTCACGCTGCGCCGCACGCCGGTGGCATTCAGCGATGCCTTTGTTCCGCTCCAGAAGCTGTACTACGCCCTGGAGGCGATGGGTCAGGTCGACGCCCTGCACGAAAAGGTGTTCAAGGCGGTGCACGTGGACAAGCAGCGCCTGACCACCCCGGAGGCCATCACCAACTGGATCGAGAAACAGGGTGTGGACCGCACCAAGTTCTCCGAGCTGTACAACTCGTTTGCCGTGGCAGGCAAGGCGCGTCGGGCCACCCAGCTGCAGGACGCTTACCAGGTGGAAGGAACGCCAGCCCTGGGCGTGGCGGGGCGCTTCTACATCCCTGGCCAGGGCCCGCGCACCCTGGCCGTGGCAAACGCCCTCATCGCCGATCTCCGCAAGGGCTGATTCGCGGCTCGCTGGCACTGGCGCGCCCCACGTGATGCAACCCCGTCGGTGCGTTCGCGCCGGCGGGGTTTTCTTTTTTGCACGATCCTCTGAACCGGGTTCGCTGGTCCGCTGAAAACCCCTGCGCCGCCGGTACAATGAATGCAAGTTTCGTGCCCCAAAACACCATGATGCCCTCCATGACGTCTGACCTGACCCGATTCGCAGCCGTGCTGGCTGCTGCCCTGTTCAGCATGGGCCTGGCCCATGGCGAAGCTGCCGACCGGGACAAGCCGATGAACATCGAGGCAGACGCGCTGCGGTATGACGAGGCGCGCCAGACCAGCATCTTTACCGGCAATGTGGTGCTCACCAAGGGAACCATCATCATGCGCGGCGTCAAGATCGAGGTACAGCAGGACGCCCAGGGCAACCAGGTGGGTGTGCTGACCGGTACTTCGGAAGTGCCGGGCTTCTTCCGGCAGAAGCGGGAAGGGCTGGACGAATGGATCGAGGGTGAGGGCGTGCGCATCGAGTACGACAGCAAGACCGAGATCGTGCGCTTCGATGGCAAGGCGGTGTTGCGCCGCTACCGCGGGCCGCAAATCAACGACGAGTCGCGCGGCAGCCAGATCGTCTACAACAGCGCGACCGAGGTGTTCACCGTGAATGGCGGCGGCTCCAGCGGATCTGCTGCGAATCCGTCCGGGCGCGTGCGTGCCATGCTCACGCCGATTCCGGCCGAAGGCACGACCCCAGCCGTGCCGTCGGCTCCCCCGGCGCAACTGCGCCCCAGCGGCAGCGTCAACGAGAAAAGCCGGTGACCGACGACGCGACCCTCCGGTCGCCTGTGACACCGGACCGCAGCACACTGGAAGCCCGGGGCCTGAAAAAGTCCTATGGCAGCCGCAAGGTGGTCAAGGATGTTTCGCTGGCCGTGGACAAAGGGGAGGTGGTGGGCCTGCTGGGCCCCAATGGTGCCGGCAAGACCACCTCCTTCTACA
>JALORL010000026.1 GCA_025458915.1 Hydrogenophaga sp.
AACACATTCAGCTACCGCCAGCGGCGCGAACTGGCCGAGCATGCGTACCAGCAGACGCGCCAGACCCTGCGCCAGCGCTCCCTCCAGCTCGCTCCGGCCCTGCAGCGGCACGGCGTACACCTGGACCTGCAGGCCCTGATGGACCCGGCACGGCGCCTGCTGGCCGAGCCGGCCCGCCAGGACAGCCGCAAAAGGCGGCGCACGGGCCACCAGGCGCTGGAGCGCCTGCACCTCACGCTGGACGATCTGGAGCACCAGCTCAAGCCGGCTGCCGCGAACCCCTGACATGGCCAAGAAAGCCCCGCGCCGCACCGCTGAACGCATCCTGGAGGTGACGCTGGACCTGTTCAACCGGTTCGGCGAACCCAACGTGTCCACCACCCTGATTTCGGCGGAGCTGGGCATCAGCCCCGGCAATCTGTATTACCACTACCCCGCCAAGGACGAGCTGATCAACAACCTGTTCGACCGCTACGAACGCTCGCTCAACGAGCTGCTCAACGCGAGCGACAACGTGCGCAACGTGGAGGATGCCTGGTTCTTCCTGCACTCGCTGTTCGAGATCATCTGGCAGTACCGTTTCCTGTACCGCGACCTGAACGACCTGCTGTCGAAGAACCGGCTGCTGGAGACACAGTTCCAGTCCGTGCTGCACAACAAGACGCGCGCCATCCGCCTGATGCTGGCCGGCATGAGCAGGGGCGGCGCGGTGGACATCGACGCCCGCGAGGTGGAGCCCACCGCAAACTGCATGGTGGTGCTGCTGACCTACTGGCTGAGCTTTGAATACGTGCGCAATCCCCGCCATGCGCTGGAGCCGGACAACGCCCAGGATGCCCTGTTGCGCGGTGCGCAGCATGTGCTCAACCTGCTGGCTCCGTATCTGGAAAAAAACCAGCGCATCCACCTGCTCCAGCTCACGGGGGCGTACCAGCCACAGGCATGAACATCCCATGCGCGCACCGTGCGCGCATGGGATGGCGCTCGGGAAAGCTCTGCAAGCGCTCGCAGCATGGGCCCGGTTCTTCGGAGCTTCTGCTAAGGGAGCCGCCGGGCCAGGACGCCCCGCTCCGCACCGCCGCACAAGACCTGACCCGCGCTCTCGGCGGGCGATGGGCAGGCGGCGTCAGCTGGCCGCCAGGCCGTCTACGGCCTGGAACAGAGCCTGGCGGGCCTGCGCGACGATCTGGCCCCGCCATTCGTCGGTGTCGACATAAAACGCCGCCATGACCCGATGCTTGATGGCCCGCCGGAGTTCATCGCTGGCCTGCGGGTGCAGCTGCAGCCAGTGGTCGGCACGCAGGGCGTCGACGACCTCGGTGATGGGCACGGTGCCGTATTCCAGCGCAATGCCGGTGTAGACCGCTTGCGGACATTCCTGCGGCATGGCGCTCCACATCAACCCGGTGAGCCGTGCAGAGGTGGACGAACCGTCGTAGATGGAGGTCACGGGCGTCTGCCCGCCACCATCCCACCAGGCCCGTGCACGGGCCACCGCGCGGTCGTCGTCATCGCCGGCAAAGATGCGCTCGCCCAGACCGCTCGGTCCCAGGCCGGTATGCAGGTCGATCCAGCCGATGTGGCGCGCGCGCTGACCATGCATGCGCAACACCTGGCGCAAGGTGAGGTGGCTCCAGGTCGGCGCGGTGCCGCCGAAGAACAGCCCGTCGGCGAACATGTGCTGACCCTTCGATACCGCTGCCTGGTATTTGTCCAGCCCGCGTTCGGCGATGAAGCGCGCAATGGCGGCCTCGTTGTCCGCGGTGGGGGGCCAGATGGAGGGCAGCAACAGCGGGTGCAGCTCGGCGTAGGCCTCGTTCACCGGCAGGGGTTTCGAGAAGTCCTGGAAGTTCCGGTTGAGGTCGACGTTTTCGTGCGTGACGCGCCGCATCCAGGAAAATCCGTGGGGATTCAAGGCATGGATGTAGAGCACCGCCACGCCGGCGGCGCGGGCCTTCTCCCGCCATTCGGCGTCGTGCGCGGCAAACACCTGAATCCCGGAACCGCAATAGCCTTCCACGCCGTGGCAGGCGCTGCTGACCACGAGCAGGCGATCGGCATCGGGCGAGCCATCCAGCGCCACGTCCATGGCCAGGGTTTCACCGTCGCGCCCAGGCAGCGGGTGGTTGTGGCTGGTGATGTGCATGCCGGCCGCCGCAGCGGCTTCGAGGAACTGCACCCGGGCCCGGGCGTAGGACGGCGCAAACGCCCGGGAAAGCTCGATCACGCAGCGGCTCCGGTGCGCGGCTGGCCCAGCCATTTTTCCGCCAGCCGCACCCAGAAGGTGGCGCCCAGGGGAATCAGGTCGTCGTTGAAGTCGTAGCTGGGGTTGTGCAGCATGCAGGGCCCACCGCCGTGGCCCATTTCGCGGTGCGCGCCGTCGCCGTTGGCAATGAAGGCGTAGCAGCCCGGGCGCGCCTGCAGCATGTAGGCAAAGTCTTCGGCGCCCATGGTGGGTTCCTGCTCCACCACCTTGTCGGCGCCGACGATCTCGGCCATGACCTCGCGCGCGAAAGCGGTTTCGGCGGCGTGGTTGATGGTGGGCGGGTAGTTGCGCTTGAACTGGAACTCCACCGTGGCCCCGAACGCGGCGCAGGTGTGTTCGGCGATTTCCTGCATGCGCTTCTCGATCAGGTCCAGCACCTCATAGGTGAAGGTGCGCACCGTGCCCTGGATCTCGCAGCTGTCGGGCACCACGTTGGTGGCTTCGCCGGTGTGGATCATGGTGACCGAGATCACGCCCGCGTCCACCGGCTTCTTGTTGCGCGTGATGATGGTCTGGAAGGCCTGCACCATCTGGCAGGCCACCGGCACCGGGTCGATGCCGTTGTGCGGCAGTGCGGCGTGGGCGCCCTTGCCACGGATGACGATGTGGAATTCGTTGCTGGACGCCATGACCGGCCCCGCGCTGGCGGCAAAGGTTCCCACCGGCAGGCCCGGCCAGTTGTGCATGCCGAACACGGCCTCCACAGGAAACTTCTCGAACAGACCGTCCTTGATCATTTCGCGGGCACCACCGCCACCCTCTTCGGCCGGCTGGAAGATCAGGTACACGGTGCCGTCGAAATTGCGGTGCTTGGCGAAATGCTGGGCCGCGGCCAGCAGCATGGCGGTGTGGCCGTCGTGGCCGCAGGCGTGCATCTTGCCGGCGTGCTGGCTGGCATGGGCAAAGGTGTTGTGCTCCTGCATGGGCAGGGCGTCCATGTCCGCGCGCAGGCCTATGGCACGGCCGCTTGCGCCGCCGTCGCGGCCGTGCACCACGCCCACCACGCCGGTGGTGCCCAGGCCCCGGTGCACTTCAATGCTCCATTCGGTGAGCTTGCCCGCCACCACGTCGGCGGTGCGGACCTCTTCAAAACACAGTTCGGGGTGGGCGTGGATGTCTCGGCGCACAGCCGCGATCGAGGCAGCCTGGGTCAGGATGGAGTCGATGAGTCGCATGGGGTCTCCCGGCGGTTCAGAGGCCGTTCGGCCCCTGGCGGTAAAGGGCCTGCCATGTTACCCAACCGGGGGCCCGGACCGGGTGCCGGGAGCGACAACCCTGCGCCCACCGGGGACTGACCGGCGCCGGGCGCGTGTCAGCGGCGCACGCGGCCGTCGCCAGTGAGCATGGTGAGTTCGACGAACTTCGACCCGGTGTGCTTGTCCGACGCGAAGTCGACAGGAAAGCCGCCCAGGTCGAGCTTGCGGATGCTTTGCAACGCAGCGATGAAGCCGTCCCGCGTGAGGTTGCGCCCGCCGCGGCGTGCGGCCTCGGTGAACACCTTGGCCGCCACAAACCCCTCCATGCTGGAATAGTTGGGCGAATGGCCCTGTTTGTTCTTGAGGGCGGCCAGGTATTCGCCCGCGATCTGCGTGACCGGGCTGTAGGGGAACGGCATCACCTGGCTCACCACCACCCCGCGGGCATCCTTGCCCAGTTCGTCGATCAGCGCCTGGGTGCCCACGAACGACACGTTGTAGAAGCTGCCGATGAAACCCTTCTGGCGCGCCGCGCGCACAAACGCAGCGCAGGCCTTGTAGGCGCCGATCTGAACGATGGCCTCGGGTTTTCCGGCCAGGATCTCGCTGACCGACTGCGTCACATCCACCGAATTGCGCTCCACCGTTCCGGTGGACACCGGCTCCAGGTTCGACTCTTTCAGCGCCCGGCTGACCCCTTCCAGACCGGCCTTGCCGTATGCATCGTTCTGGTAGAACACAGCGACCTTCTTGATGCCGGTGGACAGGTTTTGCCGCACGATGGCCGCCGTTTCGTCAAAGTACGACGCGCGCACATGAATGGCGTAGCGGTTGAACGGGGTGCGAAGCACCTCGGCACCGGTGAACGGTGCGAAAAACGGCACCCTGGCTTCGGTGGCCAGCGGCAGGGCCACCACGCCGGTGGGGGTGCCGATGTAGCCAAACAGCGCGAACACCCCTTCACTGATGAGCTGGCGGGTATTGGCGGCGCAGCGCTCCGGCTCGTAGCCGTCGTCCATCCGCTTGATCTCGATCGTTCGCCCATTGACACCGCCCCGCGCGTTCAACGCATCGAAGAACAGTTGGGCACCCAGATAGAACTGCACGCCGAGCTGTTCGGCTGCACCCGAAAACGGGGCGGACTGGCCCAGCAGGATGCGGGTGTCGCTCACGCCGGCGCTCTGGGCGCGGCCCGGCAGGGCGAAGCTCCCCAGGGCCGACGCGCCCACCAGTCTGCCCACCAATGAAATGGCTTTTCGACGCAACATACTTGATCCCCCTGCCTGGTCCAGCGCAATCCCAGCCTCCCCGCGAGCCCGGGTTTTGAACGGCAGGATATATCATGATCCGGGCTTCCTGCAGCCTCGACACGACCTCCGGTGACGCCGATCCGACACACGCCATGAGCCTCCAGACCATCCGCGGCGCCTGCCCGCACGACTGCCCCGACACCTGCGCCCTCGTGACCACGGTGGAGGACGGCGTGGCGGTGAAGGTGCAGGGCAATCCGGCGCATTCCCACACCGATGGGGCGTTGTGCACCAAGGTGTCGCGTTACGCGGAGCGAACCTACCACCCCGCGCGGCTGCTGCAGCCGTTCAAGCGCAGCGGCCCCAAAGGCAGCGGACGCTTCGAGCCGGTGGACTGGGACACCGCCCTCGACGACATCGCCAGCCGGCTGCGGGCCATTGCCACCCGCAACCCGGAAGCCATCGTTCCGTACAGCTATGCGGGCACCATGGGTCAGGTGCAGGGCGAGGGCATGGCGGCGCGCTTTTTCAACCGCCTGGGCGCGTCTTTTCTGGACCGCACCATCTGCGCCAATGCCGGCGCCGAAGGCCTGATCCACACCCTGGGCGCCAAAGTCGGCATGAAGGTGGAGCACTTCGCGGAATCCCAGCTGATCCTGATCTGGGGCAGCAATTCGATTGCCAGCAACCTGCACTTCTGGCGCCATGCCCAGCAGGCCAAACGCAACGGGGCCCGGCTGGTCTGCATCGACCCGCGCAAGAGCGAAACCGCCGACAAGTGCCATGAGCACATCGCGCTGAAGCCGGGCACCGATGCCGCCCTGGCGCTGGCACTCATGCACCAGCTCATCACCCACGGCTGGCTGGACCACGACTACATCGAGCGCCACACGCTGGGCTGGGAAGGCCTGCGCGAACGCGCCCTGCAATGGCCCCCCGAGCGTGCGGCCAGGGTGTGCGGCGTGCCACAGCAGCAGATCGAGGACCTGGCCCGCGCCTACGGCACCACCCGGCCAGCGGCCATCCGCCTGAACTACGGCATGCAGCGCGTGCGTGGCGGCGGCAATGCGGTGCGGGCCGTGGCCTGCCTGCCGGCGCTGGTGGGCGCCTGGCGGCACCGCGCGGGCGGTCTGCTGCTGTCGTCGTCGGGCCACTTCCCCATCGACCGAGCGCGCCTGCAGCGCCCGGAACTGCTGGCTGGTCGGCGCCCGCGCACCATCAACATGAGCACCATCGGCAATGACCTGCTGCGCGACGCATCAAATGCCTTCGGTCCGAAGATCGAGGCGCTGATCGTCTACAACAGCAACCCGGTGGCGGTGGCACCCGAGTCGTCCAAAGTGGTGCAAGGCTTCTGCCGCGAAGACCTGTTCACGGTGGTGCTCGAGCATTTCCAGACCGACACCGCCGACCACGCCGACTACATCCTGCCGGCCACCACCCAGCTGGAACACTGGGACATTCATGCCAGCTACGGCCACACCGACGTGCTGCTCAACCGCCCGGCCATTGCTCCCCTGGGGCAGGCCCGCACCAACACCGACATCTTCCGCGCGCTGGCCCGCCGCATGGGCTTCGACGACCCCTGCTTCGCCGAAGACGATCTGACGCTGTGCCGGCAGGCGTTCGGCGATGCGGTGAGTTTCGACGAACTGCTGGAGAAGGGCTTCGCCACGCTGCCGGTGCCCGAAGCGCCGTTCGCCAACGGCGGCTTTCCCACGCCCTCCGGCCGCTGCGAGTTCCACAGCGAACGGCTGGCCGCGCAAGGGCTGGACGGCCTGCCCGACCACCTGTCCAACCACGAAGCCCCGCTGCCCGGCGACCGCTATCCGCTGGCCATGATCTCCCCGCCGGCCCGCAATTTCCTCAACTCAACCTTCGTGAACGTCGTCAGCCTGCGCAGCATCGAGGGCGAACCCCTGCTGGAGATGCACCCATCAGACGCCGCGCTGCGCAGCATCGCGGCGGGCGACATGGTGCGGGTGTTCAACGACCGCGGCGAATACCGGTGCCGGGTCGACATTTCGGCACGGGCGCGGCCCGGCGTGGTCAATGGCCTGGGTATCTGGTGGCGCAAGCTGGGCGCCTTCGGCACCAACGTGAACGAGGTCACCAGCCAGCACCTCACCGACCTGGGCCGCGGCCCGGTGTTCTACGACTGTGCCGTGGAAGTGGCGCGGCTGGCGGAGCCGGCCTGATGCTGCCGGCCGCGCGGTGGTACGCCCGGCTGGGGGCCCTGGCGCTGGCGGGTGCACTGGGTGGCTGTGCCAGCACGACCGGGCCGGGGTACTACTGGCAGTCTGTCACTGGCCACCTCCAGGTCATGAAAGCCGCCCGGCCGGTGCAGCACTGGCTGGACGACCCTTCCACGCCAGACACCCTCAAGACCCGGCTGGCCACGGCCCTGCGCATTCGTGACTTCGCCGCCACCGAACTGGCCCTGCCGGACAACGCGAGCTACCGGCGCTACGCCGACCTGCAGCGCCGGGCCGTGGTCTACAACGTGACCGCCGCACCGGCACTCTCCCTGACGTTGAACACCTGGTGCTTTCCAGTCGTTGGCTGTGTGGGCTATCGGGGCTACTACGCGGAGGCCGATGCCCGCGCTTTTGCCGCCAGCCTGCCGAAGGACCTGGACGTGGCGGTCTACCCGGTGCCGGCCTATTCCACGCTGGGCTGGATGAACTGGCTCGGTGGCGACCCGTTGCTCAACACCTTCATCCAGTACCCCGAAGGCGAACTGGCGCGACTGATCTTCCATGAGCTGGCCCACCAGGTGGTCTACGTCAAGGACGACACCATGTTCAACGAGTCCTACGCCACGGCGGTGGAGCGCCTGGGGGGTGAGCGCTGGCTCAGCGAACGCGCCAAAGCCGCCGCACGCACGGAGTACGAGGCCTTCGATGCCCGCCGCCGACAGTTCCGCGCACTGACCCTGTCGGTGCGCCAGCGCCTGGCCGCTGTCTACGCCGACCCAGCCCAGGACACCGCCACCGGTCTGGCGCGCAAGGCCGAGGTGATGCAGGCGTTCCGCGTGGAATACGAAGCCCTCAAGCAGCAATGGGGCGGCTTTGCCGGCTACGACGCCTGGGTGGCCCGGGCCAACAATGCCACCTTTGCCACCCAGGCCGCCTACGACGAGCTGGTGCCGGGCTTCGAAGCCCTGTTCGAGCGCGAAGGCCGCGACTTCGACCGCTTTCACGCCGCCGTGCGCCAGCTGGGCGAACGGCCACGCGAAGAGCGACACGCCGAGCTCAAGGCGTTGAGCGCAAGCCGGACCGCCGCCATCGGCAACGGTCCCCCCACCACCCCCTGACCCCAAAACCAACAAGGACAACGCATGGCAGACATCCACATCCGGCGCAACCACCAGCTCGGGCTTGCCGGTGCCCGCAAGGTGGCCTGGCAATGGGCCGAACAGGCGGAAGAAAAGTTCGACATGAGCTGCACCTACGAAGAAAGCGACACGTGCGACGAAGTGCAGTTCTCGCGCTCGGGCGTGTCGGGCACGCTCAAGGTGTCCGGTGACCACTTCGAGCTGGACGCCCGGCTGGGTTTTCTGCTGGGGGCGTTCAAGGACCGCATCGAGCAGGAAATCGTGAAGAACCTCGACACCCTGCTGGCCAGCAAGAAACCGGCTGCCAGGAAGGCCGCAGCCAAAAAGAAAGCCACCTGAAACCAGGTGGCTTGTCGGGCGCAGGCCGGTGGGCCGGCAGCGCATCCGGTCGGCAAGGATCAGCTCAGGCTATCGATCAGGTCGATGTACTGCTGCATCGCGTCCTCGGCGCCGGTGCCCTTCAGGCCGTTCCAGGCGTCCCACTTGGCCCGCCCGACCATGTCGCCGAAACCCGGTTTTTTCTCGGCGTTGTCGCCGCTGGTGGCCTGCTTGTACAGCCCATAGATCTTCAACAGGGTGGCGTTGTCGGGCCGTTCGCTGAGACTTTTCGACTGGGCCACGGCGGCTTCGAAGCGGGACTTGAGATCGGACATGCTGGGGTCTCCTGAGGGTTGTGGGGCTGCCTGAGCGGCAAGGCATCAGGGCTGGCCCGGTATCTTACGGTCTGGCCTGACGGCAGAATAGGGAGGGCTCACTCGAAGTCCACACCACCATCGCTTCCTGCGCAGGGGTCCAAGGGATCCGGCAGTTCGGGGGCAGCAGGAGACACCATGGTTCAGCGCGTTCGTCGCTCGTCACATTCTTCATCCGCCCCATCCGCCTCCGAGCCTGCTCCCCTGCCTGCCGCACCCCCGGCGACCCCATCCCTGCCGGACACCGCGTCCCGCCAGCGCCGCAACCGAACCGCCCTGCCACGGGGCCTGGGCCTGCAGGGCGAGCGCATGAGCAAGGTCGACACCGCCTGGCTGCGCATGGACTCGGAGTCCAACCTGATGATGATCGTGGGTGTGTGGGTGCTGCGGCCCGGCATCACGCTGGATGCCTTGCGCGAGCGGGTGCGCGACCGCCTGCTGCCCTACAACCGCTTCGTGCAGCTGGCGCGCCAGGACGCTGCCGGCGCGCACTGGGCGCGCGACCCCGACTTCCGCATCGAGCGGCATGTCACGGCCCGCGCCCTGAAGCGGCGCAAGGGCCAGAGCGAGCAGGCGGCCCTGCAGGAACGGGTTGGTGAACTGGCCATGCAGGCGCTTGACCCGGCCCATCCGCTCTGGCAGTTCGAACTGATCGAACGCTACGGGCAGGGCTCGGCCCTGGTGGCGCGCATCCACCACTGCATTGCCGACGGCATTGCGCTCATCAGCGTGATGATGAGCCTGGTCGATGGCGGCCAACCGCCGCCACAGCGCCCACGCAAGGCGGCGCGCGCCGGCATGGAAGCCGCCGAAGGCTGGGTGGCGGATACGCTCATCCGCCCGCTGGGTGACCTGACGGCCCGCGCGCTGGAAGTGGCTGGTGGCGGGGCGGCGAAGTCGCTGTCGCTGCTTGCGGCGCCCCAGCAGGGCCTGAGCGATACGCTGGGCCAGGCGCTGGATGTGGCCCGCATGGGTGGCCAGCTCGCCAGTGACCTGGCTGCGCTGGCGCTCATGCCCGACGACTCGCCCACGCGCCTGAAGGGCCAGCCGGGCCAGCACAAGCGCGTGGCCTGGTGCGAACCCTTGCCACTGACCGAGGTGAAAGCCATCGGCAAGGCACTGAAATGTTCCATCAACGATGTGTTGCTGAGCTGCGTGGCGGGTGCCATCGGCGCCTACCTGAGGCAACAGGGCGACGACCCCAGGGCCAAGGAAATCCGTGCCATGGTGCCGATCAACCTGCGGCCGATGTCCGAAGCCTGGAAACTCGGCAACCGCTTCGGCCTGGTGCCGCTGGTGCTGCCCATCGGCATCGCCAACCCCATCGAACGCCTGCTGACCGTGCGCGACCGCATGACCAGCCTCAAGGGCAGTCTGCAGCCGCTGCTGACCTTCGGCCTGCTGTCGGTGGCCGGCCTGCTGGTGAAACCGGCCCAGGACGCAATGCTCAGCCTGTTCGGCCGAAAGACCACCGCCGTCATGACCAATGTGCCCGGCCCGGCCGAGAAACTCAAGGTGTGCGGCGCCACGCTGGAACAGACCATGTTCTGGGTGCCGCAGACCGGCACCGTGGGCCTGGGCGTTTCGATCCTGAGCTACGGCGGCGGCGTGCAGTTCGGCGTGATTGCCGACACCCGGCTGTGCCCCGACCCGCAGCAGATCATCGACCAGTTCGAGCCGGAGTTCCGCCGTCTGCTCACCCTGACGCTGATGCTTCCCTGGGGGGAGTGACTACCCGAGCCGCTTTTCCGCGATCTCAAGCAGACCGTCAAAGATCAGGCTTTCCACCAGTTCACAGGGGGTGGACATGCTGGGCGCCATCTTCCAGCCCGCACCACCGGTCATGAAGCACACCGGGGGCTCGCCGGTGTGGCGCTGCAGGTTCTCCACCATGCGCTGTACCGCGCCCGCAATGGCGAACGTGCCGCCGCTGGTGAGCGCGTCGCTGGTGTTGGTGGGGAAATCGCGCACCTCGCCGGTGGGCACATGCAGACCGGCGGTGCCGGATTCGAGCGCACGCAGCATGATGCCGTGCCCCGGCAGGATGATGCCACCCAGAAAGCGGCCACTGGCGTCGATGGCTTCCACCGTGACGGCCGTACCGACCATCACCACCACGCACGGACGGGCCGGGCCCTGTTCCAGCAGACGCTGGCGCGCGCCGATCATGGCCACCCAACGGTCGGTGCCCAGACGGGCCGGATGGTCGTAGCCGTTGGTCAGCCCGGCCTCGGCACTGCTGGAGACCACCCAGCTCGGGCTCACGTCCCACAGCTCCAGCTGCTCTTCCACCCGCCGCTTGACCGCGTCGCCAGCCACCACGCAACCCAGCACCCACTGCGGGGCCGGCAGCGCTGCCCAATCGCCTTCGGACAGCTTTTCGATGTTCTCGAGGAACTGGGCGCCGTGCGCCAGCAAGCGGGCTCCAACCCGGGGCGCTTCGTAGAGCGCCCATTTCAGGCGGGTGTTGCCAACGTCCAGGGCCAGAAAAGTCATGGGCGCATTATCGCCACCAGACCCCTCGTGCCCAACACCGCTGGGTGCAGAGCGCCTTGCGGCATGGCCTTGGGTCAGAGAAGTCCCAGCCAGCAGGCACGCTGCACGGCAGCCAGCTTGTTGTCGGTTTTCAGCTTCGACATGGCGTTGGAGAGGTGGTAGTTCACCGTGCGCTCTGAACAATCCATGCGCAGCGCGGTCTCGCGGGCGGTGAGGCCCTCGAAGGCGTGGTGCAGGCTTTCCCGCTCCCGCGGGCTCAACCCGATGCGCCGCTCGGCGATGGCCCGCCGCAGCATGGGCCACACGTTGAACGCCGACCAGGCCAGAACCGCCGCCTCTTCCCGACCGGCAAACGCGCGCGGACTGAACATGAAACATTCGAAGGCGCGGCCAGCCGGCAGGCTGAACGCCACCCGCACCAGCGTCTGGTAGCCATGCGCCAGCCAGAGCCGGCGCCAACGGCTGGCACTGTCGAACGACGACTTGGAGATGTCCTGCCACGCCACCAGAGGAGCGTCGCTGTCGCGCCAGCTGGCCCCGAAGTCGCGGCTGGCGGCCAGCGCCTCGGCCGCCCCCAGCAGGCGCGGCGGATGGATGGCGAGCACCTGCCGGTCGTCCTGACCGCCTTCGGGGTCGGGGCCAAGCACCAGAACCGCCTCCACACCCTGGTCGTGCAACGCGCACACCCAGTCGGCCAGGACGGCGTCCAATCCCACACTGTCAAAGTTGACAGGTAGGGTCATGGCGTACGGGTCGCCTCAACTGTGACAATAGGTTTCGGTCGCATGGGGCGATCGGGGCTCTCCGACAGAAGGATTTCCGCGTGCGTCTGGACCGGTTGTGGTTCCACAGTGCCAAGTCCCGCCTTTGGCGGTGGCTGCAGGACGAGATCGTCCATGCGCCGGTGGAAGCTATTTTGCATCCATCGCGCTACCGGTTGCTGTGGATCGGAATGTTCACGTTCTTCGGCCACCTGATCGCGGCGGTGGTCTGGGCCGAATGGGTGCCCCAACCCTACGAAAACTACGCGGTGCGCGCGCTGATGGCGCTGCTGTCGGTGGCGTACGTCATGCCCGACATGCTGCGCGAGCCGATGTCACGCAGCAGCGGTCGCATCTTCGGTCTGGCCACCTGGATCCAGCTGCCGTTCTTCTTCAGCTGGATGTACTGCATGAACGGCGGCAACGCCGCCTGGCTCGCCAGCGTGAGCGCCATGGTGCTGATCTACTACCACGCCACCGACTGGCGGCTGGCCACGCTGGGTCTTCTCACCGGAGCCCCCGCTGGTTATCTGCTGGCACACGCGCTGCAAGGACCGGCACTCGTGTTCGTGAACCCCGGGGTGGATGTGGTGGCAATCGCCTTCGCCTGGGTCATGGGCCTGATGCTGGGCTTCTCCAGCGCCAACCTGCGGCGCACGCGGCTGCTCAACACGCTGAGCACCATGGGCGTGATGGCCCACGAACTGCGCACGCCGCTGGCCACGGTGAATCTGCTGGGTGACGTGGTGCGCAACCTGGTGCAGCACGATGTGCCCGAAGCCAAGCGCAAACGCATCGAGGAGCTGGCCGGTCGCCTGCAGGGCCTGGTGCGCAGCATGAACCAGCAGATCGACACCCAGATCTCCAATGCCCAGCTGTACCGCTTGCCCCGGCACCAGAGCCTGATCCATGCGGCCGACCTGGTGCACGAAACGGTGCAGCAATACCCCTACCGGTCATCGCGCGAGCGCGACTGCGTGCGGGTGCACATTCAGCAGGACTTCTGTTTCCAGGGGTCGCGTGCGCTGTTCGGGCAGGTGCTGTCCAACCTGCTCAAGAATGCCCTGCATTCGCTGGCCTCGGCCAGCAGCGCGCCCAGCCCCGGGGACTTGCGCATCGAGGTGGGGCTGCACCACGGCAAAGGGCGCATCGCCGTTTCCGACGATGGCGTGGGCATTCCTGGAGACCTGCATCGGCGCATCTTCGAGCCGTTCTTCTCCACCCAGTCGGGCGCTGGCAGCGGGCTCGGTCTGACGTTCTGCAAGAACGTGGTGGAGGCGGCCAACGGCACGTTGAGCGTGCATTCGGAAATTTCGCGCGGCGCGGTGTTCATGATCGACCTGCCCCTCAACGCCGCCCCCACCAACCGCACGGCCGCGCCCGACTGAGAACACCATGGCCCTGACCCTTTCGCTGTTTCACCGGCCGGGAAGCATCCTGTTCCTGGACGATGACCCCGACTACCTCGACATGCTGGGCATGGTGGTGCCATCGCAGTGGCAGATCGAGCTGTTCTCCCGGCCATCGGGCTTTGGCGAGCGCATGCGCACGGAGCCTGCCCGCTGGGAGGCCGACGCCAGCCTGCAGCTCCAGATGATCGACCGCTGGCGCCAGGGCCAGCCACTGATCCCGCAAGTCCTGCGCTACTGGGGCAACCACCCGGCGCGCTACCACCTGGCCAAGATCTGCGTGATCGACTTCGCCATGCCAGGAACCAATGGCCTGCAGGTGCTCGACACCCTGCTCGACTGGCCAGGCTCGCGTGTGCTGCTCACCGGCCAGGCCGACGAGAACATTGCGGTGCAGGCGTTCAACAACGGGCTGATCGACCAGTTCGTGCCCAAACAGGCACCGGACATCACGCGTCTGCTCATGGGCGTGTTGCGCCGGTTGTCGGTGGCGCCGCATGCGCGCGTCAATGGCGCATGGCGGCAGGTGCTGCAGCCGGTGCAACAGTCCATCCTGCAGATTCCATCCGTCTCGCAGGCGCTGCAGGCCTATGCGGCCGAGCACTGGGTGGAATACGCCGTGCTCGGGCAGCCGTTCGGCATACTGGGCCTGGACAGCCAGGGACGCTGCCAGTGGCTGCAACTGGAGATGCAGTCCAGCCTGGGCGACCTGGCCGAGCTGGTGGCCTCTGCCGGACTGGGGCTGGAGGTCTCGCGCGCAGTCAGCGCAGGCCGGCTGCTGGCGGCAGTGGAACTGCACCAGCAGCTGGACTTGCGCGGCCCGGTGCGCACTGCGCCCGCCATGCCCATGGGCCACGACGGCGCCCTGCTGGCCGCCAGCTTTCCACTGACCACCGAGGAACTGCCGATGCCGATCTACGGCTACCGCCACTTCCTCGAAGCGCAGGGCTCACGCAGCATCCGCGACGACTGAAGCCATGCGCGCGCGCCGCGCAATGATCCAGTCCCAGGGCTTCACGATCGGCGCAAGCTCGCGCGCCACCGCTTCCAGGTGGTCCAGTTCGGCGTCGGTGAGCGCGGCGTTCAGGGTCAGGCGCACCAGCGCCCGGTTGCGGCTGGTGGCCGGTGCGCAGAAGATGGCGCCGAACACGCCGCGCTCCTCCAGGGCGTCGCGCAGCGCCATGGTTTCGGGCTCGGTGCCCGCTTCCAGCGCAATGATCTGCTCGGTGCCCTGGTGGATCGGATAGCCCATGTCGGACAGCGACTGCCGCACGCGCCGGGTGATGGACTTGAGCCGCTCCCGCGCTTCGTCGGCCGCCTGCAGCACCTCGACCGTGGCCTTCAGGCCGGCGATCTCCGAGGGCAGCAGGCAGGAGCTGAATATGTTCGGATAGCTGGAGCTCAGGATGTAGTAGCGCATGCTGGCCGGCGCGGTGAAGAAGCCGGCCCGCCCGGCCACTGCCTTGGCCAGGCTGCCCGAGATGAAGTGCACCCGGTCGGTCAGCCCCAGTTCGGCACACAGGCCCGCGCCCCGCGGCCCGTGCGTGCCCAGGGAATGGGATTCGTCCACCATGAGCATGGCGCCGTGTTTTTCCACCACCTCCACCATCTCCAGCAACGGGCACACGGCGCCGGTGGTGCTGTAGACCGAGTCCACCACCACGACACCCGGCCCTTTCTTCGCCATGACGCGGTCGAGATGATCGGGGTCGTTGTGGCGGAAGGCATGGGCTGGCGCACGGGCCGCATGCGCCCCTTCCCACAGCGAGGTGTGGGCCATGGTGTCAATGAACACGGGGGTCTGCGGATCGGCAATGGACTGCAGCAGGCCGACGTTGGCCGAATAGCCCGACTGGCACAGGAAGGCATCGTCCTTGCCCAACCAGTCCGCCAGCGTTTGCTCGAAGGCCCGGGAGGGATGCTGGTGCAGCAGGAAAACGCCCGACTGCACCACAAACTCGCTGCTTTTGGTGATCGCATCCACCTGCGCCTGAACGATGGCGGGGTGACCCGTCACGCCCAGATAGTCGTTGCCGTCCAGACGAACGGCATTCGGCCCGGGCACTTGGCCGTGCAGCACGAACTTGCCGCCCCAGGTGCCGTTCCAGCGCGGCAGGAATTCCCGCTCGATGCGCGCCTGCAAGCCCGATGACAAGGGCGGATTGCGAAATGCAGAGGTTTGAACCTGTTCCAACGCTTCCATGGTGTTCCCCAATAGAAAGAGAAAACCCCATTGAAGGAAAAAATTGGGAAATACGTCACGAAACCCTGTCAGATCTGACAGGGCCTGTGACGCTTTCGACTCAAGGTTTGTTATGGAAAGCCGATGACCGGCGTCTTTTTCCGGAACGGCGGCGGTGGCCGACAGCCGGCCAACTCCAGCGTCAGTTCTGCCGCCAAGGCAATCCGCAGTGCTTCCAGCCACCCTTGTGGCCACGCTGCGCCTGCGCATCGGGATCGCCTTCGAACCCTTCCAGGATGTTGTAGGCCTCCAGACCGAGTTCGGTCGCACGGCGCGCCGCCGCGATCGAACGCACTCCGCTGCGGCACAGCATCACCAGCTTCCGGCCACCAGCCGCCGCCTGGCGCACCCCGTCGTCGAAACCGGCGTTCATGGCCATGCCGGGCCACTGCTTCCAGGCCAAGGCGGTGGCCCCGGGCACGAAACCGACCCATTCGCGCTCAGCATCGGTGCGCACGTCCACGAGCACCGCCTCGCCGGCCTGCACCCACTGCCAGGCGAGTTGAGGCGACACGTCGCCCGCATAGCCGGCCGTCACCGGACGCGGCTGCATGAGCAGGGCACCGTCCACATCGTGCCGCAGGCCGGAGGTGAGATTGGCCGGCACGGCTTCGTCGATGCGGCGGGGTTTGGGCAGGTTCAACGCGGCCATGAGGGCCACGAACGCTTCCTCGCTCTTGCCGGCAACCCGCGGGTTGGTGGCCTTCTCGGCGCCAATGGTGGAGTGGGTGCGCCCCTGGTAGTCGTGCCCCGGCCACACGGTGGTGGTGTCAGGCAGGGCAAACAGCATTTGCGTGATGCTGTGGTACAGGTCAGTGGCGCTGCCGGACTGGAAATCGGTGCGGCCACAGCCCTGGATCAGCAGCGTGTCGCCGGTGAACACGTGGTCGCGCCAGGTGAAGCTCATGCTGCCGGCGGTGTGGCCTGGGGTGTGCAGGGCCTTCAGGGTTTCGGCGCCAAAGCGCAGCGTGTCGCCATGGGCGAGTTGAACGGCAGCGGTGCCGATGCCGCATCCCTGCGGTGCAGCGGTGCGGGCACCCGCCAGTTCGGCCAGCTTGCCGGCGCTGGTGATGTGGTCGGCATGGGCATGGGTTTCAACCGCCCACACCAGACGCAAGCCGTACTGCTTGAGGGTGGCCAGATCGCGCTCGATCTGTTCGTCCACCGGGTCGATGATCAGGGCGTCGCGGCTGTCCTGATCGAACAGCACATAGGTGTAGGTGCTGGAAGCGGGGTCGAACAGCTGGATCGGTTGCATGGCAAACCTCCGGGGCAATGGTTCAAGAATATTTGGAAAGCATTTCCGAGACTTCGTCGGCTGGCACGTCGCCCTGGGCAATCACGCACCCCACCAGCGAAAAGAAGGATTTGTCGAGCGCTTTGCGCGCGGCCGAAAGCTGCTGCGCCACCTTTTCGCAGTCGGCATCGTTTTCGATGAGGTTCTGGATGCCTCGGAGCTGGCCTTCGGCGCGCTTGAGGCGCAGCACCAGTGCCCGCTTTCGGGCCGGGTCGCGAACAACGGTCATGGAAGCCTCCGGATGGGTGGGCCAGCGGAAGCCTCCGGATGGGTGGGCCAGCAATGGCCCTTCAGACTACACCCCGGTCACACGCGCCAGGATACTCCGGCAGGTATTTTACGGTGCCACCGGCACCGTTGTCAGGCTCTTCGACGAATGCCAGCACGGGAACGCCAACGGCAGGTTGGTGCGCACCGGTTCCGCGGCGGAATGCGGGTCACTCCCATGGTCATCGGACCGGGCGTGGAGTAAGATCCTGCGGTTGACGTTTACGTAAACGTCAATTCAAATGCCTGCCACGCCTACACCGGAGTCCTGTCGCATGCCCAGCCCGAGCGAGTTCGCCCTGCCCTTTCCGGTCAATGCCATCCTGGGAGGCAAGGGCAGCCGCTGGGCCGACTGGCAAGTACCCTCCGGTTCAAACCAGGGGGTCGACCTGAAGGCATTCGACACGGGCGCCAAACCCTACAGCCAGGGCAGCAAGGCCGTGGACAAGGCCGCAGTGGAAGCCCTGGCCGAAGAACTGGACACGCTGCAGGACGTGTTCTATGCCGACCGGCGCTTCAAGCTGCTGCTGGTGCTGCAGGGAACCGACACCTCGGGCAAGGACGGCACCGTGCGCGGCGCGTTCGCGCGCACCAGCCCGCTGGGGGTGCACACCGTGGGCTGGAAGGCCCCCACCGAGGTCGAGCGCGCCCACGACTACCTTTGGCGCATCCACCAACGGGTGCCTGCCGCCGGCGAGATCATGGTGTTCAACCGCAGCCACTATGAAGATGTGCTGGTGCCATCCGTCAACGGCTGGATCACGCCCGAACAGACGCGCCAGCGCTACGCCCACATCAACGACTTCGAGCGCCTGCTGGCCGAAACCGGCACGGTGATCCTGAAGTGCATGCTGCACATCGGCTTCGACGAGCAGCGCGAACGGTTGCAGGCCCGCATCGACGACCCGACCAAGCACTGGAAATTCAGCCACGGTGATGTGGAAGTGCGCCAGCAGTGGAAGGACTACCAGCAGGCCTACGAAAACCTGCTGCGTGCCACCAGCACACCCTGGGCCCCCTGGACCGTGGTGCCGGCCGATTCCAAGACCCACCGCAACCTCATGATCGCCACCCTGGTGCGCGACGCTCTCAAGGCCCTGGACCTGCGCTACCCGCCCGACGATCCATCGCTGGCCGGACTGCGCATTGCCTGAACTCCCAAGATCCCTTCCGAGACAAGCCCATGACCCAACTCAACGCCGACTACCAGGCCCTGGCCAACTACCGCCCCACGCACAAAGTGCGCTTCGTCACCGCCGCCAGCCTGTTCGACGGCCACGACGCGGCCATCAACATCATGCGCCGCATCCTGCAGGGCATGGGCGCCGAGGTGATCCACCTGGGCCACAACCGCAGCGTGGACGAGGTGGTGACCGCCGCCCTGCAGGAAGATGTGCAGGGCATTGCCATCAGCTCCTACCAGGGCGGGCATGTGGAGTACTTCAAATACATGGTGGACCTGCTCAAGGCGCGCGGTGGCGAACACATCCAGGTGTTCGGCGGCGGCGGCGGCGTGATCGTGCCGAGTGAAATCCGCGAGCTGCAGGACTACGGCGTAGCGCGCATCTACAGCCCGGAAGACGGCCAGCGCATGGGCCTGGCCGGCATGATCGGCGAGATGGTGATGCGCTGCGACAGGGACCTCAGCACGTATGCCCCAAAGGCGCTGAGCGCCATCGAAGGCCAGAGCGAAATGCACTGGCGCGCGCTGGCGCAGCTCATCACCGCGCTCGAAGCCGGCAAGGCCGACCCGGCCACCGTGGCGGCGCTGCACGAACAGGCCAAGGCCCGGCAGGTTCCGGTACTCGGCATCACCGGCACCGGTGGCGCGGGCAAGTCCTCGCTCACCGACGAGCTGATTCGCCGCCTGCGGCTGGACCAGGAAGACCGCCTGCGCGTGGCGGTCATCAGCATCGACCCCTCGCGCCGCAAGAGCGGTGGCGCCTTGCTGGGCGACCGCATCCGCATGAACGCCATCGGGCCCTGGCAACAGGGACAGCGGGTTTTCATGCGCAGCCTGGCCACCAGGGATTTCGGCAGCGAGATCAGCGCCGCCCTGCCCGACGTGATCGCCGCCGGCAAGTGCGCGGGCTTCGACCTGGTGATCGTGGAGACCTCCGGCATCGGCCAGGGGGACGCGGCCATCGTGCCGCACGTGGATGTGCCGATGTACGTCATGACGCCCGAGTTCGGCGCCGCCAGCCAGCTGGAGAAGATCGACATGCTCGACTTCGCCGAGTTCGTGGCCATCAACAAGTTCGACCGCAAGGGCGCCAGCGACGCCCTGCGCGACGTGGCCAAACAGGTGCAGCGCAACCGCGAAGCATGGACCACGCCCACCGAACAGATGCCGGTGTTCGGCACCATGGCCGCGCGCTTCAACGACGACGGCGTGACCGCGCTGTACCAGGCCCTCAAGGTGCGCCTGGCCGCACTCGGCCTGTCGCTGGCCGAAGGCCGGCTGCCGGCGGTGAACGTGCGCCACAGCACCAACCAGACACCCATCGTGCCCGGCGCACGCACGCGCTACCTGGCCGAGATCAGCGACACCGTGCGCGGCTACAAACGCCGCGCCCGCGCACAGGCCCGCCTGGCGCGCGAGATCCAGCAGCTGCATGCCACCGCCGCGATGCTGCGCGTGGAGAAGCCCGAGCGTTCGCGTGCTGCAGAGGCGGTGGTGGATCTGGCCCAGGTGCGCGAACTGCACCTCGACGCCGACGCGCGCAAGCTGCTGCAGCAGTGGCCCGACATGCAGAAGGCCTACGCGGGCGACGAGTACGTGGTGAAGATCCGCGACAAGGAAATCCGCACCGCGCTCACCACCAAGAGCCTCTCGGGCACCGTGATCCGCAAGGTGGCGCTGCCCCAGTACGAGGACCACGGCGAGATCCTCAAGTGGCTGATGCTGGACAACGTGCCCGGCAGCTTCCCCTACACCGCCGGCACCTTCGCCTTCAAGCGCGAGGGCGAGGACCCGACCCGCATGTTCGCCGGCGAGGGCGACGCCTTCCGAACCAACCGCCGCTTCAAGCTGCTCTCCGAAGGCATGCCGGCCAAGCGCCTGTCCACCGCGTTCGACTCGGTCACGCTCTACGGTAACGACCCCGACCCGCGGCCCGACATCTACGGCAAGGTGGGCAATTCCGGGGTGAGCATTGCCACGCTGGACGACATGAAGGTGCTGTACGGCGGCTTCCTCCATGACAATCAACGGCCCGGCGCCGAGCATTCTGGCCATGTTCATGAACACGGCCATCGACCAGAACCTGGAGAAGTTCAAGGCCGAGAACGGCCGTGAGCCCACCGACACCGAAGCCGCCAAGATCCGTGAGTGGGTGCTAGCCAACGTGCGCGGCACGGTCCAGGCCGACATCCTGAAGGAAGACCAGGGCCAGAACACCTGCATCTTCAGCACCGAGTTCAGCCTCAAGGTGATGGGCGACATTGCCGAGTACTTCGTGCACCACGACGTGCGCAACTTCTACTCGGTGTCCATCAGCGGCTATCACATCGCCGAAGCCGGCGCCAACCCGATCAGCCAGCTCGCCTTCACGCTCTCCAACGGCTTCACCTTCGTGGAGGCGTACCTGGCGCGTGGCATGCACATCGACGACTTCGCGCCCAACCTGAGCTTCTTCTTCAGCAACGGCATGGACCCGGAATACACCGTGCTCGGCCGCGTGGCGCGCCGCATCGTACCACGTGCAGACCAGTGGCCGCAGCCTGCACGCGCAGGAAATCCAGTTCAACGACATCCGCACCACGCTGCAGGCGCTGATCGCCATTTACGACAACTGCAACAGCCTGCACACCAACGCGTTCGACGAAGCCATCACCACGCCCACCGAAGACTCGGTGCGTCGGGCCATGGCGATCCAGCTCATCATCAACCGCGAGTGGGGCCTGGCCAAGAACGAGAACCCCAACCAGGGCGCCTTCATCATCGACGAGCTCACCGAGCTGGTGGAAGAAGCCGTGCTGGCCGAATTCGAGAAGATCGCCGAGCGCGGCGGCGTGCTGGGCGCCATGGAAACCGGCTACCAGCGCGGCAAGATCCAGGACGAGTCCATGCACTACGAGATGCTCAAGCACACGGGCGAATACCCGATCGTGGGCGTGAACACCTTCCGCAACCCCAAGGGCGATCCGATCCCCGATGCGCTGGAACTGGCCCGCTCCACGGATGAAGAAAAGCAGAGCCAGCTGCAGCGCCTGGCCGACTTCCATGCCCGCCATGCGAAGGAAGCCCCCGCCATGCTCCAGCGCCTGCAGCAGGCCGTGATCGACAACGCCAACGTGTTCGAGGTGCTGATGGACGCGGTGCGCGTGTGCTCGCTCGGCCAGATCACGCGCGCCCTGTTCGAGGTGGGCGGGCAGTACCGGCGCAACATGTGACGAGCCACCCTTGGCGGATGGCTGAGGCTGCCGCGCCGGTGCGGAATGCAACGGGTTCTTCACCGGACTCCGCCTGGCGCGCCAGAACGGAGCGGCCTGACCGAGAATCCGGTATGCGCAGGAACAGACTACCCAACCGCCAGCACACATGCCGCCCACCTCAGCACCAGAAACCCACCGCGACGATTCTGCTCAGGTTCCGCTGAATTCGAACCCGGCTACCGCGCCCGGGCGGTTCTGGTTGCGGGTGTTGGCCGGAACCGCCATCGCACTGTTGCTGCTGCTGTCGGCCGGGCTGCTGGTTTCCCAGCGGGAAGCAGCACTGGACCGGTCCAAGGCACAAGCCCACCGCGAGGTCAAACGCCTCGCAGCCGAGCTGGAGGAGTCGCTGCGGATGGCCCGGACCAGCATGGATCTGCTGGGCTCACCCGCCGAACAGGAGCAGGCCAGGCTGCTGGCCACGCAGTCGCCACTGATCAAATCGCTGAACCTGCCGTTCAACCTTCAACGGATCGACCCCGCCCCGGCCGAAAGCGCCCTGCCCGCCGGCCAATGGCTGCCTGGTCTGGCGCGGGAGATTTCCGGCGTCTGGGTCATTCCCATGCTCTGGCGCGACCCGCCGCAGCGCGGCGGCCAGACCTGGGAACTGATGCTCCCGCGCAAGCGCCTGCTGGAGCGGTTTGACTCGGAGGGGCTGCCCGACGGCGGCAGCATGAGCCTGTTCCGCGTCGAAGACGACGGAGCCACGACCATTCTCACGCGCCACCCCCTGATCGAGCAGGAACAGGGGCAGACCATCCGTGGCCGCATCGCAGACGCCATCCAGCAAGCCCCGAACGGCGTCATCGAGGCGGTGGCCGTCATTGACGGCGTGTCACGCATCGTGGGGTACCACCAACTCGGTGACGAGGCCAAGCGCCTCATGGTGGTCTATGCGCTGCCCATGGAGAGCGTTCTGGCAGGCTGGAACGCAGTGCTTCCCCTGGCCGTGGCGCTGACCCTGCTGGTGGCAGGGGCCATGGCCTACGGCGCGTGGCGCCTGGACCGCGCGATACACCAGCTGCGCCGAAGCGAGCGCCATTTCCAGACACTGAGCGGCCACCTCCCTGATGTGGTCGTGCGCTACGACCGCCAGCTGCGCGTGGTGTATGTGAACCCGGCCATCAAGGGCGCCAATGGCCTTGAGCCCGAAGCCATGCTGGGCCGCACCGTTGCCGAGATCGGGGCGCCACCGGAGATCGCCGCGCGATGGCACGACTACATCGAAGGCGTCTTCCGGTCTGGCCGGAGCAACACGCTGTACTTTTCCTATCCAGGGGCCGGGGGGGTGCGCCACTGGGAGGCGCATGCCTTGCTGGAGCCGGCCCTGCCCGGGGACCAGCCTTCGGTGCTGGCCGTCAGCCGCGACATCACCGAACGCCACAACGCCGAAGCCCGCAGCCAGTCCGCCCAGCAACTGTTCGAATCGGTGTTTCAGGCCGCCCCTGAAGCCATGTCGCTGAGCGACTGGGAAAGCGGTCGCATGCTGCTGGTCAACGATGCGTTCTGCAGTCTGTTTGGCCGACCGCGGGAACAGATCATCGGTGCAACCTCCGCCGAACTCGGTCTCTGGCGTGCGAACGAAAACCGCCAGCGCCTGCTGGAAGCTCTGGAGCGGGGCGAACACGTCCGCAACATCTCGGGCGGAAGCCGCCGCCCCGACGGCACGGACATCCACGTTCAGTACAGCGCCGAGCGTGTCACGGTGGAAGGACAGCTGCGCTTGCTGCTGATGTTCCGCGACGTTACGCAGCTCGAACTCGACCAGCGTGCGCTGGCACGCAACGAGCTGCGCTTCCGGCTGGCCGCGTCAAGAGGCCAGGTATGGGAATGGAGCTTTGACCATGGCTTCATGCAGCACAACGCCGAGTTCTTCACGCAGCTGGGTCACCCTGCACCGACGGCCGAAGCGGTGCACGATGCCTTCACCCACCTGCTCCACCCGGAAGACATCCCCCGCTGGCGGCTGGCGCTGAAGCACTTTCTCAAAGGCGAAGCGGACTACCACCTGGAATTCCGCGCCCGCGACGCCCAAGGCCACTACCACTGGTTCGAAACGCAGGGCAATGGCGTGCGCGACGCCCAGGGCCGCGTGAACTACATGGCAGGCACCGTGTTTGAGATCACCGAGCGCAAAAACCTGGAAGAAGCCCAGCGCCAGACCCTCAACCAGCTGGAAACGGTGGCCAACGCCTCGCCGGCGCTGTTCTGGACCAGCACGGCCGATGGTGGCTGCGACTGGTTCAACCAGGCCTGGCTGGATTTCACGGGCCACAACCTCGAGCAGGAAATGGGCGAAGGCTGGCTGGACGGGGTGCATCCGGAAGATCGTGAATCTTGTCTGGGCACCTATCTCCACGCGTTCCATACCCGCCAGCCCTACAGCATGGAGTACCGCCTGCGCCACCACAGCGGCGAATACCGGTGGTTGCTTGAACAGAGCCGCCCCCGCTTCGATGCAGATCAGCGCTTCATCGGGTACATCGGCTCCTGCCTCGATCTCACGGATCTGCGCCGGGCCGAGGCCACTGCACGCGAGCGCGGCGCCATGCTCGAACAGGTATTCGACGTGCTGCAGGACATGCTGTTTGTGGTGGACGCGCAGGAACGTTTCGTCTACTTCCACGCAGGGCAAAGAAACCGGCTGTACGCAACACCCGAGCAGTTCCTGGGCCGGACCGTGGGCGAAGTGATGCCCGCTGCGACGGCGGCCATACAGCGCAGCGCCATGGCACGCGCCCGCGACCAGGGCATGCAGGAGCTGGAATACGGACTTGAGCTGCCGGGAGGGCTTCGTCATTTCAACGCCCGCGTGGCGTGGCTGCCCGACAACGGCCCTTGCATGTTCCTGGTCCGCGATGTCACCGAACAGAACGCGGCTCAGCGGGAGCGGGAGCGCCTGAACCAGTTCGTCCTGCTGCTGTTTCGCCTGGCCAACCGCTTCATCAACCTGCCGGTGCAAGAGGCGCACAGCGCGATCAATGAAGCCCTGGGCGACATGGGCCGATTCGTGGACGCCGACCGCGCCTACCTGTTCGCCTACGACCTTGACGCTGAAACCGCTTCCAACACCCACGAGTGGTGCGGTGAAAACGTCACGCCGGAAATCGACAACCTGCAGGACATTCCCATCAGCCTGATTCCCCACTGGTTCGAGGAGCACCGCCATGGCCGGGTGATGTACGTCCCCGATGTTCAGGCGTTGCCCGAAGGCCCCTTGCGCACGTTCCTGTTGCCGCAGGGCATCCACAGCCTGATGGCGCTGCCCCTGATGCACGGCGAACGCTGCCTGGGTTTCGTCGGCCTGGACTCGGTGCGGCATGCCCACAACTACGGTGCGGAAGAAAGCACCCTGCTGCAGCTGTTCGCGCAGATGCTGGTCAATTTCCGCCTCCGGGTGGAGGCGGAGGAGCAGATCCAGACACTGACCGAGGGACTCGAAAGCCGGGTGGCGGAACGCACCCTGCAGCTCCAGGACAGCCTGCAGAAGCTCACCACCGTCAACCGCGAACTCGAATCCTTTACCTATTCCGCCTCCCACGACCTGCGGACCCCCTTGCGGGGCATAGAAGGCTTTTCGTCGCTGCTGCTTGAAACGCACGCCGAACAGCTGGACGAGCAGGGTCGCGGGTACCTGCAGCGCATCCAGCGGGCCACGCTCCACATGTCCCAGCTGGTCAACGATCTGCTGGCCTACTCCCGCCTGCAACAGCTCACCGAACAGGCGGAAGCTCTCTCTCTGGCGGCTTGTGTTCAGGCCGTGGTGCAGCCGTTCAATGACGAGCTGGAGGCACGCAGGGCCGCGCTGCAGGTGCAGATCCCGGACGATCTGCGGGTGCTGGTCAACCCCAAGGGACTCGCCATTGTTCTGCGCAACCTCCTGGACAACGCCCTGAAATTCACCCCGCCGGGCGATCCCCCCCGCATCCAGATCGAGGCGCAGGCCATGGACGGACACGTGCAGCTGAGCGTTCGCGACCACGGCATGGGCTTCGACATGAAGTACCACGACCAGATCTTCGGCATGTTTCAGCGGCTGCACCGGCAGGAACAGATTCCCGGCACCGGCATCGGCCTGGCGCTGGTGCAGAAGGCGGTTGTGCGCATGGAAGGCCGCATCTGGGCGAACAGCGCGCCTGGTGCGGGCGCCACCTTCTTTCTGGCACTGAAAGAGGCGCCTCCAGCGGCTAGCCCGACGTAGCCAGCGGCAGGTTCAACAGGAGGTTCTGCGGCTTGAGCTTGAGCAGGCCCTCGGTCGTCATGGCCAGACCCAGATACACCGGCTTGCCCTGCAGGCCCGGCTGCATCTGGCTCGGGTCCGCGAAGCGCAGACGGAACAGGCTGATCAGCCGCGCCTGCCGCTCGGGCTCCACCGGCTTGCCTTCGTAAAGGTCGTTGAGCAGGCGGGTGGACTCCACATCCAGGCCCAGGTGCCAGCGCCACGCATCGTCGGTCACGCGCGCCTCGGGCTGGATCTGCACCTGCGCACCCAGGAAATGCTGTACCCAGCGCTGCAGCACCTGCGCCAGCGCCTTCAGACCGGACTGCGCGCGGTTCATGGTGAGCGTGAGTCCATGCGGCAGTTCGTTCTGGATTTCATGGGTGAGGTCCAGCACGAAGTTGAAGCGGCCTGCCCCTTCCCGGCTCTTGAGGTAACGCGTGCCGTTGTCGCCGCCCAGCACCTCCACCTGCACCGCCGGCACCGCCGCACCGCCCTGCATCAGCAGGCGCCCCACGGCACCCAGCCCACCGGTTTCATTGAGCATGTCGAGCACTTCGGCGTCGCCCGCGAGCACACGCCCTTCCTGCACGCTCACGCGCTGGCGGCGGAACAGCATTTCTGCGGCCCGCCACTGCCAGGCGTCATCCACCTCCCGCAGCAAGTGGGCCACGATGGCCTGCACCATCAGGTCCAGGAACAACGGCGGAACCTGGACGGCGCCTGCGCGGAAAAACCCGGCATAGGCCGCTTCCAGCGAACCCGCCTGGGTCACGGCGTCGCGGAATTCGAGAAACAGCCGGAAGTTGCCCTGCACGTCTTCGTCGGCCAGGGCATGGATGTCGGCCGGGAGCACCCTGCGCCCGGGATCCTGCATGAGTGCTTCGTGCAGGGCACGCTCGGCATCGCACGACGCTTCCACCAGCGCCAGCTCGGGTCGCTGCAACCACAGGCGCCAATAGTCGGCTGTGGGCTGCAACCAGCCTTGCGGGTTGGAAACAAGCCGGTCATGACCGCAGCTGGACCAGAAGGAATTGGGCGAGGAAGGCAGGGAGGACATGAGAACAGGACGCCAGCACTGGACGTGCGCGGCAGGCAGATCGGACAGCCCCGGATTGTCGTTCAGTGCCCGGCTCCTGGCGCCAGAACGGGCATCTTCGCGGCGGCAGCGCGCGCGTTCAGGGCTTGTTTTCGTCCAGCGACTGGTTGCGCCGGTTCATCAGGTCCATGGACTGCTGCAGTTGCTGCTGCACCTGCTCCTGCGCCTTGCGCGCCTGCTCCAGTTCGGCCTGCTTGGTGGCGCCTGCGGTGGCGGCGGTCCCGGCACTTTCCAGGCCACAGCCCGACAGCAACGCGGCGGCTCCCAACCACCATGCAACAACCCACCGCGGGGGTGACAGCGCTGCAAATCCGCTCGGCAGATGATCCATCATGAATGCTCCTGAGACAGCTCCGCGCCCTTGCGCATCGCCCGTTGCGCAAGGGCCCGGTGCGATCGTGTCAGAGT
>JALORL010000185.1 GCA_025458915.1 Hydrogenophaga sp.
AACGGTTGCCGCAGGTCGCGCACGTTCTGGGAATTCACGAAACACATGCCCGCTTCAATGGCCGCGGCCACGCGGTGTGCACGCCCCAGGTTTTCCGTCCACACATAGCTCGACAAGCCGTACTGCGTGTCGTTGGCCAGTGCGATGGCGTGGGCCTCGTCCTTGAACGGGATCAGGCAGGCCACCGGGCCGAAGATTTCTTCCTGGGCGATGCGCATGCGGTTGTCCACGTCGGCAAACACCGTGGGCCACACGTAGTTGCCCCGGGCGACGCGCGCCGGCAGTTCGGGTGCATACGAAGGCCTGTCGAGCCCGCCGCAGAGCAGCGTGGCACCCTCCTTCGGGCCCAGCTCGATGTAGCTGCGCACCTTGGCCAGGTGCCCCTGGCTGATCATCGGGCCAATGGTGGTGTTCTCGTCCAGCGGGTCGCCCACCACGATCTTCTTCGCACGCTCGGCGAATTTTTGTGCGAAGTCGGCATAGATACTTTGCTGCACCAGGATGCGGCTGCCCGCCGTGCAGCGTTCGCCGTTGTTGCTGAAGATCATGAACACCGCCGCGTCGAGCGCACGGTCGAGGTCGGCGTCCTCGAAGATCACGAACGGACTCTTGCCGCCCAGTTCCATGCTGAACTTCTTCAGGCCCGCGCTCTGCACGATGCGGTTGCCGGTGGCGGTGGAGCCGGTGAAGGAAATGGCGCGCACGTCGGGGTGGGCGCACAGCGGCTCGCCGGCGTCCTTCCCGAAGCCGTGCACCACGTTGAGCACACCGGCCGGGATGCCCGCCTCCAGCGCCAGCTCGCCCAGGCGCGCGGCGGTCAGCGGGCTGAGTTCGCTCATCTTCAGCACCGCCGTGTTGCCGAACGCCAGGCAGGGCGCCACTTTCCAGGTGGCGGTCATGAACGGCACGTTCCACGGGCTGATGAGCGCGCACACGCCCACCGGGTGGAACAGCGTGTAGTTCAGGTGCGTGGGCGTGGGGTAGGTGTGACCGTCCACGCGGGTGCACATTTCGGCGAAGTAATGGAAGTTGTCGGCCGCGCGCGGTATGAGTTGCTTGCCGGTCTGGGCGATCACCTGCCCGGTGTCGTTGGTTTCGGTGCGCGCGATGTCGGGCACGTGTTTCGCAATCAACTCGCCAAGGTTGCGCATCAGCCGCGCGCGTTCGGTGGCCGGCAGGCCGGCCCACTTCGGAAAGGCGTCTTTTGCGGCCTGCACCGCTGCATTCACTTCAGCCTGGTCGCCCGCGGCCACGTCGGCCAGGGCGTCCTGGGTCGCGGGGTTGATGGATTCGAAGCGCGCGGTGCTGGCGACAGCCTGGCCGTTGATCAGGTGCTGGAGGGTGGTCATGCGGAAACGATGGTGTTGTGCAGCTCGCCAATGCCTTCGATGGACGTGACGACCAGATCGCCGGGCCGGCAGTCGACCACGCCGTCGGGCGTGCCGGTGAGGATCAGGTCGCCTGGCTGCAGGGTCATGAAGGCCGTGAAGTATTCGATCAGCGTGGGCACGTCAAAGATCATGTCGCGCGTGTGGCCCTGCTGGGTCACGGTGCCGTTCACCGTGGTTTGCAGCGCCAGGTTCATCGGCCCGCCCAGGCGGTCGTGCACGTCGGCAGCGTCCACCAGCCAGGGGCCGATGGGGGTGCCCGTGTCGCGGTTCTTCACCCGAAGGTTGGGGCGGTACCAGTTTTCCAGGTAGTCGCGAATGGCGTAGTCGTTGGCCACGGTGTAGCCGGCCACGAAGTCCAGTGCGTCGGCGTGCTTCACGCGTTTTGCCGTGCGCCCGATCACCACCGCCAACTCGCACTCGTAATGCATGAACTGCACCTCGGGCGGGCGCACGGTGAAGGCGCGGTGGCCGATCAGCGAGGCTTCGCCCTTCACGAACGCCAGCGGTTCGCTGGGTGCCTTGAAGGCGAGTTCCTTTGCATGGTCGGCGTAGTTCAGGCCCAGGGCCAGGATGGTGCGCGGGCGGTGGTCAGGTGTGGGGGGCAGCGGCGGCAGCCACACCACGCCCTCCAAAGGCACACGCTGGCCGCGCAGGGCCGGCGTGAGCAGTTCCAGGTGGCCGTCGCCTTCCGTCGCATCCAGCACGGCGTCGTGCACGGCGCCGGCCCAGGCAATGCGGGCGCGCTTCATGGCAAGGCCTCCGCCACGAACCGGTGCACCGCGGGTGCAAAACCTTCGGCCGAGATGGCCACCACGTCGCCCGGCTGCACGCGCGGGCGGCTGCCGTCGTCCAGGCAGTCGGTGCCCAGCATCAGCATGTCGCCGCTGCGCAGGCCCATGAAGGCATTCACCTCGGCCAGCAGCGTGGCGGCGTCGCGCACCAGGTCGCTCAGCACCGTGGTGTGCTGCGGCACGCCATTGAGGGTGAGCTGCAGGCGCAGGCCGTGCAGCCCAGCAAGGCCGCCCAACCGGGCCAGCGGCACACAGTCCGGGCCCAGCCCCAGGAAGCCGTCCACGCAGCGGGTCTTCACCGGTGGGCGGAAGTAACTCTCGTGGGCGGCCGATACGTCGTTGAGCAGCACCACACCGGCCACCCCCGGCGTGCCGCCGGTGGGCAGCAGGTCGTCGGGCCCGCCCAGCACCAGCCCCAGGCTCGCGGCCACTTCCACCGGTGCCCCATCGGGCAGCGCGATGGCACCGCCCGCAGGGGTGAAGGTGTTGGCGGTTTTCACATACAGAACCGGCGCCCGGGGCGGCGCCTGGTACGGCGGCTGGACCATGCGGGCGGCCCACAGCGCGTGTTCGCGGCGGAAGTTGAGCAGCGTGCCGTACACGGTGCCGGTGGGCCGAAAGGGGGTGGCGCGGGTCGGGTCCATCCAGGGCCTTCAGGCGGCGGAACGCGGGGCGTTGGCAACGGCGTCGGGCTGTTCCAGCGCAATCACGTCGTCCAGCAGGGCATAGAGCTGGGCCAGACGGGCCTTGCCCAGCCGCGCTTCCATCCAGGCGTAATGCGCTTCAATGGTGCTGGAGAGCGCGCCCACCAGACGCAAGCCCTCGGCGGTGGCGCGCACCACGGTGCGGCGCGCATCCTCGGGGCAGCGGCTGCGCTCGATCAGGCCGTCGCGCTCCATGCGGGTGAGCACGCCGGTGAGACTCGGGCCCAGCAGAAACGCCTCGCGGGCCACGCGCCCGGTTTCCACCCCGCCCGAATCGCCCGCGTGTTCGCCCAGCACGCGCAGCACCCGCCACTGCTGGTCGGACAGGCCATGCCCGCGCAGGCTGGGCCGGGTGTGCTGCATCACCGCCTCACGCGCTTCGAGCAGCAGGCGGGGCAGGTTGCGGTGGGTGAAAGGGGCGGGCCGGGTCATTTATTTAATATGTTAAATGATTAACGCCATCCACCAACGCGGGTTTACCCTGGCTGCCATCCGCCATGGCGACAATCCCGGCATGAACACCCTGCTTTCCCTGCTGCGCACCCGCCTGCCCCTCATCCAGGCGCCCATGGCCGGTTCGCAAGGCGCTGCCCTGGCCGTGGCCGTGTGCAACGCTGGCGGCCTGGGCTCGCTGCCCTGCGCCATGCTGTCGCCCGAGGGGCTGCACCAGGAACTCACGGCCCTCACCGCCGGTACCAGCGCGCCGTACAACGTCAACTTCTTCTGCCACACGCCGCCGGTGCCCGACGCGCAGCGCGAAGCCGGCTGGCGACAGGCGCTGGCGCCGTTCTATGCCGAAGCGGGGCTGGACATTGGCACCGTAAAAAGCGGCGCCGGCCGCGTGCCGTTCGACCATGCCATGGCCGATGCGCTGGAGCCCTTTCGCCCGCCGGTGGTCAGCTTCCACTTCGGGCTGCCCGCGCCCGACCTGCTGGCGCGGGTCAAGGGCTGGGGCAGCGTGGTGCTGTCGTCGGCCACCACCGTGGCCGAGGGCCGCTGGCTGCAGGCGCACGGGGCCGATGCGGTGATCGCTCAGGGCCTGGAAGCGGGCGGTCACCGCGGCATGTTCCTCACCGACGACCTCACCACCCAGGTCACCACCTTTGCCTTGCTGCCACAACTGGTGTCCGCCCTGACGGTGCCGGTGGTTGCTGCCGGCGGCATTGCCGATGCCACCGGCGTGCGCGCGGCCATGGCCCTGGGCGCTGCCGGTGTGCAGGTGGGCACGGCCTACCTGTGCTGCCTGGAGGCCACCACCAGTGCCGTGCACCGCGCCGCGCTCATGAGCGAGGCCAGCGTTCACACCGCGCTGACCCACCTGTTCAGCGGGCGGCCGGCGCGCGGCATCGTCAACCGCCTGATGCGCGAACTCGGCCCCCTGAACCCGGCCGCACCCGCGTTCCCGCTCGCCACCGCCGCCATTGCGCCGCTGCGCGCCCACTGGGAGGCCCAGGGCTCGGGCGACTTCTCTCCGCTGTGGTCGGGGCAGAACCCTTCCGGCTGCCGCACGGTGCCAGCGGCCGACATCACCCGGGCGCTGGCCGAAGGCTTTGCCAGCGCCGGCTGAGCCGCAGCGTTGTCCTGCCGTGTGCCCGCACGGCAGCGCAAGGTTCAGCCCTGTTCGTTCAGCCAGCGTTTGAGGCCGGCGGGCGTCTGTACGCGGTCGAGGTCCCGGGCCAGGGCCGCCACCACCGCCTCCCGTTCGCGCACCGCTTGCTGCAACTGCTGCTTGAGCGTGTTGGCGTTGGGCATGTGCCCCGTGGGCAACGCCCATTCGTCCGCCATGCGTTGCTGGCGCGCCGCACGCTCCCGCTCCAGGTCCGCCACCCGCTGCTTGAGCAGCAGGGTCAGCGCGGCCAGCCGGTCGTCGGAGGGCGGCGGCACTGCCTGCGGATCGGCCAGCCGGGCCTGCACCTGCAGGTTCATCAGCCCCATCAGGTCTTTGCGACCGTAAGCGGCATTGGCCTCGCTCATGAGCGCGGTC
>JALORL010000186.1 GCA_025458915.1 Hydrogenophaga sp.
TGCTCTCGATGTAGAGCAGGATGGAGCGGGTGTTCGGGTCGCTGCCCAGGAAGTCGAGCATGTCGCCGAAGTCCACGTCGGCCCGCTCGCCCAGGGAAACAAAATGCGAGAACCCGATGCCGCGCGAACCTGCCCAGTCCAGCAGGGCCGTGACCAGCGCGCCCGATTGCGACACAAACGCCAGCTCGCCCGGCGCGGCGCCCATGTGCGCAAAGCTGGCGTTGAGGTGCAGGCGCGGCACCAGCATGCCGATGCAGTTGGGCCCGAGGATGCGCAGGGTGTGCACCCGCGCGGCGTCCAGCATGGCCTGCTTCTGGCGCGCGTCCAGCCCGGCCGTGACCACGATGGCCGCCCGGGTGCCGCGGGCGCCCAGCTCGGCAATGAGGCCCGCCACCTTGCTTGCCGGGGTGCAGATCACCGCCAGGTCGGGCGCCTCGGGCAGCGCGGCCACGTTGTGGTGGGCCGCCACACCATCAAGCTGGGTGTACTTGGGGTTCACCGGATACAGCGCACCGGAAAATCCGCCGTGCCGGAGGTTGTGCCACACCGTGGCACCCACGCTGCCCGGCCGCAGCGACGCGCCGAACACGGCCACCGACCGGGGGTTGAACAGGGCGTCGAGGTGGCGGATGCTCATGGGATGCCCTGGCGGCGGTTCAGAACGGACGGCGTGGCGGGGGCGCCGGCGGCATTGGCATGTCGTTGGTTGCCTGCGCCTGCCGGCGGGCCGCCCGGTCGGCCTGGTCGGTGGCAAAGTAGCTGCCCGGGGCGCTGGTCCGGCTGGCGGCCATCCACGCGATCAATGCCGAGCGCATGGCTTCCTCGACCGACATGTCGATGGGCTGCACCCAGCTGCGGGGCACGAACACCGTGTAGCCGCCGATCATGTAGCCCATGGGCAGGTACACGGCAATGTGGTCCTCGCTGGCCAGTCCCTCGGGCAGGTCGTTCATGTTCTGCCGGGTGACCAGGCCCACGATGGACAGCTCGCTGCCCGGTGCGCTCAGCCGCACCACCTGCTGGCTGTCCTGCTTGTTGTGTGGAGCGAAGTAGTCGGCAAAGTTCTTCAGCGACGAATAAATGCTCTTGATCACCGGCAGGTTGGTGAACGGCAGCTCCACCCACGACACGACCCGCGAGGTGAAGCTCTGTGAGATCAGGAAACCCAGCGCCAGAATGGCAAGCACGGCCAGCGCAATGCCCAGTCCCGGCAAATAGAAGTCGCCCACGATGGGGCGGATCACGAACATGGCCATCGATTCCAGGAAGCTCACGAACAGGTACAGCAGGTACACCGTGAGCCCCAGCGGCAGGATCGTGATCAGGCCGCGAAGGAAGTACTGGGAAAGGCGTTTGGTCAACATCGGAAACAATCGTGGGCACACATCGGCGCGTGCAGCGGCAGCATAGCAGCGGACGGTGCGACCGATGCAGGGAACGGGCCAGCAGCCCGGGCCGGCGGTGCCGTCCGTCAGACCAGGCGGCCCGGACTGGCCGACGGGGCTTGCATCTGGCCACAATGGCCCCATGTTCAAACTCCGCGGCGATTTGCCCTCAGCCTGTTCCTGTGCGCCGCTTCAGGAACTCCACCGGAGCGCTAGGCTCTTGACTGCATGGACGCTTTTTTCGATTTCCTGGGCCGCGTGATCAGCGGTGTGTTCAAGCTGGCGCTCGGTCTGGCCGCGCTGGTCTTCATGCTCAGCCTGCTGCTGGCCAGCCTGCTCCTGGTGCTGGGGGTGTCGCTGTGGGCGCTGCTGACCGGCCGCAAGCCGGCACCGGTGATGGCGTTCCAACGCTTCCGCCAGACCTCCCAGCGCTATGCGCAGGGCGCCTGGGTGCGCCGGCCAGCCGGTGCAAACGGCAGCGCCGCCACGGGCCCGCGCGGTGACGTGGTGGACGTGCAGGCCCATGTGGTGCCCGACGATGCGCCGCAGCGCCCGATGCCGAAATCCGGCGCCGAGCCCATGGGCCGAATGCAGCACTGAGTCAGCACTTCAGGGCGCCGTGCCGTCTCCCGATGCCTCGCGCAGCGCCAGGGCGGCGTCGTAGAGCGCATTGCGTGGCGCGCCGGTGATCTCCGCGCACAGCCGCACGGCGGTTTTCAGGGGCAGCTCTTCCAGCAGCAGCGCCAGCACGCGCTGTGCCGCAGCATCCACGCCCGTGTCATGGTCCGCTGTGGCCGCCCTGGGGTGCACCAGCAGCACGAATTCGCCGCGCGTGCGGTTCGCGTCCTGCGCCAGCCATGCCGGAAACGCCTGCGCCTCCAGACGGGCCACTTCCTCAAACTGCTTGGTCAGCTCCCTGCCCACCGTGATGCTGCGCTCCCCGAGTGTGGCCAGATCCCGCGCCAGGGCCTCGATGCGGTGGGGTGCTTCCAGCAGCACGCAGCCCCGCCTGTCCGCGCCGATGTCCAGCACGGCACGTTGGCGCTCGGCTGCCTTGGGCGAGAGGAAGCCGGCAAACACGAAACGGCCGTCCCAGCCGGCCTCGCCCGCCACGCTGAGCAGGGCCGTGATGCTGCTGGCACCGGGAACGGGTACACAGCGCAGACCGGCTGCCATGGCCTCGGCCACCAGGCGCGCGCCCGGGTCGCTCACGCCCGGCGTACCGGCGTCGCTTACATAGGCCACCCGCTGGCCCTCGCGCAATCGGGCCACCACGGCCTGCGCCGCTTCGGCCTCGTTGTGTTCGTGCAGGGACAGCATCGGTTTGTGCAGGCCGCAGGCCTGCAGCAGGCTGGCGGTGTGGCGCGTGTCCTCGCAGGCCACCGAGTCCACCAGCGACAGTACCTGCAGCGCGCGCAGCCCCAGGTCGGCCAGGTTGCCGATGGGCGTGGCCACCATATAAAGGGTGCCCTGCGGATAATGCTGGTGGCCGGCGGCATCGCGCGCGGCGGCCAGCAGGGAAGGGGAGGGAGCAGCCAATGGAAACGGTCCGGACAAAACGGGAGGCGCCGCCGCGGATGGGCTCCCCGGCGGAACGGGAGCGGGTGACCACCAAGGTGCGGGGCGACCGGGCGGAACAGGTGGCACTGGACCACCTGCAGCAGCGGGGCTTGCGCCTGGTGACGCGCAATTTCAAAACCCCCGGCCGCGGTGGCGGCGAGGTCGATCTGATTATGCGCGAGCCCGATGGCACGGTGGTGTTCGTGGAGGTGCGCCACCGCACCAGCGCACGCCAGGGCGGTGCTGCCGGCAGCATCACGGCCACCAAGCAGCGGCGCATCGTGCTGGCGGCGCGGCACTTTCTGCACCAGATCGGGTCCGAACCTCCATGCCGGTTCGATGTGGTGCTGATCCAGGGGGTGCTGGCGGTTGCAGGGCAACGCCACGGTCGTCCTGCGGCCCCTTCCATTGAATGGCTGCGTTCGGCATTTGATACGTCCGCAAGTTTTTGACACTTTTCCGAGGGCTATGATCGCGCCATGCTGCTCCAACGCATCCAGCAACAGTTCATCGACAGTGCCGATCTCAAGTACCAGTGCGCGCAAGCCCTGGCTCCCGTGGTGGAGGCAGCGACCAACGCGGTGCTGGCCAGTGTGACCGGTGGCGGCAAGGTTCTGGCGTGTGGCAACGGTGCCTCGGCCGCTGCCGCGCAGCATTTCGCGGCTAGCTTCATTGGCCGCTACGACCGCGAACGTCCGGAGCTGGCAGCGTTGTCGCTGTCGGCCGACGCTTCGGTGCTCACCGGCATCGCCAACGACTTCGACGTGCGCTCGGTCTATGCCCGCCAGGTGCGCGCGCTCGGCCAGGCCGGCGACGTGCTGCTCGCCCTGTCCACCTCCGGCAATTCCGCCAACCTGCTTGCGGCCGTGGAATCCGCCCACGAACGCGAAATGACCGTCGTGGCCCTGACCGGAGCGCGCGGTGGCCGGCTGGCGCAGTTGCTGCGCGACACCGACGTGCACGTCTGCGTACCGCATGAACTGCCGGCCCGCATCCTGGAGGTGCACCATCTTGTCCTGCATTGCATCTGCGACGGCGTGGATGCCCAACTGCTGGGCCTGCCCGACGCCCTCAACACCGAAATGGAGATTCCGTCATGAAGAACCAACCCGCTTTTCGTCCCCGTGGTCGCCTCGTGGCGCTGTCGATCGGCGCCCTGGTGGGTGTGACCACGCTGTCGGCCTGTGCGCCGCTGCTCATGGGCGGCGCCGCCGTCACGGCGGTGGTGGCCAACGACCGCCGCACGTCCGGCGCCCAGCTGGAGGACCAGGCCATCGAGCTCAAGGCGGGCAACCGCATCAAGGACCAGGTGGGTTCGCGTGCCCGGGCCAATGTGACCAGCTACAACCGCCGGGTGCTGCTGACCGGCGAAGTGGCCAGCGAGCGCGACAAGCAACTGATCGGTCAGGTGGTGGCGCAGGTCGAGAACGTTGCCGCCGTGCAGAATGAACTGGAAGTCACCAACAGCCCGTCGCTGCGGGAGCAGGCGGCCGACTCGGTCACCACCGGCCGGGTGAAAGCCGCCTTCGTGGACGTCAAGCAGATTCCTGCCTCCGCCTTCAAGGTCACGACCGAACGCGGAACCGTGTACCTCATGGGGCTGGTCACCCAGCGCGAAGCCGATTACGCCACCCAGGTGGCCCGCACCACGCAGGGCGTGCGCAAGGTGGTGCGCGTGCTGGAAATCATCACCGACGAAGAACTGGCCCGCATCACCCCGCCACCCGCCAGACCCGCCCCTCCCTCCAGCGGTCCGAACAACTGAGTCCTGAGATGCCGTGGAGCTGGCGCTGCCGGCCCACGGGCATGGCCCTTTGAGGGGGTTACGCCGAAGACGGGGCGGGGGGGTAAATCAACCCCCTCAACCGCAGTGCAGTGCCTCTTCCAGAGATACCGAGGATCCGGCT
>JALORL010000187.1 GCA_025458915.1 Hydrogenophaga sp.
ATGTTGGTGCGTTCGTGGCTGAGCAGGTGCTTGGCGTAGGTCCAGCCCTTGTTCTCTTCGCCGATCAGGTTGTTGGCCGGCACCTTCACGTTGTCGAACCAGACCTCGTTGACCTCATGTTCGCCGTCCAGCAGCTTGATGGGCCGCACCGACACGCCGGGCGATTTCATGTCGATCAGCAGGAAGGAAATGCCGGTCTGCGGCTTGCCTTCGTTGCTGGTGCGCACCAGGCAGAAAATCCACTCGCCGTACTGGCCCAGCGTGGTCCAGGTCTTCTGGCCGTTGACGATGTAATGGTCACCCTGCCGCTCGGCGCGGCACTTCAGCGAAGCCAGGTCGGAGCCCGAACCCGGCTCGCTGTAGCCCTGGCTCCACCAGACCTCACCGCTGGCAATGCCGGGCAGGAAGCGCTCCTGCTGCTCCCGGTTGCCGAAGGCCATGATCACCGGCGCCACCATCACGGGGCCGAAGGGCACCACGCGCGGTGCGCCGGCCAGAGCGCATTCCTCTTCGAACAGGTGCTTCTGCACCGCGTTCCAGCCCGGGCCGCCGAATTCCTTGGGCCAGCCCCAGCCCAGCCAGCCCTTCTTGCCCAGGATCCTGGCCCAGCGCTGCATGTCGTCGCGCGACAGGCGCAGGGCGTTGTGAACCTTGTGGGAAATGTCGGCCGGCAGGTTGGCCTTGACCCAGCTGCGGATCTCTTCGCGGAACGCCTGCTCTTCCGGCGTGAATGCCAAATCCATGCGTGTCTCCTCGTGGCCGCGACCGTGCGGCGGACGGTGTGTTGAACAACAACGCTCAGTTTGGCACGACCGTTCGTTTTATGGCTGTCCGGGCTGCGACAAGCCGAGCTGATCGTGCAGGTTTTGCAGTTGTGCCTGCAGCGCGGTCACCGTGTTCTCCAGATCGTCCACCCTGCGCTTGAGTGCAGTCCAATCCTCCTCCTGCGGTCCTGCTGACGGACCAGGTGCGCTGGGAGTGAACAGCGCCGTGGTGTCCACCGGACCGCACAGCAGATGCGCCCACCGTTGTTCGCGGGCGCCGGGTGCCCGGGGCAGTTTCACCACCAGCGGGCCACCGCGCTCCGGGCTGCGGTCCTGCAACTCCTCCAGGAACGCATCCACCGAGGCAATATCCAGAAACCGGTACCAGCGTTCGGTGTTGAGCCGAAGCTCGCCGGCAGTCTGTGGGCCCCGCAGCATCAGCATGCCCAGCAGCACCGCCGACTGCTCGGGCACCGCGGTGGCCCGCAGGAAGTTGTGCTCGAAGCGGGCCACGCGGCTGCCGCTGCCTTCGAGCACCATGTGAATGGACCGCAGACCATCCAGAGCCTCCAGAACCTGATCGTCGGAGAGCTGCATGACCGGCTCCCGGCTCGATTTCTGGTTGCAGCCGGTGACCAGTGCATTGAGGGTGAGCGGGTAGCTGTCGGGTACGGTGCGCGCTTTCTCCATCAGCGTGCCGAGTACGCGGGCTTCCGCGATGGAGAGGGGGCGCACCGCAAAGTCGTGCCCGCGCGGGCGGGGCGTAGCGCTAGGAATTGGGGTATCTGGTGTCATTACACTTCCTGGCCATGGTTGGCGTGAACAAAAACATCGTGATTCTGATCTCTGGCGCGGGCTCCAACATGGCTGCCATCGTCAGGGCTTCGCGCGAGCGTCGGTGGCAGCTTCGATTCGGCGCCCAGGTGACTGCCGTGATCAGCAACAAACCGTCGGCCGACGGTCTGGCGTGGGCCGCGGGGGAAGGCATTGCGACTGGGGTGGTGGATCACCGCGCGTTCGACCGGCGGGAAGCCTTCGATGCCGCCCTGGTGACGCACATCGATGCGCACCACCCCGCCCTGGTCGTGCTGGCCGGTTTCATGCGAATCCTCACGCCCGGTTTCGTGCAGCACTACGAACACCGTCTGATCAACATCCACCCCAGCCTGCTGCCCGCATTCACCGGGTTGAACACCCACCAGCGCGCCATTGACATGGGGTGCCGCGTCGCCGGCGCCACGGTGCACCGCGTGACCGCCGAACTCGACCACGGCGATATCCTGGATCAGGCGGTGGTGCCGATCCTGCCCGGAGACACGGCGCAGGCGCTGGCTGGGCGCGTGCTGGTGCAGGAGCACCTCATGTACCCCAGGGCCATCGAGCGGCTACTGGCAGGAGCGAACTGAACCACGCGCCCGCGCTCGCCCAGCTAGCGGTCGCTCATCGCGAGTTTGCCTGCCATCAGCGCGAAGGCTGCCGCAAAGCCCTGGCGCAAGGCATTCTGAATGGGCCGCGAAGCCAGCACCCTGTTCCGGAAGGCATTTGCCATCGCTCCGTACAGCGCAAACACCGCGAGCGTCATTGCCATGAACACCAGACTCAACGCTGCAAAGCGCAGCATCGGCGCCGGATCCGCTGGGGCAATGAACTGAGGCAGAAACGCCATGAAAAAAAGCGTGAGCTTCGGGTTGAGCAGGTTCAGCAGAACCGCCTTGCCCACCAGTTTCAACGGTGTGGAACTTCCAGCCAGCGCATCCACAGCGAACGCGCTGCGGTTCTGCCAGGTGGCCACCGCCAGATAGATCAGATAGGCAACCCCCGCAAACTTCAGCAACTGGAAGGCCAGAGCGCCCGCATGCATCACCGCGGCCAGCCCCAGGGCGCTGGCTGCCATGTGCGGCACGATACCCAGCGTACAGCCCAGCGCCGCATAAAAACTGGCCAACCTTCCCTGGGACAGACCGGTGGACACGGTGAACAGAACGCCTGCGCCCGGTGTGACAACCACCACCGCAGAAGTGACAAGGAAATCAAGACCAATCATGAGCAGCTCCAGAACAGGGTGACCGAGTGTGGCGAACGCACCCGGTGGTGCAGGCCGCCATCCTGTCGCTTTTGGGGAGCGCTGTCTTGAACGCTATTGCAGCGGGCCGCGGCAGGCCCGCTGCCACTGACCCGGCGTGAAACCGAGGCAGCGCACGAAAAGCCGGTTCAGGTGGCTCTGGTCCGAAAAACCGCTGGTGCAGGCGGCCTCGCCCAACGCCATTCCACTGGCAATCAGCCGTTGCGCTTGCTGGAGGCGCTGTTGCTGGAGCCAGGCAAATGGGGGCAATCCATGGGCTTTGGAGAACTGGCGCACAAGCTGATACCGGGACAGTCCGCTGTCGTCCGCGAGTTCGGAAAGGCTGGGCGGGTCCTGCAACCGGTCGAGCAGGCATTCGCGCACCCGGCTCATGGGCGGCCGGTCCTGCTGGGGCAACGGGCGATTGCCGGCGACCCGCACCAGTTCGCCGCTCAGCAGGGCAATGGTCTCTTCAAATGCGTCTGTCCACAGCGGCTGCAAATGCCGTTCTGAACCGCTGCAGGCAGTGCTCCAGTGCTGCATGAAATCGGCGAGCGCCTGATACACCCGTGGATCTTGCAGAACCGGTCGGGTGAGTTCGTGGCCGCAAGACCCCAACAGCGAAGCCATGGCTCGGGGCGACAGGTGCACCATGCGCCATCGCCGCGGCAGATGTCCCAATGGGGCCCCGTCGTGAACCTCGCCGGGGTTGGAGGTGACCACCTGTCCGTCCAGCGCTTCCACCGGGCCGCGCCCGCTCGCGGAACGGTGCCCCCCTTGATCCATCACACAAAATCCGAAACTGTCGTGCCAGTGGCGACCGAAGCTCCTGTCGCTGAACAGGTCAACCCCGTACACCCCTGGAAGCGGCGAAGGCAGCAGCCGGACGCGGTGGGCAGAAGGTGTCACATTGATTTATGGAACACCAGGCCCGCATGCTCGCGCATGGCGTGGAACTTGATCTTCGGCCAGTTGGCTTCCACGGCCCGCAGGGTGGCTGCATGGTCCACCAGCAGCGTGGGAGCATCCACTGCGTCCAGCGCCACGCGGTGGCTGTTGGCATCGATGAATTTCTTCAGCTCCACCTCGCCGCCATCTTCCGGCGCACAGGTGACCCAGCGGGCCACCTGGTACGGGCTGTTCATGATGCGGGCCTTCACGCCGTATTCGTGCTCCAGGCGGTGGGCCACCACCTCGAACTGCAGCTGACCCACAGCGCCCAGCAAGAGCACCGAACCTGCCACGGGGCGGAACACCTGGATCGCACCTTCTTCGCCGAGCTGCGTCAGGCCGGCGCGCAGCTGCTTGGTGCGCAGCGGGTCGGCCACTTCCACGCTGCGGATGATCTCCGGCGCAAAAAACGGCAGGCCGGTGAACTGCAGGTTCTCGCCCTCGGTGAGTGTGTCGCCCAGCTGCAGCACGCCGTGGTTCGGAATACCGATGATGTCGCCCGCAAACGCTTCGTCCAGCAGCTCGCGCCGCTGGGACAGAAAGCTCACCACCGTGTTGGGCCGCAGGTCCTTGCCGCTGCGCACCACGCGCAGCTTCATGCCGCGCTCGAAATGGCCGCTGGCCAGCCGCACGAAGGCAATGCGGTCGCGGTGCGCCGGGTCCATGTTGGCCTGGATCTTGAACACCACCCCGGTGAATTTGGGTTCCTCCGGCTTGACCACGCGCTGCAGGGCGGGGCGCTCGCCCGGGGGCGGTGCCAGGTCCACCAGCGCGTCCAGCACCTCGCGCACGCCGAAGTTGTTGACGGCCGAGCCGAACAGCATCGGCGTTTGCCGACCGGCCAGGAACTCGGCTTCGTCAAACGCAGGGGATGCGCCCGCCACCAGTTCCAGCTCGTCCCGCGCCTGCTCGAATTCGGACCCGAAGCGTTTGACGCTCTCGGTGTTGTTCAGGCCGGGCAGCACCTCTTCGTCGCCGCCGCGACGGTCTTCACCGGCCGCGAACACGCGCATCTGGTCGGCGCGGCGGTCGTACACACCGCGGAAGGTCTTGCCCATGCCG
>JALORL010000188.1 GCA_025458915.1 Hydrogenophaga sp.
GCCCTGGACACCCGGAGCCAGGAGCACCTGCGGCGGATCATGGACGCGAGCAAGAAGATGGGCGAACTCATCGACGGCCTGCTGAAGCTGTCGCAGTTTGCACGTGGCGACATCCACCGCGGGCGCGTGAACCTGAGCGCCGTCGCGACACGGCAGCTGGAAGAACTGGCCCAGCACGAGCCGCAGCGGCGCGTCCATTGGGAGGTGGACCAGGACCTGTTCGCCGATGCGGATGCGCCCCTGATGGAGGCGCTGCTGCAGAACCTGCTCGGCAACGCCTGGAAATACACCGCGCAGACGGCGGATGCCCGCATTCGCGTTCATGCCTGCCCCGATGGGCGCCCTGCATGCTTCTGCGTCAGCGACAACGGCGCAGGTTTCGACATGGCCCGCAAGGACAAACTGTTCAAACCCTTCCAGCGTCTGCACATGCCCAACGAATTCAGCGGGTTGGGCATCGGGCTGGCCACGGCCATGCGCATTGTTCAACGGCATGGCGGCGAACTGTGGGCCGACTCCCGCCCCGGTCAGGGTGCCCGCTTCTGTTTCACCTTGCCGGAGGCGCCGGCCGAATACCCCTTGCCGCCGGCCTGACGCACCGGCAATCCCGCGGGCTCAGGGCGAAGGCAGCGGGTCCAGGCGAAGTTGCAGGCCTCCCGGCACCACCGTGAGCCGGGTCGGTCGGTAGCCCTGCTGTGCCGCGCCCTGCAGATCCTCGGGCCGGATGCGGTACACCACGAAATCCCGCAACAGCTCTTCCGCCAGCATGCCCCCCATGCGGCCGGCGTGTTCGACCATGGGCCCGGGCAGGTCGAGGTCGGTCGGGGATTCAACGCGCACCTCCTGCAGCCGCACGGTCAAATCCTCGGCATCAAGGCGCAACCCGTAACTGATCCGCAGCCGGCCACGCAGGGCGCGCGACGACGGCCGGGCCGGGCGACCCACCACGTAGGCCAGGTCGGTGCCGATGCGGTTTTCCTCCGGCAACAGGCGGACCCGGGGTTCCTGCAGCGTCAACTCGAACACCTCCAGGACACGACGCTGCAGAGGAAACTGCCGGGCGATGCGCTCCACGAGTTGCGCTTCGGAAATGTCCAGCGTGCGCGGCCCCGGCGGGCGCAGCGCGCAACCGCCCAATGCGGCAGCCGCCCACAAGCCACCGGTCAGCAAAAGGGACCTGCGGGCTGACAGGGACGGCAGCGGGCACTGAAGTGAAGCTATCGGGCGCATGCAGGACGATCCGGAACAAGTCCAGATGCTAACCTGCGTCCAGCAGAATCAGGCACCTGCGCCGTACCACACATTCGGGAAAGTACTTCAGCACCAGGCGGGTGGTTGTCGCTAGCATCTGCCCCACCCGCATGCCTTCCCCGCCCCCGGGCGATGCCTCCATGGAGACCGGACTCCCGCTTGCATGAACGCCATCGTCACCGAAGCACCGCCTCCAGGCAATGACCGCCTGCCCGGCAGGGGGACCGAACGCACGCTGCTCGTGCTGGCCGCCTTGCCGGCCGTGGTTCGCGCGGATGGCCACTGGATGCTGCCCACCAAGCTGGTGAGCGGCATGCGCCTCTACGCAGAACGCTGGCCGGGTCGGGTCGTTCTGGGGCTGCCCGGCGGAGACACCCTCAGCGATGCGCTGGACAACGCCCCGTGGGACCCCGCCAAGCTGCCCTTCGGGCTGCTGCGCCTGTCTTTTGCCGACCTCGCCGCGCGCGGGCATCCCATCCTGGACAACGCCACCGTGCTGGCCATGCTGCACCACGACCTCCACGGCCTCGCGCAGTTGTGCCGCCAGCAGAACGCCCGCCTGGTGGTCAACACCGAACTCACCCTGAACACCCAGCTGCAGATCGCCCGCGCATCGCAACCGTTGGGGCCCGGTTTGCTGAAAGCGGTGGTGTGGTTGTTGCTGAACCACCGGCGGGCGTTGCGTGAAATCGGCCTGGCCCACGGCCTCCAGTGCAACGGAACACCCACGTTCGACGCATTTGCCCACCGCAACCCGCATCCCCTGCTCTATCTGGACAACCGCACCACCCGCGACATGCTGGCCACACCGCAGCACCAGGCCGACAGGGCCCGTCGCATCGCTGAACGTGGTCGCCTGCGCCTGCTGTTCTCGGGGCGCTTGCATCCCATCAAGGGGGCTCACCACCTGCTTCCGATGGCAGAACACCTGCGGCGCATGGGCGTGGACTTTGAACTCGTCATTGCCGGCGACGGGCCGCTGCGCCCCGAACTGGAGCGGCAGATACAGCAGCGTGGCCTGCACCCGCAGGTGCAATGCCTGGGCGCCCTGGATTTCGCCACCGAACTCATGCCCTTGCTGCGGGAGACGGTGGACCTGTTCGTGTGTCCGCACCTGCAAGGGGATCCCTCCTGCACCTACCTTGAAACCCTCAGCGGCGGCGTACCGATCGCGGGATACCCCAACGAAGCCTGGCAGGGGCTGCAGCGGCGCAGCCAGGCGGGGGTGGTGTGCAGGGCCAGCCAGCCGCAGGCGCTGGCGGAAGCTGTGGCCGCACTGCTGTCCACGCCCGATCGGCTGACGGACCTGTCGACAAGGGCACTGGCATTTGCAGCCAGCCATCTGTTCGAGACGGAGTTCGACGCCCGGATTTCGCACCTGCAGCGGGTATCTGCGGGAAAGGCTGCCTGACATGCCGCGTGTGCAAAACGACACCACCGTGCGCCAATGGCTGGACGCGCAGCGTGTTGCACGCGTGCTGGTGGTGTCGCCTCACCTCGACGACGCGGTGTTGTCACTGGCGGAATTCCTGCGCTGCGTTTCGGCGCGTGCGCGGGTGCTTACGGTGTTCTCGGAGTCCGACCCGCAGACGGGTCTGGACTGGGCGCAACAGGGCGGCTTTCAGGATGCGGCAGAGGAGCACGCAGCGCGGCGGCTGGAGGACATGCGCGCGCTGCAACACCTGGGCTGTGCGTACCAGCACGCCGGCCTGCGCAGCGGGCAACTCACCGCGACGGTCTTGGAGCAGCAACTGCCCGGGTGGCTGGCCGCGGGGAGCACCCCCCTTTCGGAGCTGCTGGTCCTGCTGCCGGCGGGCTGCGGTGGCGAACAACCCATCGGTGCGCTTGAGCGGCTCAAGCACCGGCTTCTGCGCAAACCGTTTGGGAGCATGGCGCATCCCGAACACCTGCTGGTGCGCAACCTGTTCTGGAAGGCGCTCGCAACCGCGGGCGTTCGGCTGGGGTTCTATGCCGAACTGCCGTACGCCTGGCGGCAGACCGACACCAACATCCGGAACGCGTTGCAGACACTGACGCAAGGCCCGCTGCACCACACGGCGATCCCGCCCGATGTGGAAAGAAAACAGGTGGCCGCCGAGCTGTACAGATCCCAGGTGGAACGGATCCTGGGCCATACGCCGCGCTACCGCCAGCAGGTGCTGGGCCGGCCCGAGAGTGTCTTTCTGGTCGCTCCGGTCAGCCACGGAACACCGTAGCGGCTACCACCAAATCCAGGACCGGAAACGCCGCACGGGCCCGAGGGCCCGTGCAGCAATGCGTCAGAAGAAGTGCCCGACCAGGTTCGACCAAGGGCCGTGGTGCACTCAGTAGTGGCCGTGCCAGCGGTTGCCACGGCGGTCATCCCGGTCGTGGTCGTGCCGATGCTTGTTCTTCCAGTGCTTGCGGTGCCCACGATCATCGTCGTAATAGATGGGCGGGGGAACCACCACCACCGGACGCACACCGCGGTGCACCGGCGGAGGTGCGTAGTACACGGGCGGAGGCGCGTAGTACACCGGAGGGGGTGCGTAGTACACCGGGGGCGGTGCGTAATACACGGGCGGCCGGTGGTTGGATACCCCGACGCTCACGCCAGGTGCGTGCACGCCCACCGAAAAATGCACGTCGCGCGCCTGCGCGGGGGCAGTTGACAGACCCCAGGCGCCAGCGGCAAGCGCGGCCATCGACAACAGTCGTGCCCAGACCGTCGCGCGGCGGGGGGCTGTGGGGGACATCTGGCTGTTCATGAGAGGCTCCTGGTTGAGGTCCGTTCGGTTGATCCGTGCCTGTATTACAGACAATTTGGCGGTAACCTGTACCGCATGATCGGTCAAAGGCGTTGCAAAACGTAAACCGACCACCGATGACCGACTGGAATTCGGCATTTGTACACATTGTCTACCGGTCCAGCCGATGAACAACCCTTTGGTGCAGCCCGCGCAATCCAATCCCATCGGCACCCCTGCGGAGGTGCTGGTCTTCTGGCTGGGGGATGCGCTGCAGAGCGACTGGCCCGCACAGAACCGTTCGCCCCTGTGGTTCGGGGGCGGCGCTGAGCAAGACCGGCAGATTGCGGAGCGTTTTGGCGCGCTGGTGCACCTGGCGCTGGCCGGTGGCCTGGAAGCATGGGAAGAAAACCTGCCGAGCCGCCTGGCACTGATTCTCCTGCTGGACCAGTTCACCCGCCATGTTTACCGGGGACAGGCCCGCGCCTTCGCTGGCGACGGGCGTGCGCAACAACTGGTGCTGCGCACGCTGGAAGCGGGGGGCGATGTCCTGCTGCCCCGCGTCGGGCGGGTGTTTCTGTACATGCCGCTCATGCACGCCGAACATCTGGACCTGCAGGAATCCTGTGTGCACCGCTTTGCCCAACTGGTGGCAGACGCCCCGCCTGCCCTGCAACCCACGTTGGCCAACCACCTGAAGTTCGCCCGGGAGCACCGCGACATCGTGGCAGCCCATGGGCGATTTCCCCACCGCAATGCAGCGCTCGGTCGCAGCACCACCCCAGCCGAAGAGGAGTTCCTGAAGAACGGACCGCGCTATGGTCAGTAGATGGCCACGGCTGC
>JALORL010000189.1 GCA_025458915.1 Hydrogenophaga sp.
GCGGGCCATGCTGACCTCAGGCGACACCGTACACCTCATCGGCACGTTTCACAAAAGCGTCTACCAGGCTCCCGGCAATGCGGTCGAAAATGGGGCCCACCAGCTTGGCCAGCGTCTGGCTGGAGAAACCATACTGCAGCCTGAACTCCACTTTGCAGGCCCGCTGGGTTCCGTCTCCAATGGGCGTGAACTGCCAGCAGCCCTCCAGGTGTGAGAAAGGTCCATCCACCAGCGCCATGAACACCTTGCGGTCTTCTTCGTGGGTGTTGCGGGTTGTGAAGCTTTGTTGCAGCCCACTGATGGCCATGCTCACCTTGGCCAGCATGCCGCCGTCGCTCCGCTCGAGCACCTCGCCGCGTTCGCACCAGGGCAGGAACGCGGGGTACTGCTCAATGTCGGTGACCAGAGCGAACATCTCGTGAGCGCTGTGCCACAACAGCACGGATTTGTGAATCGTTTTCATACAATGCGGGGCCTGTTGGCTGCAGGCATGTGCTGCGGCCATCGCCGTGTAAACCTGCAGATTCCGCCAGGGTGCGTCCGGGTGGTGGTACCGCCACGGCGTTTCATTGTATGGGCCTTGCCTTTTCCGGCAGGCGTCCTCACCTCCTTTCCCATGTCCACCAGCCCGAAAAAGCCTGCTTCGAAAAGCACCGACAGCCGCATTGCTGAAAACCGCAAGGCAACGTTCAACTATGCAATTGAAGAGCGGTTCGAAGCCGGCATGGTGCTCGAAGGCTGGGAAGTCAAGGCGCTGCGCGAAGGCAAGGTTCAACTCACCGACGGCTACGTCGTGGTGCGCGAAGGTGAACTGTTCCTGATCGGTTGCCAGATCAACCCGCTCAACACCGCCTCCACGCACGTCCGGGCCGACGCGGTGCGAACCAAGAAGCTGCTGCTGCACAAGGAGCAGATCCGGCGACTGGTGGGCAAGGTGGAGCAGAAGGGCTACACCCTGGTGCCACTCAACCTGCACTGGAAGAGTGGCAAGGTCAAGTGCGAAATCGCGCTCGGCAAAGGCAAGGCCGAGCACGACAAGCGCGACACCATCAAGGACCGGGAAGGCAAGCGCGAGGTCGAGCGGATCATGAAGAGCCGCCACCGCTGACGCGTGGTGTCAGCGCAGGTGGCGCAGCGGATGCGCATGCGCTGGCCACGGGGAGACGAAGAATGCCGCCACCTGGTCGGCTGTGACAGCCTCGATGCCAGCGGGTTCCCAACGGGGGTTGTGGTCTTTGTCGATGGCCAGTGCCCGGATGCCTTCCGCGGTTTCACTGCCGGCGCCAGGACGCAGATGGAAACTCCGGCGCACCAGGTCCCGCTCCATGCGCAGGTCGTCAGCCAGACCCATGCTGCGGGCGCGACGCACCTGCTCCAGCGTGACGCACAGCATCAGTGGCGATCGTTTTCGCAGGGCATCCAGCGTGTTGCGGGCCCAGTCGGTTCCGCTGGCACCCAGTGCAGCGACGATGGCCGATACATCGGGCAGACCAAAGACCGCATCCACGTCCCTGACGGGCCACGGCGCTGGCGGAACCTCGTGGCTCAGATGGCTTGCGCACCAGCGCTCGACCGCTGCGCCATTCTCGAACGGGGTCTGTCCGAGCGATGCCCAGAGACCTGGCAGCCGTCCCGATTCGATGAACCCGTCGGCCAGACCGGCGAAGAGCGACTCCCGTCCTTCCATGACGCGTCCGGTGAGTGCGAGGTACTCGCCCACGTGACCGGCGCACCGGCTGAGGAAGTAGCCGCCTCCCACGTCAGGGAACAGCCCGATATTGGTTTCCGGCATGGCCAGACGGCTGCGTTCGGTGACGATGCGCAGACTCGCTCCCTGGCTGATTCCCATGCCACCGCCCATCACGATGCCGTCCATGAAGGCGATGTAGGGCTTGGGGTAGGTGTGGATCAGGTGGTTGAGGGCGTATTCCTCGGTGAAAAAATCCTCCAGCTCCGGGTTGCCGCCCAGTGCAGCCTGGTGGAAGAAGCGGATATCGCCACCAGCGCAGAAAGCGCCAAACGGCCCCTCCTTGTTCACACCACGAATGGCCACTGCCAGCACCTGATCATTGTTCTTCCACGACAGCAGCGCGTCGGTGATCCAGCGGATCATGCCCAGCGAAAGCGCGTTGAGCGCCTTGGGCCGGTTCAGTGTGATGAGTCCGACGCGGCCCTGGACCTCGGCGATCACGGTTTGTTCTGGCGAAGACATGGTCTTTTTCTCCTTGAAAACACTCAGTCCATGGGCTGACGGGCCTGCAGCGTCTGGATGCGGGGCGTCGCACCGCGGGAGCGCCAGCCCAGAAGTTCATTGGTGACCAGGGCGCCGATGACCACGGTACCACCGGTCAGCACAGCAGCACCCGGTGCCTCACCCGCCCCCAACCACGCCAGCAGGATGCCAAAGATCACTTCCAGCAGCGCCAGCAAAGAGACCTCTGGTGCCTTCAGTGACCGCGCACAGACCACCGCCAGTGCGCACGGAATGGCCAGTTGCACCAATCCCAGAAGGGCCAGCCAGGCGACGTCGGTGCCGGTGGCGACAAACGGAGCCGCCAGCGGCAATGTGGCCAGCGAGGAAATGACGCCGCCCAGCAACACCGATGGCACCAGGTCGATTTTCTCGCCCAAGGTCTGGCTGCGCTGCACCACCGTCCAATTGATGGCGCCCGCCACCGGAACGCACAGGGCGGTCAGCGAGCCGATCACCAGATTGGACGTGTCCAGGGCCGGATCGGCGAAGGCCTGCAGGAACTGGCTGCCGTACATGTAGACGATGCCCGCCCCTGCTGCCACGATCGCCGCCCAGGTGCGTGGTGCCAGTCGCTGGCCAATGGTGAACCGCGCCACCAGGGCAGTCAGCAGCGGGCCCATCGACATCACGATGAGCACATTGGCCACGCTGGTGAAGGTCAGCGCCAGCATGAAGGCGGTGAACATCACACTCCAGCAGACCCCACTGAGCCAGAAGGCGCCCGAGCCGGGCAGGACGCCCCAGTGCCGCTGAAGGAAGCCTTGGTCCGGCGTATCGGCCAAAACGCCGCTGGCGCGGTCCGCCGCACGCCACATAGGCAGGATGACCAGCAAAGACAGCGCGGTGAAAAGGCTGCGCCAGAACGTGACCTCGAACCGGGCGGCGGATTCGAGTTGGCGCGATACCACGCCAGCAATCGACCACATGAGGGTGACCGCAACCATCAGGAACACCGCCTGGGTGTGGGTCAGGCGGCTGAGGGCGCGAAACGGCATGGGGAATTGCGGGTTGTCAGGCTTCGCGGGATGCGCGCTTGCGCTCGTGTTCCTTCAGGAAGCGCTTGCGCAGCCGGACGCTCTTCGGAGTGATCTCGACCAGCTCATCGTCTTCGATGAACTCCACGCCGTACTCGAGCGTCAGGTCGATCGGCGGCGTGATCTTGATGGCGTCTTCCTTGCCACTGACTCGGAAGTTGGTGAGCTGCTTGGTGCGCGTGGCGTTGACCACGAGGTCGTTGTCGCGGCTGTGGATGCCCACGATCATGCCTTCGTACACCGGATCGTTGGGGCGCACGAACATGCGGCCGCGGTCATCGAGCTTGCCCAGCGCGTAGGTGAAGATCTCCCCATCATCCATGGATATGAGAACGCCATTCTTGCGGCTGGCAATGTCGCCCTTGTGCGGCTCGTAGCTGTCGAAGATGTTGCTGATGAGACCTGAACCGCGGGTGAGGTTCAGGAATTCGTTGGTGAAGCCGATCAGGCCACGTGCCGGAATGCGGTATTCCAGACGCACGCGGCCTTTGCCGTCGGGCATCATGTTGACCAGTTCGCCCTTGCGTTCGCCCAGTGCCTGCATCACGCCGCCCTGGTGCTGTTCTTCGATGTCGGCCGTCACCAGTTCGATGGGTTCGCACTTCTCGCCATCGATTTCGCGGAACACCACGCGCGGCTTGGACACGGCCAGCTCGTAGCCTTCGCGGCGCATGTTCTCCAGCAGGATGGTCAGGTGCAATTCGCCTCGCCCCGAGACTTCGAAAATGCCGTCTTCGTCGGTTTCCTTGACGCGCAGGGCCACGTTGGACTGCAGCTCTTTCTGCAGGCGGTCCCAGATCTGGCGGCTGGTCACGTACTTGCCCTCACGGCCCGCCAGCGGACTCGTGTTGACACAGAAGTTCATTGTCAGCGTAGGCTCGTCCACCTTGAGCATGGGCAGGGGAGCGGGGTTGGCAGGATCGGTCACGGTCACGCCGATGCCGATGTCGGCAATGCCGTTGATGAGCACGATGTCACCGGGGCCGGCCTCAGGCGCCTGAACGCGGTCCAGCCCCTGGAACGTCAGCACCTGATTGATGCGGCCCTTGACCGCTTTGCCCTCAGGTCCTTCCATCACCAGCACGTCCATGCCGGGTTTGATCGTGCCCTGGCTGATGCGGCCCACGCCGATGCGGCCGACAAAGGTGGAGAAGTCCAGCGCGGAAATCTGCAGTTGCAGCGCCGCTTTGGCATCGCCTTTCTGTGCCGGAACATGCTGAAGCACGGTGTTGAACAGGGCCGACATGTCGGGGCCCCACTGCTCGCCCGGGGCGCCCTCCTCCAGCGACGTCCAGCCGTTGATGCCCGAGGCGTACACGACCGGGAATTCCAGCTGTTCGTCGCTGGCACCCAGATTGGCAAACAGGTCGAAGGCCTCGTTGATGACCTTGGTCGGGTTCGCGCCGGGCTTGTCGACCTTGTTGACCACCACGATGGGCTTGAGGCCCAGCGCGAGCGCCTTCTTGGTCACAAAGCGGGTTTGTGGCATCGGGCCTTCCTGGGCGTCGATCAGCAGCACCACGCC
>JALORL010000190.1 GCA_025458915.1 Hydrogenophaga sp.
GGTTTCGTTGAGCCGCGCCTCCACCACCGGGTGGCGGCCGCCGCGGATCTCGATGCAGGGCTCGGCCACGAACTGGGGCGCGGTCCAGTTGAGGGTGAGGGAGCGTTCGGCCAGCGTGCACAGCGCGTCCAGCTCGGCCAGCGCGCGCGCCAGCCGGGTGAGCGGGTCCACCCAGGGTTGCAGGTCGTCCAGCAGGCGGTCAAACAGCCACTTCTCGCGTGCCAGCGCGCGCTCCTGCGCACTCAATGCCTTGTCCTCGAAGGCCTTGAGCTCGGGGGTGATGAAGCGCTCGGCGTTTTTCAGCGTCTGGCGGCGGCGGTAGTCGTCCGGCACCTTGTCGATCTGGCCCTGGGTGACTTCGATGTAGAAGCCGTGCACCTTGTTGAACTGCACGCGCAGGTTGGCAATGCCGGTGCGCGCGCGTTCGCGCGTTTCGAGGTCGATCAGGAAACTGTCGCAGTTCGTCTGGATGCCGCGCAGTTCGTCGAGTTCGGCGTCGAAGCCATCGGCGATCACGCTGCCGTCGCGCACCAGGGCGGCCGGCTCGGGCAGCAGGGCGGCGTGCAGCAGATCGGCGCAGCCGGGTGGCAGGGTGATGTCGCTGTGCAGGCGCCGCAACAGCGGCGACGGCCCCTGCAGACCGGACTGCAACGCGGCCGCCACTTGGGCGGCGCGCTCTAGCGTCTGCGTGAGGCCGGTGAGTTCGCGCGGGCGGACCTGCCGCAGGGCGGTGCGGGCGGTGATGCGTTCCACGTCGCTGGCACCCTTGAGCGTCTGGCGCAGGCCTTGCCACAGGCCGCCCCGCAGGGTGTCGATGGCGTCCAGGCGCTCCAGCGCCTGCGTGCGGTCGCGCCGGGGTTCGAGCAACCAGCGCCGCAGCGTGCGGCTGCCCATGCCGGTGCAGCACACGTCCAGCAAGGAGAACAGCGTGGGGCTGGGCTCGCCGCGCAGGTTGTGGGTGAGTTCCAGGTTGCGCCGGGTGTTGGCCGGCAGGTCGATGCGTTCGTCGCTGCGCGCCACCTGCAGGCTGCGCACGTGGGTGAGGGCCTGGCCCTGGGTATGTTCGGCGTAGGTCAGCAACGCGGCGGCAGCGGCGTGCGCGTCGGTCAGCCCTTCGGCGCTCCAGGCGACCAGACTGGCGGATTGCAACTGCTCCTGCAGCTTGCGCTGGCACAGGCCTGCATCAAATGCCCAGGCGGGTCGCACCACCGCCACCGTGCGCTGTCCGCCGGGTTGCAGGCTGGCCGCGAGCGCCTGCAGGGTTTTTTCCACGGCGGGGCTCACCTCGGCGCTGTACAGCAGCTCGCCCGGACCCACGCGGGCCATCCAGTCGGGCAGTTCGTCGCTGCTGCATTGCGCCAGAAACACGATGCCCTGCGTGACCGACAGCCACGCCAGGCCATAGCCGGTGCGGGCAGCCGGGTGCACCGCCATCAGCAGCGCCTCGGTCTTGTCGGAGAGCAGACCGGCGTCGGTCAGGGTACCGGGGGTCACCACGCGCACCACTTTGCGTTCGACCGGGCCCTTGGCGGTGGCCACGTCGCCCACCTGCTCACAAATGGCGACCGATTCCCCCAGTTTGATCAGCCGCGCCAGGTAGGTGTCCACCGAATGGAACGGCACGCCGGCCATCACCACCGGTTCCCCGGCCGACTGGCCGCGTTGCGTGAGCGTGATGTCAAGCAGGCGTGCCGCCTTCTCGGCGTCGGAAAAAAACAGTTCGTAGAAATCCCCCATGCGGTAGAACACCAGCGTTTGCGGGTACTCGGCCTTGATGGCCAGGTACTGCTGCATCATGGGGGTGTGTTTCTCCGGCAGGGCGTTCAAGGTGTGCTCTTCTTCGCTGTATCGGGATCAGCCGGCGACTGTAGCAGTTTGCCCCTATTCCGCAGGGCGGAGTCGCTCCGGCACAATCGTCCACCGCAGGCGTGCCCCACCGACTCTCCGAATCCACCCGACCCGTTTTCCCAGCATGGCCAAAGCGCAATCTGTGTCCTCTCAGCCCTCGCGCTGCTCCCGCTCCTTCGGCTGGGTCAGCCACGCTGCCGTTCGAAGCGCTGTTCCAGGCCACACCGCTGCCTGCTTCCGTGTCTTGCCAGAGCGACGGCCGGTTGCTCGCCGTCAACGACGCCTGGCTGGCGATGACCGGGCTCACCCGCGCGGCCGCCATTGGCCGAACCACCGTGGAGCTGGGCCACTGGCCGGACACCGCAGCTCGGCAGCGCTTCCTGGACGGTGCACGCTTCAGTGACAGCGTACAGACCCTTGCCTTGTGCGACGGCATTCCGCACAAGGTCCGCCTCAGAGCCTCGGTGCTGGAGCTTGCGCCCGAGCCGCTGGTGCTCGCTCTTTTCGTCGAAGTCACCCGGGAGGTGGCCGGCGCCGCAGCGCCGGATCGGTCTGCCCAGGCCCTGAGGTCGACCAATGTGGGTCTTCAGCAGAAAGTGGAGCTGCACACAGCCATTGAAAAGCTGGCCCGCGTGGGCCACTGGACCAACGGCGACAACGACCGGGTCGTGGTCTGGTCGCCCGGACTGTTTGAGATTGCCGGCCTGGAGCACGGCGACGTGGTGACGCGGCAGCAGGGCCGCAGCGGTATCCACCCGGAGGACCTGCCAGCCTGGCTGGAGGCGCGCGCCGCGCTGGATGGCCGGGAAATCGAGTTCCGCTGGACCCGACCCGACGGACAGCAGCGCTGGTTCCGCACCCGCATTGCCCAGACCGCGGTGGCGGGGAGCCCGCCGACCGACTTCGGGGTGGTGCAGGACATCACGGCGGAGCGCGAGGCCACGCTGCAGCTCGCCCAGCAACTCAAGCTGCTGCAGAACATCACGGCGCGGGTGCCTGGCATCGTGTACCAGGCCCGCCTTCGCCCGGACGGCACCAGCGTGGTGACCTATGTGAACGACGCATCGCGCGAGCTGCTGGAGCTCGAACCCGACGAGCTGCTGCGGGACGCGCGATGTCTGTTCAACCGCGTGCACCCCGAAGACCTGGCGGGTGTGATGCAGTCGCTGGAGCGTTCCGCGCGCGAGTTGAGCCTGTGGCGCCACACCTACCGTGTGGTGCTGCCGGTGCGTGGCGTGCGGTGGAACAGCGTGGAGGCTGCACCGCAGCGCGAGCCCGATGGCTCCATCGTGTGGCATGGATTCACCACGGACGTGACCGACGCCCGCCTGGCCGCGCAGCGCGTGGATCGCCAGCACCGCATGCTGGAGGTGGTTCGCATGGCGCAGGCGCAGTTCATCGAAACCGACGACAAGCGCAAGGCGTTCGAAGAGTTGCTGAGTGCGTTTCTCTCGCTCACCCAGAGCGAGTACGGTTTTGTGGGAGAGGTGCTGCACGACGGCGCTGGTCAGCCCTACCTGAAAACCTACGCCGTGACCAACATCTCCTGGGACGAGGCCTCGCGGCGCATGTATGCCCGGCACGAGGCAGACGGCATGGAGTTCCGCAACCTCAAAACGCTGTTCGGCCACAGCATGGTCACGCGCGAACCGGTGATTGCGAACGATCCCGGGCACGATCCCCGCTCTGGAGGCGTGCCCGCTGGTCATCCGCACATGGGTTCGTTTCTCGGCATTCCGGTTCTCGCCGGAGACCAGCAGGTGGCCATGGTGGGGCTGGCCAACCAGCCGGGCGGGTACTCGGAGGCCGACATCGAATTCCTGCAGCCCTTGCTGGGGGCGGTGCGCCAATTGGTGCTGGCCCGCCGCGACTTTGCCGAGCGCCAGCTGACGCTGCAGAAACTGGAAGACACCAGCCGTTTGCTGGTTGAAAAAAGCAACGCACTGCAGGTCACCCTCGACAGCGTCAGCCAGGGCCTGGCGATGGTGGACGGTCAGGGCCATTTCCGGTTTTACAACCGGCGCATGCTGGAGCTGCTCGACCTGCCCGAATCCCTGTTTGAGGACGATCCGACGTTTGAGCGCATTGGCCAGTTCCAGATCGAGCGCGGTGATTTCGGGGACAACCTGTCGCTGATCGATCCGGCCGTCAGACCCTATGTGGCGCAGGAACCGCGTCTTCTGCCCCCGGAGGTGTATCTCCGCCGGACGCGGGAAGGCCGCATGCTGGAGATTTCCACCCGCAAGCTGCCCGATGGCGGCATGGTCCGCACCTACACCGACGTCACGTCCTACCTGGAGGCGCAGGAAGCACTCAGCAACGAACGCCAGCGTCTGGCCTGGGTGCTGGATGCCACCCGCACGGGTGTGTGGGAGACGAACCTGGTCACCATGGAATCCACCGTGAACGACCACTGGGCGGCCATGCTGGGCTACACGCTGGACGAGGTGCTGCCCAGCAACTACGACAAATGGAAGCGGCTGGTGCATCCGCTGGATCTGCCGTTCGCCGAACATGTGCTGCAGCGCCATCTCGCCGGCGAAATGGACTACTACGAATGCGACCTGCGCATGCGCCACAAGGCCGGGCACTGGGTGTGGGTGAACGACCGCGGCCGGGTGCACGAACGCGACGAGACCGGCAAACCGCTGTTCATGTCGGGAACGCACGTTGATATCAGCGCCCGTGTGGCCGCGCAGGAGCAGGTGCGCGCACTCAACGCCAGCCTGGAACTGCGGGTGTCCGAGCGCACCGCCGAGCTGGAGCGTTCCATGCGCGACATGGAAGCCATCTCATACTCCATTGCACACGATCTGCGTGCCCCGCTGCGCTCGGTCAACGGCTTTTCGGCATTGATCTCGGAGGAAGAGGGCGACCGCCTGAGTCCCCTGGCGCGCGACATGTTCGAACGCATCAACCGTGCTTCGCGCAACATGGGCCAGATGATCACCGACATGCTGGAACTGCTGCGCGTGGTGCGCGTGGATCTCACGGCCGTGCCGGTGAACCTGACCACACTGGCGCAATCGGTGGCCGAGGTGCTGTCACCCCAGAATGAGCACGCACAGATCGAACTGGAACCGATGCCCGAAGCGATGGGCGACGCCACCCTGCTGCGGCAGGTGCTGTTCAACCTGATGGACAACGGCCTGAAGTATTCGCGGCATCAGCCGCGCCCGGAACTGCGGCTTGGCTACAACCCGGCACAACGCGCCTATTTCGTGCGCGACAACGGCATGGGTTTTGACATGGCGCATGCCGACAAACTGTTCGGCCTGTTCCAGCGCCTGCACGCCGGCAGCGAGGTGCCGGGCACGGGTGTGGGACTGGCCATCGTGGCACGCATCATCGAGCGCCATGGCGGCCGCATCTGGGCCAACTCGGCGCCCGGCCAGGGCGCCACCTTCTGGTTCCGTCTGCCACACCCCTGACCGCGGGCGGGGTCAGAAGGGTGCAGCGTCGTCGGGCTTGCCGGCGTCCGGGGCCTTGGCGACTTCGGCCGTGGACCCGGCAGTGGGCTCAACCGCCGGGGTCACCGGAGCACGGCGGGCCTGCCGCACCGCGGCCTTGTCGCCAGCGCTCGCGAACTTGCTGTACTTGCCGGTGATGCCGACCAGCTGGCCATAGATCTTCGGGTTGGCGGCCAGGCATTCCTTCTGCTCCAGGAAGTCGGACTCGCCGGTGAAGTTGCCGATCAGGCCGCCGGCTTCGGTGACCAGCAGGGCGCCCGCAGCCACATCCCAGGGCGACAGGCCCATTTCAAAAAAGCCGTCGGTGAAGCCGGCGGCCACGTAGGCCAGGTCGAGCGCGGCCGAGCCGGGGCGGCGCACGCCGGCGCACTTGGGCATGACGTCGCCCAGCATCTGCAGATAGGTCTGGAAGGCGTCGCCGGGTCGGAACGGGAAGCCGGTGGAAATGAGGCAGTCGCGCAAGGTGGTGCGCTTGGCCACGCGGATGCGGCGGTCGTTCAGGTATGCGCCGCGGCCCCGGGTGGCGCAGAACAGGTCGTTGCGGGTGGGGTCGTACACCACGGCCTGCTCCAGCCGGTTGCCCACCATGAGCGCAATGCTCACGCAGTACACCGGCATGCCGTGGATGAAGTTGGTGGTGCCGTCCAGCGGGTCGATGATCCAGACATGGTCCGCGCCACCGTGCTTCCCTGGCTGCTTGCCGGATTCTTCGGCCCAGATCGCGTGGTCGGGGTAGGCCGTGAGCAGGGTTTCAATGATGGCCTTCTCAGCCGCCTGGTCGACCTCGGTCACGAAGTCGTTGGTCTGCTTGACCGAAACGCGGACCGACTCCACGTCAAGCGCAGCGCGGTTGATGATGGAGCCGGCAAGGCGCGCGGCCTTGATGGCCACGTTGAGCATGGGGTGGAGCGTGGACGACATGAATTGTGTTGCTGGGCCAGGCCGGAGGGCCTGCGCCGGGTTGCATGAGCGAAACGGAAACGCCCCGACGATGCGGGGCGGCGACAATGTTCGGATTTTACCGGCTTAACCCATGAGACACCTATCCGGCGCGCGTGCTGGGCCATCGAAGACGGCAGAACCGCCCTCCCACATGCTCTGGCCGGGCTGCCTGTGTTGCTCTCTGGAGGGTGATGCGAAGCGGCGCAGGGGGATTTCCCGGTGATCACCCGCTTCATCCTCATCCAGACCAGCCACGCCGGCAACGTGGGCGGCGCCGCCCGCGCGCTGAAAGTCATGGGCTTTGACGACCTGGTGCTGGTGGCGCCGCGCTGGGCCAACGTGCTGCGCCGCGAAGAAACCATCCAGCGTGCCAGCGGTGCCAACGACGTGCTGGCCAAGACCCGCGTGGTCGACACCCTGGACGAAGCGCTGGACGGCATCACCCACCTGTGCGCCACGGCCATGACCCCGCGCGACTTCGGCCCGCCCACGCGCAGCCCGCGCGCGCATTTCGCCGCCCTGCTGGGC
>JALORL010000001.1 GCA_025458915.1 Hydrogenophaga sp.
CACCGCATCACCGGCGACTTCAACTTCCGCCTCAGCGAAGACTCGGCCTTCCGCCTCAACGCCATGGTGCACGACGCCGACAACGAAGGCGCCGAAGTGAAGAAACGCGGCATTGCACCCACTTATCGCTGGGGCATCGGCACCCGCAACGAATTCTCGGTGGGCCTGTACCACCTGGAAACCGAGGGCCGTCCGCTCTACAACCACCCCTGGTTCATCGAGAACGGCGTCATCCAGCCCACGTTACCCGCCAGCGATTACCACGGCCTGGCCAGCGACTATCTGGACACCTCGGCGACCTACGCGACCTTCACCCACAAGCACCGCTTCAGCCACGACAGCGAACTCTCCACCCGCGTGCGCCACGGCCGCTACGAGCGCGACTTGTGGGCCAGCGTGATCCGCTTCGGCCAGACCAATGGCATGCCCACCACGCGCACCACCCTGAACCCGAACACCCCCATCACCCGCACACCCAAGGGTCGCATCGGCATCAGCGAAGCCACGCAGGTGCAGAGCGACTACACCGACCGCGTGGACTGGCTGGGCAAGAAGCACAACGTGATGGCCGGCGTGGACGTGTCGGTCGAAGACGCGCGCCGCGCCAACAACTTTGCCGGCGCGCCCAGCGGCCTGAACAGTAGCGTCGGCACACCCAACAACGGTGACGCGCGCCCCGACACCCGCGGCCCGGCGCCGTTCAACACCTTCGAGACCCGCAACCTCGGCGTGTACGTGCAGGACACCATTGAGCTGAACGACCGCTGGAAGCTGGTGGCCGGACTGCGCCACGACCGCTTCGAGGCCTCGTACCAGACCCTGCCCACCACCGGCCAGAACGGTGCCGTCACACCCGCGACCCGCTTCGAGCGCTCCGACGCGCTATGGAGCCCGCGCATCGGCGCGCTGTTCCAGCCGACCGAAAACCAGTCCTACTACGCTTCGTTCGGCACCTCGTACAACACCTCGGGCGACACCTACCAGTTCGCTCCCGGCAACCCGAACAGCCGCGACGCCAACACCCCGGCCGAGAAAAGCCGCAACCTGGAAGTGGGCGGCAAGTTCGAACTGTTCGAGAAACGCGCTTCGCTGGGTGTGGCCCTGTTCCGCTCCGAGAAGTACAACGAGCGCAACACCGACCCCGACACCGCTGCCCAGCAGAACCTGCTCTCTGGCAAGCGCCACGCCACCGGCATGGAGTTCAACCTGGCCGGCCGCATCACGCCGAAGTGGGAGGTGTTCTACAACCACACCTGGATCCCGGATGCCCGCATCGACAAAAGCAATGTGTCGGCCTTCAGCACCAACCAGCAGGGCGTGACCATGGCCAACACGGCGCAGCGCGAAGGCGACCGCCCGGGGCTCACGCCCAAGCACAGCGCCAGCCTGTGGACCACCTACCAGCTCATGCCGAAGCTGCGCATCGGCGGGGGGCTCAATTACCGTGGCCAGCAGAACCCCGAAGGCCGGCGCGACCTCGTCGCCAAAAGCTTCACCACCGTGGACGCGATGGCCGAGTACAGCCTGAATTCGGTCACCACGCTCAAGCTCAACGTCACCAACCTGACCGACGAGCTCTACGCCGACTCGCTGTACCGCGGCTTCTACGCGCCAGGCGCACCGCGCGCCGTCCAGCTCACGCTCAAGACGCTGTTCTGAAGCCCAACCGCACCATGCTGCTGCACCTGAACCACATCCTCACGGCAGAAGAAGTCCGTGGCGCGCGCGCTCTGTTGGGCGAAGACGCGCCCTGGGTGGACGGGCGCAGCAGCGCAGGCGCGCAGGCCCTGGGCCAGAAGCAGAACCAGCAACTGGCCCAGGACAGCACCGCGGCGGCCGAACTGCAGCAACTGGTGCTGGGCGCCCTGCAGCGCAATCTGCTGTTCTTCTCGGCCACCTTGCCGAAAAAAATCTTCAACCCGCTGTTCAACCGTTACAGCGGAGACACCAACCACTATGGCCCGCACGTGGACGGTGCCGTGCTGCGCTCCCACCACCCCGCGCAATGGGTGCGCAGCGACATCTCCTGCACCCTGTTTCTGAGCGACCCCGCCGAATACGACGGCGGCGAACTGGTGATCCGGGCGCCCCAGGGCACCCAGTGCGTGAAGCTGGCCGCCGGCGACATGGTGGTCTACTCCGGCTCCAGCGTGCACAGCGTCGAACCGGTCACGCGCGGCCAGCGCCTCGCCAGCTTTTTCTGGATCGAGAGCATGATCCGCAGCCCCGAACAGCGCAACCTGCTGTTCGACCTCGACATGAACCTGCTGAAGCTGCGCCAGCAATACGGCGAGTCCACCGAGACCACGGCACTGACCGGCTGCTACCACAACCTGCTGCGGCAGTGGGCAGATACATGAACCAGGCCCTGCCTGCCGGCATCCACACACTGGCCGACCACGCAGCCCACGCCCACCAACGTCTGGACTTGGCAACCCTGGCCCACATCGACGGCGGTTCGGCCGATGAGGTGACCCTGCGCGCCAACGCACAGGCCTGGCAGGCCATCGGCCTGATGCCCCGCGTGCTGCGCGACATGGGCGCGGCCCATACCCGCACCGAGCTGCTGGGCCGCACCTGGGAACACCCCATCTTCATCGCCCCCATGGCACACCACTGCCTGGCCCACCCGCAAGGCGAACAGGCCACAGCGGTGGCGGCCGCGGCGCTCGGCGCGGGTCTGGTGCTCAGCACCCAGTCCAGCACTGCGCTGGAAACCGTGGCCCGCCTGGTTTTGACCGATCCGGGACGCGGGGCGCTCTGGTTCCAGCTGTATGCGCAGCGCGACCGCAGCCAGACCCTGGAGTTGGTGCAACGCGCGGAAGCCGCCGGCTTCGAGGCCCTGGTTCTCACGGTGGATGTCCCAGTGCAGGCGCCAAGGGACCGCGAGCGCCGCGCCGGTTTTCGTTTACCGACCCACATCCATTCGGTGAACCTGCGCAAGTCATCTTCGCCCACTGGACCGCAGGCGCCGCAGGGCCAGAGCGCGCTGTTCCAGCAGCATCTTGGGCATGCCCCGACCTGGCACGACATCGGGTGGCTGCGCGGCCAGACCCGGCTGCCCATCCTGCTCAAGGGCATCTGCCACCCGGACGATGCCCGCGAAGCCCGGCGCCAGGGTTGCGCAGCGGTCATCGTCTCGAACCACGGAGGTCGGGCACTCGACAGCACCCCGCCCACCGCCCACCTGCTCCCACGGGTGGCCGACGCGCTGCAAGGCGATCTTCCCCTGCTGGTGGACGGGGGCATCCGCCGGGGCACCGATGTGCTCAAGGCCGTGGCCCTCGGCGCCAGCGCCGTGGGTGTGGGTCGACCCATCCTGCATGCCTTGGCGAACGCAGGCGCCGTTGGCGTGGCCCACGCCTTGCGGGTGCTGCGAGACGAGCTGGAGATTGCCATGGCACTCACCGGTTGCAGCACCCTGTCGGCAGCGCATGAAGTGCTGGTGCACACGCCGACCCGCATTGCGTCGGTCTGACTTCAGGGCGGTGAAGGTGAAACATGCCAGCACCACAGAGAATATTTTGACTGCATCGCAAATGCGACGCATTATCATTTACAATGGCAGCATGTTTGCACAGTCCCCGTCCCGCCACCCTCTACCCACAAGGGGAACCTTCATGATCGTTGGCCTCACAATGTTGATCATCAGCGTGTCAGCCGTTGTGGCGGCTGCCTGGTGGGTCCTGCAATCCTGATGGCGGTCCGCGTGCGCGCCGGTACCACTGTTCCACCATTCGCCCTGTTGTTGTGACCTCCGTTTCTGCGGCGTTGGCGCCACCTCCCTTGCCCATGCGCTCTGCACTGTCCCTTCCCCACCAGAAGCGGCTACTGGTCGTGGGGTTGGTGGTGGGCGCGCATGGGCTCGGCCTTTGGGCCATGCAGAACGGGCTGGTCCGGCGGGTCGTGGACGAGGTGGTGCCCATCCTGGTCATGGCCGAACTGATCGATGCACCGAAGCCGGTGATCCCGCCTGCTCCGCCGCCACCGGCGCCAGCTCCGCCCCTGCCTGCGCCGCCCTTGCCGCAGCCTGTGGTCAAGCCCGCCCCGCGGCCGGCTCCCACACCGGCGCCTGCCCCGGTGACCGAAGCTCCGTCACCCATGGCCCTGCCCGAACCGCCAGCCCCGGCAGCGGTCAGCACACCCGAGAACCTGTCCCAGGCTGCTGCACCTGTACCCGTGGCCCCGCCCGCCCCGACACCGGCACCTGCGCCCCGCATCGAACTGCCTTCCAGCAGCGCGGACTACCTGAGCAACCCGCCACCGCCTTACCCGTCCCTGTCCAAGCGCCTGGGCGAACAGGGCAAGGTCGTGGTGCGGGTGTTCATCTCCGCCACCGGCGAGGCCACGCAGGCCGAGATCCGCACATCCAGCGGCTTCGAACGGCTGGACCAGACCGCTCTGCAAACCGTTCTGCGCTGGCGCTATGTGCCCGGCAAGCGCAACGGTGTCGCCGAAGGCATGTGGTTCAACGTACCCATCCAGTTTGTTCTTGAATAACGTCACCGAGGAGTTGTCACCCATGGAATCGCAAACCGCCCCGTCCGGGCTGCTGGAGGTCTGGCTGCAGGGAGACTGGGTCACCCGTTCGGTGGCGCTGATCCTGCTGACCATGTCGCTCGCGACCTGGGTCATCCTGCTCTGGAAGGTGCTCGACCAGCGCGCGCAGCGCCAGTTCGCCAAGGGCGTGGAAAGCTTCTGGCACAGCGCCGACTTTGCCGAGGGCCTCGACAAACTCGGCCCTGCTGACGGCAACCCGTTCCGCGCCGTGGCTCTCGAAGGCCGCGAGGCCACCCGCCACATCCTCCACAAGGACGGCAGAACCGGGCCGCAGCTGCACGACACGCTCGACATGAGCGACTGGGTGGAGCGATCCCTGCGCAAGAGCGTCGACGACTTTCAGGCGCGCGCCCAGAGCGGCCTCACCGTGCTGGCCTCGGTGGCGTCCACCGCACCGTTCGTGGGTCTGTTCGGCACGGTCTGGGGCATCTACCACGCGCTGCTGGGCATTGGTGCATCCGGCCAAGTGAGCATTGACCAGGTGGCAGGCCCCATTGGAGAAGCACTGATCATGACGGCGCTCGGCCTGGTGGTCGCCATCCCGGCGGTCATTGGCTACAACGCGCTGGTGCGGGGCAACAAGGGCGTGATCCACCAGCTCAACCGGTTTGCCCACGATCTGCACGCCTACTTCGTCACCGGTGCCCGCGTCACGGCCGGGAACGACGGCAAGGTCCTTCCCATGAAGAAGGCCTGAGCCGCAGGCAGGAGAATCCACCATGGCCATTGGCACCCAGGAAGACAACGACACCCTGCTGGGCGAGATCAACATGATCCCGTTCATCGACGTGATGCTGGTCCTGCTGATCATCTTCATCATCACCGTTCCGGTGATCAACCACGCGGTCAACGTCGACCTGCCCCAGGCCAGCAACCAGCGGGTGCTGGACAAGCCCGAGAACGTGCGGCTGGCTGTCAACGCCGAAGGCGCCTACTTCTGGAACGACGCGGCAGTGAGTGACGCCGAATTCGAGTTGCGGCTCTCCAACATGGCGATTCAGCAGCCGCAGCCTGAACTGCACATCCGCGGTGACAAGGCGGTGCGCTATGAACGCGTTGCCTTGGCGATGGCCGCAGCGCAGCGCGCCGGGGTACGCAAGATCGGTTTCATCACCGAGCCAGTCCCGCAGTAGGCGACCGATGACGCGCACCCATCAGGGCACAGAGAAGCAACCCGGAGGAAAACCCGCCATGAACCAGCCACCCGACCAACCGCAAACCCAACACCCAGCCACCGCATGGCGCCGCGAGACAACGAACTTTGCCCCTCCGGAACGGTCACCTGTGTGGACGAGCCACACCTTGCTGGGCGGTCAGAAGGCTGTGGCCATTGAGCACAACGGTGCCCTCTACCGCCTGCAAAGCACGCGCGCCGGCAAACTCATCCTCACCAAATAAATCCGGTTCGGGAGCGTTCGTCCCGGGCCATTCTTACCGGTTCATCGTGGGGCGACCTGGGGACTTCACCCTCCCCGGAGTCGTTTTTTGGCCAGCCAGGCGTCCTCCAGGGATGCGTTAGCCAGGCTTTTTTTGAACCCGGGCGCGGGGTACCTTCAATGATCAGAGGCCGAGCGCGGCAATCCCCGCCCGTGCGATCTGGGCGTCCTCGGTCGACTTGACGCCGCTCACACCGACCGCACCAATGGTCTGACCGTCCTTGACGATGGGAACACCCCCCTCCAACATGCCCGAAATGGCAGGGGCGCTGAGGAAGGAGACCCGCCCCTGGTTGATCACATCCTCGTACACCTTGCTCTCGCGGCGCCCCAGGGCGGCTGTGTGCGCCTTGGCAGGGGCAATGTGGGCAGAGATCGCCGGTGCGCCATCCAGGCGCTGCAGCCAGAGCAGGTGTCCGCCATCGTCGACGATGGCAATGGTGACGGCCCATTGGTTGTGCAGGGCTTCCGCCTCGGCAGCAGCGGCGATGGTCTTGATGTCGGCGAGTTCCAGTACGGCTTTGGTTTTCATGAACTTTTCCTGATTTGAGCGGTCACAGACTGTTGAAGGCATTGCCGCGCCACTCGGACAGTTAGCTGTCGGGTGGCGCGGATCAAGCGCGAGAGCATACCCAAAAGGTGGTCGCCCACCGGCCCCTTGCGGGTAAGCAGAGCGCCTCTACAATGCCGCTTCGACTTGCGTGCGGTCCCCGCGGCGAGCCCACCGTGTCAGATATTGAAGGAGTTCACCACATGTCCGACCACATCCAGACCAGCGGCCGATTCGGCACCGCCGTATCGCCTCCCAGCGTTCGCAACAAGGTTCTGCGCAATACCTACTGGCTGCTGGCCCTGTCCATGCTGCCAACTGTTCTGGGGGCCTGGATCGGCGTCAAGACCGGCATCACCGCCAGCCTCACCGGGGGTCTGGGCTTGCTCGTGTTTTTCGGCGGTGCCATCGGTTTCATGTTCGCCATCGAAAGAACCAAGAACTCCGCCGCCGGCGTTCCAGTGCTGCTGGCGTTCACCTTCTTCATGGGCCTCATGCTGTCCAGGATGCTGGCTGGCATTCTTGGCTTCAGCAACGGTTCCAGCCTGATCATGACGGCGTTTGGAGGCACGGCTGGCGTGTTTCTGGTGATGGCCAACCTCTCCACCATCATCAAGCGCGACCTGTCCGGCATGGGCAAGTGGCTGTTTGCCGGGGCCCTGGCCATCATGGTGGGCGCGATCATCAACGTGTTCGTGGGCAGCACTGCCGGCATGGCCGCCATTGCCACCCTGGCCATCCTGGTGTTCAGCCTCTACCTGCTGTACGACCTCAAGCGCATCGTGGACGGCGGCGAAACCAACTACATCACGGCCACCCTGGGCCTGTACTTGAGCGTCTTCAACATCTTCCAGAGCCTGCTGGCACTGCTCGGCATCTTTGGTGGCGACCGCGAATAAGCAGCTGCGCCACACCAATCCAGGGGCCTTCGGGCCCCTTTTTTATGGGTCGATCGGAAGCGGGCGCCACGCAGGGACGGTTGGAGGTCCGTTGCACGGCGCCGGGAAAGGTGCGGCTTTTCAGCTTTTCAGGACTTGCGCCATCAAGTTGGTCCGGCATCTGCCGAAATGACAAGCACAAGCCATGCACTACACCATGCGACACCCTGCCCTCACCCTGAGCCTGATCGGCACCCTGAGCCTGCTGGTGGGTTGTGACGCACTGGGCGTCGAAACCGCCACCCAGATTGCTGCCAAAAAGGAGGCAGAGGCCCGCGCCATCGGGAGCGCCTGCCGCCACGCAGTCCGCAGCATCGAAGACTGCTTCAACAGCAATCCGCGGGCAGGCAAAGCAGCGGTGTTCGCCGGCTGGCGCGAGATGGACGAATACATGCGCGAGAACGCCATCATGGGCATGCCTGGCAATCCGGGCAGTTCCGATGGAACAGCCTCCACCGCCGAACCCGGACCGGACAACCGGCCCGCGGAAGGGCGACCCGGGCCACGAAGTTCCTGAACGGCAGCCCTGGGGGCTTCAGGCGGCCGCCGGGTCGTCCTGCAGGTCAAACACCGCCATGCTTTCCACGTGCGCGGTGTGTGCAAACATGTTGATCACACCCGCCGCACTGCACCGGTAGCCCGCCTGGTGCACCAGCAGACCAGCGTCCCGGGCCAGCGTCGCAGGGTTGCAGCTCACATACACGATGCGGCGCGGCGGCTTCCAGTCGCCCCGGAGTTCGGGCTGCTGGTGCAGGTCGGCCAACGCCTTGGCCAGGGCAAAGGCCCCTTCACGGGGCGGGTCCACCAGCCAGCGGTCGGCGTGGCCGTCGCCCACCAGCGCTGCGGGCGTCATCTCGAACAGATTGCGGGCGGCAAAGGTGGTGGCACCCAAGGGTTCGCGGCGCCCCAGCTGATTGTGGGCCAGGTTCTCCCGGGAACGCGCCACCAGCGCTTCGCTGCCCTCAATGCCCAGCACGGCCCCGGCCTGCGTGGCAATCGGGAGCGTGAAGTTACCCAGACCACAGAACCAGTCGATCACGCGTTCGTGTTTCTGAGCATCCAGCAACCGCAATGCACGCGACACCAGTACGCGGTTCACAAACGGGTTCACCTGTGTGAAGTCGGTGGGCTTGAACGGCATGTTCAGGCCAAACTCCGGCAGGCTGTAGGACAACGCTGGCGATGCCTGATCCAACAGCCTCACCGTGTCAGGGCCCTTGGACTGCAACCACCATTGCACGCCATGCAGGGCAGCGAAGCTGCGCAGGCGATCCAGATCGGAGGACGACAGCGGCTCCAGGTGGCGCAGGACCAGCGCCGTCACGTCGTCGCCGCAGGCCAGTTCGATCTGGGGACAGGTTTCGCGCGCATCCAGACCGAACATCAGTTCACGCAGCGGCATGAGCATCTCGCTCACATGCGCGGGCAACACGCGGCAGCTTTGCATGTCGGCCACATAGCGGCTTTTGCGCTCGTGAAAACCGATCAGCACCACGCCCTTCTTGTGCACATGCCGCACCGACAGTCGGGCGCGGTACCGGTAACCCCAGGCGGGCCCCTCGATCGGGCGCAGCAACATGTCTGCACGGACTTTTCCCAGGTGCCACAGGTTGTCCTCCAGGACGCGCTGTTTCACCGCCACCTGCGCGGAAGCGTCCAGGTGCTGCATCTTGCAGCCTCCGCAAGCGCCCGCATGCAGACCGAAGTGGGGACAGCCGGGTCGAACCCGCTGGGACGACTCCCGGTGCACCGCAGTCACCGTGCCGGCCTCCCAGTTGTTTTTCTTGCGGTGCACAGAAGCGCTGACCAGCTCGAAGGGCAATGCGCCTTCGATGAACACCACCTTGCCATCGGGGCGGTGTGCAATGCCCTGTGCCTCCATATCGAGGGACTCGACCGCCAGCCAGCCTTCAGGCAGGTCGGGCATTGCAGGGCTGCCAACACATGCGTTGGCGGGTTCGGATGGCAGCAAATCGGAATCGGTTTCAGAGGTCATTGCCCGATTGTCTCAGGCCGCCCCACCCGACAGGCCCGGGCCATCCCTCGGCGTTCCGTTCCCTTGTTCACTTCCAGGCACCGAGATACGCACTCCAGTGCATTTCGCTGGCGGCAAGTTCTGCAAGGGCGTGCTTCACAAAGGCGATTTCCTGTTCATACTCCGCTTCGGTGAAGCCACCGCGCATTTTCTGGAAGCGGCAATACACCAGATAGGTGTTCATGACGTCGGTTTCGCAGTACCGCCGGATGTCCTCCAGCTGCCCGGCCAGGTATTGGGCATGTACCTGTGAACCGTCCATGCCCAGCTTGCCGGGAAACCCGAACAGCTTGGCCAGCGCATCCAGTGGCGCGTGGTTCTTGGGCGAATACATGGCCAGAAGGTCCATCAGGTCCAGATGCCGCAGGTGGTACCGGCTGATGTAGTTGTTCCACTTGAACTCCCGATCCTCCTCCCCGAGGTCCCAGTACCTGCTGGCCTCCACACCATGCAGCAGACCTCGGTAGTGCAGCACAGGAAGATCGAACCCGCCACCGTTCCAGCTCACCAGCTGCGGGGTGTGCTTTTCAATCGCATGAAAGAACGTCTGCACCACCTTGCCTTCGCTCTTCCCGTCCCGGTCCACGAAAGAATGCACCCGGATCCCGTCGGCATTGCGGAACACCACGCTGATTACCAGCACCCGCTGCAGGTGCAGGGGCATGAAGTCGCTCAGTCCCTTCTCCTGCCGTTCGGCCAGCCAGTCGCGGTGGAGCTGCTCGTCGGAGACGCTCGATGGCACACCGCGCAAGGCACGCAGGCCGCACAGGTCCGGAATGGATTCGATGTCGAACACCATGACCGGCCAAACCATGGTCGAGCGCTTGGCCGGTGGCGGTGCGTTTCAGCGGCGCGGCAGGTGAATCAACGGATCCACCGGCTTGCCTTGACGGCGCACCTCGAAGTGAAGTTTCACGCGGTCGGTGTCGCTGCTGCCCATTTCGGCGATCTTCTGGCCCTGGCGCACTGCCTGGTCTTCCCGGACCAGCAAGGCCTGGTTGTGGGCATATGCGGTGAGGTAGGTGTTGTTGTGCTTGAGAATGACCAGGTTGCCATAGCCGCGCAGGCCCGCGCCGGCATACACCACTCGGCCATCGGCTGCAGCCACCACCGGGTCTCCCACGCGTCCTGCGATCGAGACACCCTTGTTCCGGGCTTCGTCAAAGTTGGCCACGACCGCGCCCTGGGCTGGCCACACGAAGGTGATGTCGTCTGCTCCGGCGCTTTCGGCCTGCGGCGGGGTGGAAGCCGGTGGGGCGGTAGGCGTTACCGCACCAGCGGCCGTGGTGGCCGGTGGCAGTGGGACGGGTTCAGCCGAGTTAAGCGGCCGTGGCGCCACGGCAGCCGGCGCCAGCGGGGTGACCGACGCGACTCCGGGTGTTGCCGGGGCAGCCGCAACCTGCGCGGGAGATGTGGATGACGGAGGCTGCACCCGCAACACCTGCCCCACCTCCAGCACATTGGGGTTGGTCAGGTTGTTCCAGGTCTGGATGTCCCGCCAGCTCTGACCGCTGTCCAGGGCAATGCGGAACAAGGTGTCACCGGGTTTGACGGTGTAGAAACCGGCACGGCCGGCGTTCTCAGCGCCCGGCAGGGCTCTGACCTCGGAGGCCGCAGTACCGGTCCTGTCCTCGACTGGCGCTGGTGCGGCCGCGCGCCGCGTTGAACAGCCAGCCACCACCAGCATGACCGCCAGCAAGCCGACAACCGTCGCACTTTGCCATGGCGACCGCACAGACTGGGTTTCCGGCCCTGTAGCCTGGCAAACACGCTTGATCATGAAAACTCCCACCTATTGCACCGGTGTGTCCTAAACGGGCACAACCAAAAAAAATCATGTTCGTTGCACGCCGCAACCGAAAGGACCAGGATGAGGCGAGGGTTTCACCCGATACCGGATTTTAGTGGCACGAAATGCACCACCTCCAGATCGGTGCGCACCACACCCCGGCTGGTCTTGTCGAGCACCACCAGGTTCTGCACCCCGGCGGACGCCACCGCAGGAGCCACCAGCCGCCCCCCCACTGCCAGCTGATCGACCCAGGCTGCAGGGATGTCATTGCCTCCCGCCGCAGCGATGATGGCTGCATAGGGCGCCCCTTTGGAAAACCCCAGCATGCCGTCACCAAACAGCAGATGGAGATTGGAGATCCGGAACGCCCGAAGGTTCTCCCTGGCCCGTTCGTGCAGACCACGAAGCCGTTCGATGCTGTACACCTCCGTTGCCACCCGGCTCAACACTGCCGCCTGATAACCACAGCCAGTCCCAATTTCCAGCACACGACCCAACTTGCCCGGTTGATCGTGGCAAAGCAGTTCGACCATGCGGGCCACCACACTGGGCTTGGAGATGGTCTGTCCCAGGCCAATGGGCAGGCTGGTGTCCTCATAGGCCTGGTTGACCAGGGCGGTGTCTACAAAGCGATGTCGCTCCACACTGCGCAACGCTTCCAGCACCCCTCCATGCCGGATGCCCTGCGCTTCAAGCTTGCGCACCATGGCCAACCGGGCCGGCTGCAGCTCCATCCCCGTGGATGGGCGTACCGGAATGGGCGCCCTGGCAACGGCTGCGGCTGCTGGCGCCGGTTGCCCGGCGGGGCGTTTCACCGCAGAGGGGTCGGTCCGTGGATGCCCTGCTGCCCCCGCGCCTGGACCGCTCACCGGCAACCTGGCGGGGAATGAGGGCCGTGGTCTCTGGACACCCCCTGCTCCAGCCGACGGTGCGGAGCCGGCAGGCGGTTCGCGCTTCAAGCCGACTCCCTGCCGGTGTCGGTTGGGTGTTGGGACAACTGCGCTGCCACGGGCGCCCAGTAGGGCAAGCGGTCGTGGTCGGTAAGGTCGACCTGAAGCGGCGTGATGCTCGCATACCCTTGGGCAGTGGCATGGAAATCCGTTCCCTCTGCGTCGTCTTTCGCCGGACCCGCGCTGCCAATCCAGTACATCGTTTCGCCCCGCGGGTTGGTCTGGGCAATGACCTGCTCGGCCGCATGCCGGCGGCCCAGGCGGGCAACCTTGAAACCCTGGATGTCGTTCACCGGCCGGTTGGGAATGTTCACGTTGAGCAACCAGGGTTCGTGGCTTCGGGAAGTTCCCGAAAGCGACGGGAGCAGTTGCAGCACCAGCTGGCGTGCCTTGGAGGCTGCTGCATCGAGATGGGCCCACCCCTTTTCGGTCTGTGAAAAGGCGATGGCCGGAATACCAAACAGATAGCCCTCCATGGCCGCCCCCACGGTGCCGGAATAGATGGTGTCATCCCCCATGTTGGCACCGTTGTTGATGCCGGACACGACCAGGTCGGGGCGGTAACCCAGCAGCCCGGTGAGTGCGATGTGCACGCAGTCGGCGGGCGTTCCGTTCACATAACGGAAGCCATTGGAAGACTGGTGCACATACAAGGGTGAATGCAGGGTCAGAGCATTCGATTTCGCACTGTTGTTGTGCTCGGGCGCCACCACCTCCACCTCCACTCCGGACAGGTCGCGCAAGGCCTCGTACAAGGCAACGATACCGGGCGCCTGGTAGCCATCGTCATTGGAAATGAGGATTTTCATTGACGGGATTCTAGGTGCTTTGCCCTCTTCACCCGGCCAGGGACGAGACCCACCAGCCGGTCGCACCGGGGACAAGCCTGGGACCCTTGGCGCTTGTTCAAGTGTCCCACCGCTCTCTATCATGACCGGCTTTGAACCCGATACCGAGGTACGACATGGAGATGAAAGCTTGGCTGTGTGAGAACCCTGTGGGCGTGGATGCACTGACCTGGAAGACGCTGCCCATGCCGGTCCCGAAGAAGGGGGAGGTATTGATCGAAATCGAGGCCGCCAGTCTGAACTTCCCCGACCTGCTGATCGTTCAGAACAAATACCAAATGAAGCCCCCGCTGCCATTCGTGCCTGGCTCGGAATATGCCGGTGTGGTCCGCGCTTTGGGGGAGGGCGTCAGCCATCTGGCGGTAGGCCAGAGCGTTGCTTGCCTCAGTGGGACCGGTGGCTTCGGCACGCACACGCTGGCACCAGCAGCGCTGTGCATGCCATTGCCAGCCGGATTTCCAGCGGCAGATGCAGCAGCCTTCATCATGATTTATGCCACTTCCTGGCACGCCCTGATGGACCGGGGTGCACTGAAAGCCGGCGAGACCGTGCTGGTGCTGGGTGCAGCGGGCGGGGTGGGCACCGCAGCCATCCAGATTGCCAAAGCAGCGGGCGCTCGCGTGATCGCGGCAGCCTCCACCGAAGACAAATGCGCCCTTTGCATGTCGATTGGAGCAGATGCAACGATCAACTACAGCGTGCACACCCCCAAAGAGGGTTTGCGCGAAGCGATCAAGCAACTCACCGACGGCAAAGGACCCGACGTGATTTACGACCCGGTGGGTGGCGACTTTGCAGAGCCAGCGTTCCGGTCGATCGCGTGGCGGGGTCGTTACCTTGTGGTTGGCTTTGCAAGCGGCCCCATTCCCAGCCTGCCACTGAACCTGACGCTCCTGAAGGGGGCCAGCGTGGTCGGGGTGTTCTGGGGTGACTTTGCACGCCGGGAACCCAGGGAAAATGCCGCCATGATGCAGACGCTGGCGGCCATGTATGGCCGCGGGCAGATCAAGCCCGTGATTGACCAAACCCTGCCCATGGCCGACCTCAAGAAGGCCTATGCCGTGATGGGATCACGCTCCGTGAAGGGCAAGCTGGTGCTGGTCAACGGTTGAACGCCGGCATCACCTCAGCGGATGCCGAGGCTCCCTCCCAGCAAGCCCACCAGCCCGATCACGATGAGGTACAGCGCCACGATGTAAGACAGAAGGCGGGGTACGACCAGGATCAGGAGTCCGGCGACCAGTGCCAACAAGGGAGTCAGGCTGAAGGTGAGGTTCATGGGTTCTCTGCGCGGATGGGTCCCCCGCCTGCGAACACATCGGGGAGCCCCAAGAAAAAACCCGCTGGTGCAGCACCAGCGGGTTTCGTGTTTCTGGGGTGGCTGATGGGACTCGAACCCACGACGACAGGAATCACAATCCTGGACTCTACCAACTGAGCTACAGCCACCGCAAGCTCTCAATTATATCCCATGCCCAGGCCGGGATGACCCGACCGTCACGCCTTATTGCGGCACAGGGTCAGCCGGTGCAGCCACCAGGATGCGTGCCTTGAGGCGCTCCTTCAGCATCTCGTAGTAAGCCAAGCTCTCGGCCGCAGCCCACCACTGGTTGTATTGCTGTACCTCCTGGGCAAGACGAGCAGCGTCGCCCGGCTCGCGAGGCAGAACCTTGTCCACGCGCACCACGGCGTGGCCCTCTTCGCCCAGGCCGACACCCAGCCAGACGGGTACGGCATTCGGGTCCGCACTGAGGGCCGCCGTGAGCACTTGCGGCAGAACCCCCTGGGGCTGGTCGCGGGAGACCGTCAATGCCGCGCCAAGTTCGCGTGGCGTTTCGCCGCCCTTCCAGGCTTCCAGCTTCTTCTGACCTGCCTCCCGAGCGAGCTCGGTAGAGCGCTGGGCCACCAGGCGTTCCCGCACCGATGCCCTGACTTCCTCCAGCGGCAGCGTGCGCGAGGGCAGGTATTGCGTGACCCGGGCAGCCGTCAGTTGACTCGCAGCCGTTTCGATGGCTTCGGTGTTGCGCTTGCGCTCCGTGGCGTCGGGCGCGAACACCGCAGACAGCAGGTCCGGATGGGCCAGCGGCCCTGTCGGGGAAGCTGCCTGGCGGGTCACCGCCTTCGCGGTTTGAATCGCAAGCTTGAAGCGTTCGGCTGCCGGTTGCAGGCTGTCTGGCTGTTCATAAACCAGGTTGCTGAACGCTTCGGCGGACTCCGCGAACTCGCGCTGGGCCTGCTGCCGCTTGAGATCCCGCTCGATGTCTGCCCGCATCTCCTCGAAGCTGCGCTGTGGGGGGGCCTTGATGTCGGTGAGCTGCAGAATGTGGAAGCCGAACTCGGATTCCACCAGCTCAGAAATCTGTCCCTTCTGCATCGCGAACGCTGCATCCTCAAAGGGCTTGACCATGGCACCGCGCGCGAAGAAATCCAGATCGCCTCCCGCAACTGCCGATCCGGGGTCTTCGGACTGGGCCTTGGCGATCTCGGCGAACCGCTCCGGATTGGCCTTGACTTCGGCCAGCACGCCCTCGGCGCGCTGGCGCACGGCACTCTTTTCATCGGCCGATGCACCTTGCGGCACCGTGAGCAGGATGTGGCTTGCCCGGCGCTGCTCCTCTGCACTGGCGAGGCGTGCCGCATTCTGATCGTAATAGGCCCGAACATCTGCCTCATTGAGGACCACCGACCGTTCGAGGGTGGCAAGGTCGAGCACCAGATATTCCAGATCGACCTGCTCCGGGGCCTGGAAGAGAGCGCTGTTGGCGGAGTAGAACGCTTCGATTTCGGCGTCGGTGGGAGATACCTGCGAAGCAAAGTCGCGGGCGAGGAACTGCGCCACGCGAATCTCGCGGCGCTCGAAAAACGCATTCAGGGAAACGTTGGCCAGGGCTTCGGTGGCGAAGCTCGAGACCTGCAGGCCCTGAAGCACCTGCCGCTGGGAAAGCTCTGAACGCACGCCGGCTTCGTACATCTCGGGGGTCAGGCCCTGCCGCGCCAGCAGGGTGCGGTATGCCTCCACATCGAGACTGCCATCGGGTTTGCGCAGCGCTGCAATGGTTTCATTGCTTTGCAGATCCTGCGCCAGGCGCCGGTCACTGGTGTACAGGTTGAGGTCTTGAGCTGCTGCGGTCAATACGCGCTGGCGAACGAGACGCTCCAGCGTGGCGTAGCGGGCTTGGGGACTGTCAAGCAAGCGGGCATCCAGCGTCGGCATGGCGTCGCGCAGACGCTGGGATTCCCGCTGGTGGGCCAGGTCCCATTCCTGCTGGGTGATCTCTTCGCCGTCCACAGTGGCCACCGGCTCGCCACTTTCGTTGAAGCGGGTGTAGCCCTCGATTCCGAACAGCACGAAAGAGGGAATGATCAGAACCAGCAGGAAGCCCATCAGGTACTTCTTGTGGTTGCGGATGGATTCGAACATGCCTGGATACCCTGAAACAAACGGGAGTCGCCTGCGCTGTGGCCGACTCTGCAAACATAAAAAAAGGCGAACCCTGGTTCGCCTTTCCGGTGTGGTGGGTGCTGACGGGGTCGAACCGCCGACCTACGCCTTGTAAGGGCGCCGCTCTACCAACTGAGCTAAGCACCCCACCTGAAACCTGCGGATCGCATCAGTTCAGCGCGTCCTTGAGGGCCTTGCCCGGGCGGAACTTTGGAACCTTGGCGGCCTTGATTTTAATCTCGGCGCCGGTGCGGGGGTTGCGGCCCTTGCGGGCAGGGCGCTTGGTGACTGCGAACGAGCCGAAACCCACCAGGGAAACCGTTCCGCCCTTCTTGAGGGTGGTACGGATGGCGGTGATGGTGGAATCCAGCGCACGCGTGGCAGCCGCCTTGGAAATGTCGGCGTGCTTGGCGATGTGTTCGACGAGTTCGGTTTTGTTCACAAATAGCCCCTCTTGGATTGATTGGAGACGGGAAGTATCCGGGTGGAATGGATCTGCGCCCAAGGCGCGGTGGCAACCATTGACAGGACCCGTGCGCCCAGCCTGGCTGGGCCACGGCGGTCAGGCCACGTTCTTCAACGCCGCCCGATTAGACCCACGGGCCACAGCGGCTGTCAATACGGCTGCGCCCCATTGCCCACCGCCAGGCCGCTGCCGGCACGAAACGCGAGATTCTAGTCGCATTCATGGGGCAGGCCTTCGACCGCTCCACGCGATCAGGCCGTGGCTATGGCCTGGGCAATGGCGCGCCCCACATCGGCCGTCGCTGCCGTGCCGCCAAGGTCGGGCGTCCGGGGGGCACCACTGCCTGGCTGCAGCACCGCCTCGATGGCGCGCATGATGGCGTCGCGTGCGGGCTTGTGGCCCAGAAAATCCAGCATCATGGCGCCGCACCAGATCTGTCCGATGGGGTTGGCCACCTGCCGGCCTGCGATGTCGGGGGCGGAACCATGCACGGGTTCGAAAAGGGATGGGTGCTTGCGATCCGGATTCAGGTTGGCACTGGGCGCGATGCCGATGGTGCCGGTGCAGGCCGGGCCAAGGTCGGACAGGATGTCGCCAAACAGGTTGCTGCCCACGACCACGTCGAAGAAGTCGGGCCGCTGCACGAAGTGCGCAGTAAGGATGTCGATGTGGAACTTGTCGACTTTCACATCCGGATACGCTTTGGCCATTGCTTCCACCCGCTCGTCCCAGTAAGGCATGGTGATGGCAATGCCGTTGGACTTGGTGGCGCTGGTGAGGTGCTTCTTCGGGCGCGAACGGGCCACCTCGAACGCAAAGCGCAGTACGCGGTCCACGCCCACGCGCGACATCACGGTTTCCTGCATGACGATCTCGCGTTCGTTGCCCGGATACATGCGCCCGCCGATGCTGGAGTACTCACCTTCGGTGTTCTCGCGCACGATGACCATGTCGATTTCGCCAGCCTCGCGGCGGCTGCCGTCGCGACGCACCACCGGGGCCGTCACGCCGGGCATCAGCCTGGCCGGACGCAGGTTCACGTACTGGTCGAATTCGCGCCGGAACAAGAGCAGCGAACCCCAGAGCGAGATGTGATCGGGCACCTTGTCGGGCCAGCCCACGGCGCCGAAGTAGATGGCGTCGTGGCCGCCGATCTGGTCCTTCCAGTCGTCGGGCAGCATCTTGCCGTGGCGTTCGAAGTAGTCGCAGCTGGAAAAATCGAAATGATCGAACTTCAGGTTCAGGTTGAAGCGCGACGCGGCCGCTTCCATGCAGCGCAAGCCCTCGGGCATGACCTCGGTTCCGATGCCGTCTCCGGCGATGACTGCGATGCGTTGCTGGTTCATGGTGGGCTCCTGAAGGAAGGGCGTTGATGAAAGGTAAGCCAAGCATAGCCCCTGCCTGAGCAACAATCAGGCAATCTATTCGTGCCACAAAGGAAGCAATTGGACCGCTCCGATCTTTTGCTCGTCACGGCCATTCGCCGACATGGCAGCCTGGCCACCACCGCCAGGGCCTTGCAAGTCACCCCCTCGTCCATCACCAAAAGGCTGGCCGCACTCGAGGCCTCCTTGGGCCTGCGGCTGTTCCAGCGCACCACGCGCCGGGTGAGCCCGACCGCCGAAGGCGAGGCCCTGTGCACGCGGGCAACCCGCCTGCTGGCCGCGTTCGAGGAACTGGAAGCTGACCTGCTGGAGCGGCAACAAGAACCTTCAGGCCCCATCCGGCTGGTGGCCACCTTCGGGTTCGGACGCCTGTGGGTGGGGCCAGCACTCGCCGACTTCCGTCACCGCTATCCTGGGGTCGGGATCGATCTGCAACTGACGGAGCGCTTGCCCGACCTCGCGGTGGAAGGCTTTGACGGGGCGATCTGGCTGTGGAATGCCCCGGGAGAGCGGGCATCGGAATGGGTGTCGCGCCGACTGGCCAGCAACCAGCGGGTGCTGGTGGCGTCAGCCGACTACCTGCGGGCACATGGCAACCCGCGCACGCTGGAGGACCTGGCCGTGCACAACTGCCTCGTTGTGCGGGAGAACAGCGGCACAGGCGACCGGCACTTCGCCCACTGGCGGCTGCAACGTGGCCGCGAGCCCCAGGTTCTGCACATGCCGGCGCGCGGCAGCATGTCGAGCAATTCGGGCGAACTGGTGCGCGACTGGTGTCTGGCGGGCCAGGGCATCATGCTGCGCAGCCTGTGGGACATTGGCCCGCAACTGGCGAGCGGTGCGTTGGTGCGGGTGCTGCCCGAGTACGCGATGCCCGACGCCGACATCCACTGGCTGGCACCTTACCAGCCTCAGACGCCGCGGCGCATCCGCCTGCTGGTGGATTTCCTCGCGCAGCGTTTCCGTGACCAGCCCTGGAAACTCAAGCCGCCTTCGGCTGGCGCACCACCAGGCTCACGCCGAAAGCCGTGAGCGCGATGCCCGCCACTGTGACCAGGGTGATGGGCTCGTCAAACAGAACCCAGGCAATCAGGGCCGTGCAAGGCGGCACCAGATACATCAGGCTGGTGACCGACGCTGCCGCCCCACGCTGGATCAGCATGTAGAGCAGCGAGCTGCCGCCCAGCGTCAGGCCCAGCACCGACCAGGCCATGGCTCCGGTGAGTTCCCAGTTGATGCCCGCGTCGGCGTGGCTCCATCGCATGACCTCGAACTCCAGCAGGGCGAGCGGCAGTGTGACCAACAAGGCGGCAAGAAGCTGCACTGCATTGGCGGTGCGCACGTCGCAGGCCTGCACAAAGCGCTTCTGGTACAGGGTGCCGGTGGTGATGGCGAACAAGGCCATGACGGCCAACGACAGGTTGAGCCAGTTGGCCTGGTCCCCCGGACCACCGGCACCGAACTTGCGCGACACCACCAGGACCAGGCCGGCAAACCCCAGCATCAGGCCCAGCCATTGACGGCCGGACACCTTCGACCCCGTGCCTGAGAGCCAGATCGCGGTGAGCACGGGCTGAATGCCAACGATCAGCGCCGACAGGCCCGAGCCCATGCCTGCCTTGACCGCTGCCCACACGCCGCCGAGGTAGCCCGCGTGCATCAGCACGCCCGTGACGGACAGGTGCAGCCACTGCTGCCGGCTGGTGGGCCACTTCACGCCGGCGAGCCAGATCCAGGGCAGGAAGCACAGGATGGACAGCGCGTACCGCACGGCCAGGAACTTCATGGGGGGGGCGTGCGGCATGCCGTAGCGGGCGACGATGAACCCCGTGCTCCAGATGAGCACGAACACCCAGGGCATGGCGCGCAGCCAGCGGTTGTCCTTCACGGGGGTTGTTTCAATCACGCCACACCCACCTCAGCGAGCGCGTGCACGGATGTCGGGCAGGGCCTTCTGCAGGTAATACACCATGGACCAGACGGTGAGAACGGCCGAGGCCCAGATGAGCCAGGTACCCCAAAGGTGGGTATCGATCACACCCAGAACCCGTCCATCGAACAGCAGGAAAGGAATGGCCACCATCTGCACGGTGGTCTTGACTTTGCCCAGCATGTGTACGGCCACGCTTTTGGTGGCGCCGATGATGGCCATCCATTCGCGCAAGGAAGAAATGGCAATTTCGCGGCCGATGATGATCAGCGCCACGAACACATCGGCCCGGTCCAGGTGCACCAGCACCAGCAGGCTGGCGCACACCAGGAACTTGTCGGCCACCGGGTCCAGAAAGGCGCCGAAGGCGGAGGTCTGGTTCAGCTTGCGGGCCAGGAAGCCGTCGGCCCAGTCGGTGGCGGCGAACACCACGAACATCACCGTGGCGATCAGGTTCTTCTGCGCCATGCCCATGCCTTCCAGATAGAACACCCCGACGATCAGCGGGATCGCAACGATGCGCGCCCAGGTCAGCAAGGTGGGAAGGTTGAAGAACATGGGCGGATTATGCGTTGGCGCAGCGCGTCTGCCTTGCAGCGGTTTCAGTGCAGGGCGCGGTAGATCGTGTCGGCCAGTTCGGCAGAGATGCCTTCCACCGTGCAGAGGTCATCCACGCTGGCCGCCGCCACGCCGCGCACACCGCCGAACCGCTGCAGCAGGCGCGCCCGCTTCTTGGGCCCCACACCCGGAATGTCTTCCAGGCGGCTGCCACCGGTTCGCACCTTGGCGCGCTGGGCCCGCATGCCGGTGATGGCGAAGCGGTGGGCTTCGTCGCGGATCTGGGCCACCAGCATGAGTGCAGCCGAATCAAAGCCCAGATACACCTTGGCCCGGCCATCGGCAAACACCAGCTCCTCCAGACCCACCTTGCGCCCCTCACCCTTCTCCACGCCGACGATGATGGACAGATCAAGCCCGAGCTGCTGGAACACATCGCGTGCCACACCGACCTGGCCTTTGCCCCCGTCGATCAGCACCAGGTCCGGCATGCGCGGACCGGACACCGACTCCACCGTGGGTTCCGGCACAGGCTCTGGTGCACTGTCCCGCGATTCGGCTTCCGGGTTTTCAGCCACCGGGGCCGCCGGTTCACCGGTGGCCTCGGACCGCAGGGCTTCGGCGATCTTTCCGTATCGCCGCAGCAGCACCTGGCGCATGGCGGCGTAGTCGTCGCCCGGGGTGATGCCTTCGATCTTGTAGCGGCGGTACTGGCTGTTCTGCATCTTGTGGTCTTCGAACACCACGCAGGACGCCTGGGTGGATTCACCGGCGGTGTGCGAAATATCGAAACACTCGATGCGCAGCGCTTCCAGCTGGTCGTCGGGCAGCTGCAGCGCGTCGGCCAGGGCACGGGTGCGCGCCTGCTGCGAACCTTCCTCGGCCAGCAGGCGGGCCAGCGCAATGTCGGCATTCTTCTGCGCCATTTCCAGCCAGATGCGGCGGTGCTCGCGCGGGTTGTGCACCGCGTTGACCTTGCTTCCCGTCTGCTCGGACAGCGCGTCCAGCAACGGTTTGGAGACCGGGTGGCTGGTCACCAGCGTGTGCGGCATGGCCACGCCGAGGTAGTGCTGGGCAATGAAGGCTTCCAGCACCCGAACCGCCACGCGCTCCAGTGGATCACCCGCAGGCGGGGTGTCATCGGCCTCCAGCGCGCTGTCGATGGCCGAAGCATCTTCCACGTGGGCGGGGAAATAGGGCCGGTCGCCCAGGTGGCGCCCGCCGCGGATCATGGCCAGGTTCACGCAGGCGCGGCCGCCCTGCACCTTCACCACCAGCACGTCCACGTCCTTGTCGGACACGGTGTCCATGGTCTGCTGGTGCAGCACCCGGGACAGTGCGGTCATCTGGTTGCGGATCTCGGCCGCCTGCTCGAATTCGAGCTTCTCCGCATGCTGCAACATGCGCTGCTCGAGCGCGTCCAGCACGGCCTGGGTTTCACCGCGCAGAAAGCGTTCGGCATCGGCCACGTCGCGGGCATAGACCTCCTGGTCGATCAGGTCGACGCAGGGGCCGCTGCAGCGCTTGATCTGGTACAGCAGGCAGGGCCGCGTGCGGTTGCTGAACACCGTATCTTCGCAGGTGCGCAGGCGGAACACCTTCTGCAGCAGCGTGATGGATTCTTTGACCGCCCAGGCGCTGGGGTACGGACCGTAGTAGCTGTGGCGCCGGTCCACCACGCCGCGGTAGTACGCCATGCGCGGAAAGGCGATGGAGGGCACCGGCATCTTGCCCGCCGTGCGAAAGGTTTCGCGCGTGCCGGTGATCTTGAGGTAGGGATAGCTCTTGTCGTCGCGGAACAGAATGTTGAACCGCGGGTTCAGCGTCTTGATGAGGTTGTTTTCCAGCAGCAGCGCCTCGGCCTCGGAGCGCACCACGGTGGTCTCCATGCGCACGATCTTGCCAACCATGTGGCCGATGCGGGTGCCGTCGTGGTTTTTCTGGAAGTAGCTGGACACGCGCTTCTTGAGGTTGCGCGCCTTGCCCACGTACAGCAGCTGGCCCTGGGCGTCGAAATACCGGTAGACGCCCGGCAGGCCTGGCAGCGCCGCCACTTCGCTCAGCAGTTGGGGAGGATGACTCTCTGACATGGGCGCCATTGTGAACCGACGCGGGTGCCCGCACAGACCCGCTGGAACCTCCGGGAACTGCGGCAAGATGGCGGCCATGACCGGCTCCGCTCCCCCCCCTGCATCGCCACTGCCCCCACTGCTGTGGGATGTGTTCTGCCATGTGGTGGACAACCTGGGTGATCTGGGAGTGTGCTGGCGGTTCAGCGCCGACCTGGCCGCACGGGGGCACCAGGTCAGGCTCTGGGTCGACCAGCCGGAACCGCTTTGGTGGATGGCGCCCGGCGCACTGGAGGGCCGACACACAGGCATCTCGGTGCGGGAATGGGCGCCCGACCTGTCGCAAGCGTTCTGCGATCCGTTGCCCCCCGCCGATGTCTGGGTCGAGACCTTCGGCAGCGACCCGCCAACACCGGTGATCGAAGCGCTGGCGCAGCGCCTTGCCTCGGGCCAGCCGCCGCCGGTATGGATCAACCTGGAATACCTGAGCGCCGAGCCGTATGTGGAACGCTGCCACCGATTGGCCTCCCCGGTGATGAGTGGGCCCCTGAAGGGCTTGACGAAGTGGTTCTTCTATCCCGGCTTCACGGCGGCCACCGGTGGCCTGCTGCGCGAATCCGATCTGCAGGGCCGCCAGGCGGCATTCGACCTGAGGGAATGGCAGCGCCGCATGAAGCTGTCACCGTCCGACGCCCGCCAGGTCACGCTGTTCTGCTACGAGCCGCCCCTGCTCCAGAGCTTCCTGGAACAGGCCAGCTCAGAGGACCCCACGGTGCAGTGGCTCGTGACCTCCGGCAGGCCTGCCGAGGCGTTCCGTCTGGCCTGCGAACGTGCCGGGCTCAAGAACCGGATCCATCCCGTGAACCTGTCCGCCCTGGCCCAGCGTGATTTCGATGAACTTCTGTGGGCCAGCGACCTGAACCTGGTGCGCGGCGAGGATTCGCTGGTGCGCGCGCTCTGGGCCGGACAGGCGTTCGTGTGGAACATCTACCCCCAGCACGACAACGCACACCATGCCAAGCTCGAAGCGTTTCTGGACTGGCTGGACGCACCCGAGTCGCTGCGACGCTTCCACCGGATGTGGAACGGACTCGACGGCCCCACCCTGCCGGCGCAGGCCTGGGCAGGCTGGGCAGGCTGGTCGGTGCTGGAGGAATGGCGTTCCTGTGCGCAGGCGGCCCGCGCGCGGCTTCTCGCCCAGCCGGACCTGACCACCCGGCTGCTCGAATTCATCGCTGAAAAACGATAAAATTCAAGGCTTTGCGGAAATTCGCGCACCCATCCACCGGTGTCCGACTCCTGCCAGCCATCTGCCTCGCCGCACAGATCGCGACCATCATCTCAGGCCACGCACGCAACCAGCCGTTGCGGACCTGGCGGCCCCAACGTTGGAATCCCTATGAAAATCGCTCAAGAACTCCGCGCCGGCAACGTGATCATGCAGGGCAAAGACCCGATGATCGTGCTGAAGACCGAATACAGCCGTGGTGGCCGCGGCGCTGCCACCGTGCGCCTGAAGCTCAAGGCCCTGCTCAACAACATGGCCACCGAAATCGTCTGCAAGGCCGATGACAAGATGGACCAGATCATCCTCGACAAGAAGGAGTGCACCTACTCCTACTTCGCGGATCCCATGTACGTCTGCATGGACGCCGACTACAACCAGTACGAGGTGGAAGCCGAGAACATGGGCGATGCGTTGAACTACCTCGAAGACGGCATGGCTGTTGAAGTGGTGTTCTACGACGGCAAGGCGATTTCGGTGGAACTGCCCACCAGCGTGGAGCGCGAAATCACCTGGACCGAGCCCGCCGTGAAGGGTGACACCTCGGGCAAGGTACTGAAGCCGGCCAAGATTGCCACAGGCTTCGAGGTGGCCGTGCCGCTGTTTGTGGCCCAGGGTGACCGGATCGAGATCGACACCCGCACCGGCGAATACCGCCGTCGGGTGTGATGCGGTTCATCCCGTGATCCGATGAAAGGCTCCTGCGGGAGCCTTTGCACTTTCTGCGCCCTGCTCGCCACGTCCTGCCACACCTCGCCATCCCCCCATGGAACTCATTGCCCGGATTGCCGACGTCATCGTCCCCGTGTTCCTGATCGTGGCCATCGGCTACGGCTACGCCCGCAAGGGCGCGCCGGACATGTCGGTCTTCAACCGGGTGGCGCTTGATGTGCTGGCGCCGGTGCTGGTGTACTCGGCGCTCGCCGCGCGGGACTTCCACATTCAGGACCATCTCACGCTGTTGGTGGGCGGCACGGTGCTGATCCTGGGCAGCGGCCTGCTGGCCTGGCCGGTGGCACGCGCCTTCGGTGCGCAGCCACGCACGCTGGTGCCGGTGGTGATGTTCAACAACTGCGGCAACATGGGCCTGCCGCTGGCCCTGCTGGCCTTCGGCGGACCGAATTTCGGCGCGGCGGTCGCGCTGTTTTCGGTCAGCAACCTGCTGCACTTCTCGCTGGGTGCGCGCATCACCAGCCAGCATGCCCGCACACGGGACCTGCTGTTGAGCCCGCTGATGATCGGCACCGGCCTGGGCTTCTTCAGCGCCCTGACCGACCTGCGTCCGCCCGATGTCGCTCTCACCGGCCTGAAGCTGCTGGGGGATGCACTGCTGCCCATGATGCTCTTCGCCCTCGGCGTTCGGCTCACGGCCTTGACCCGCTCCGGCCTCGCCGTGGGGCTTTTGGGTGCACTGGCACGCCCCCTGATCGGCCTGGCCATCGGCATTCCGCTGGCCTGGGCACTGGGACTGGAGGGAGCCGCCAAAGGACAACTGCTGCTGTTTGCCGCACTGCCCCCGGCCGTGGTGCAGTTCATGCTCGCCGAGCGCTACCAGCAGGAGCCCGACAAGGTCGGTGCGATGATCATGCTGGGCAATGCCCTGGCCATAGTGTTCGTGCCGCTGGCACTGGCACTCAGCCTCTGAACCGCGAACTTCAACACCAGATCTCAAGCACCGTCCCCACAGGAGAGGACTCACCATGGAAACCACACAGGACCTCAAGGAGCGCCGGCTGGCCGATGCCTGGGCCGAGTTGCAGGCGCATGCCAACAACGGGCACCCGCTGCAGGCCGACGCCTACCGTCTGGCCTTCGCCGACCCCGAGTTCATGCTCCGGCGGGAAACGCGCGGCATCCGCTTCCAGCTGGAAATGCTCAAGCCCGACCTGGCCCAGCAAGAGCTGGGCATCGAGAACACCGTGGTGGTGTTCGGCAGCGCGCGTTTCCGCGACCCGGTGGAATCCGCGGAGCTGCTGCAACGCGCAGAGCGCAGCGGCAATGCGCAGGACATTGCCCGAGCGAAAAGCCTGGTGCGCAATGCGCACTACTACGAACAGGCCCGCACGTTCGCGCGCATTGTCGCGCTGTACAGCAAGTCCTGTGAAACCGAAGACCGGCTGTTCATCTGCACCGGCGGTGGCCCCGGGATCATGGAGGCGGCCAACCGGGGCGCACACGACGAAGGCGCGCTGAACGTGGGGCTGAACATCGCGCTGCCACACGAGCAGATGGCCAACCCCTACGTGTCACCCGAGCTGAGCTTCAAGTTCCACTACTTCGCGCTGCGCAAGATGCACTTCATGATGCGCGCCAAGGCACTGGTCGCCTTCCCGGGCGGTTTTGGCACGCTGGACGAATTGTTCGAGGTGATCACGCTTGTGCAGTGCAAGAAAGCCAAGCCAGTGCCCATCGTGCTGTTCGGCAGCGACTACTGGAAGCGCCTGCTCAACCTCGAGGTGCTGCTGGAAGAAGGCACCATCTCGCCCGATGACCTGAACCTCTTCGAGTACGTGGATGAACCGGCGGCCGCGTGGGATGCGATCGCGCGTTTCTACAACCTGAAGACCTGATCGGCCGGGGCTCTGCTGCCCCGGCGAGGCGGCTTCAGAAGCCTCCGCCCAGGGCCTTGTACAACGCCACCTGATTCTGCTGCCGCGCCAGGCGAGTCTGTGCCATGGCCTGCTGGGTGGCGAACAGGGACCGCTGGGCGTCCAGCACATCCAGGAAGCTGGCCACGCCGTTGCGGTAGCGCAGCTCGGCCAGCCGGAAGCGCTCGGCTTCTGCATCGGCCTGGACCTGCTGGGCGGCCAGTTGCTCCTGCAGCGTGGCGCGACCGGCCAACGCATCGGCCACTTCGCGGAAGGCCATCTGGATGGCTTTTTCGTACTGGGCCACGGCAATGTCGCGCGCGGCCTGCGCCGATGCCAGCCCGGCCTGATTGCGGCCCGCGTCGAAGATCGGCAGCAGCGCCTGCGGGGCCAGGGTGAAGCCCCAGGACCCGCTGCGAAACAGACCGGACAGCTCGTTGCTTGCGGTCCCCGCACTGGCGGTGAGCGAGATGCGCGGGAAGAAAGCCGCGCGGGCCGCGCCGATGTTGGCATTGGCCGCCAGCAGGGCCTGTTCGGCCTGCCGAATGTCGGGACGGCGGGTCAGCAGGTCGGAGGGCACACCAGCCGGAACGTCGGGAAATTGTTCCCCGGCGCTGGTTGTCTGGCCGGCGGCCACCAGGGCCTCGGGCAGCGGCTGCCCCACCAGCAGCGTGAGCGCGTTCACGTCCAGCATGCGCAGGCGGCGCTGCTGGGCCAGCGTGGCACGTGCAGCGGCGGTGAGCGATTCGGCCTGGCGCAGGTCCAGGGCCGACGCGGCACCGTTGTCGAACCGCAGCTTCGTCAGGCGCAGCGAATCCTCGCGCGTAGCCAGCGTCTGCTGCGTGAGCGCCAGCAGTTCGTCGTTGGCCTGCAGGCTCAGCCAGGTGCTGGCCACGGCGGCCACCAGGCTGGTCTGGGCCGCCTTGCGCGCCTCTTCGCTGGCGACGTACTGTGCCAATGCAGCTTCCTTCAGGCTCGCCACGCGGCCAAAGAAATCCAGCTCCCAGCTGCTCATGGCCAGGCCGGCGGTATAGGTGCTGGCAATGCCGCCCTCGCCGTCGGGCTGGCGGTTGCCGGTGGCAGCCAGGTTCAGCTTGGGGAACTGGTTGGAGCGCTGGATCTGGTATTGCGCACGCACCTGCTCGATGTTGAGCACCGCCACGCGCAGGTCGCGGTTGTGGGCAATGGCCAGCTCGACCAGCGCGCGCAGGCGCTCGTCGCGCACGAACTGGTTCCACGGTACCTCCGCGGCGGCGGGGGCGGCCGCATCGGCCGTGACCTGTCCCGGGAACGCGGCGGCGACCGGAGCTGCAGGACGCTCGTACTCGGGGATCATGGAGCACCCGGCCAGCACCGCCAGCGAGAGGCCGCCAGCCATCGTGCGCAGGCGCGGCATCGAAGAAAGCTTTTTATGCATCGGTGTGCACTCCCATGTGTTCTGCGTCTGCAGCGTGCCGCAGGCGCTGGCGTTCGCTGCCCTTGAACAGCGTACGCACCACCACGAAGAAAATCGGCACGAAGATCACCGCCAGGATGGTCCCGGTCACCATGCCACCGATCACGCCAGTGCCGATCGCACGCTGGCTGGCCGAGCCTGCGCCGGAGGCGATCGCCAGCGGCACCACGCCCAGGGTGAATGCCATGGAGGTCATGATGATGGGACGGAAGCGCAGATGGGCAGCAGCCAATGCCGCCTCGATCGCGCTCTTGCCCTGCGCCTGCAGATCCTTGGCGAATTCGATGATCAGGATCGCGTTCTTCGCCGACAGCCCGATGATCGTCACCAGCCCCACCTGGAAGTACACGTCGTTGGCGTACCCCCGCATCAGCGTGGCCAGCAGCACACCCAGTACCCCCAGCGGCACCACCAGGATCACCGACAGCGGAATGGTCCAGCTCTCATACAGCGCGGCCAGGCACAGGAATACCGCCAGGATGGCGAAGGCGTACAGGATCATGGCCTGCGAACCGGCGAGTTTCTCCTCGCGCGACTGGCCGGTCCATTCGAAGCCGATGCCCTGGGGCAGCTGCGCGGCCAGGCGTTCCATTTCCGCCAGCGCATCGCCTGTGCTGGCGCCGGGAGCCGCACTGCCGCTGATGCGCATCGAAGGGTAGCCGTTGTAGCGCACGGTCTGCATCGGGCCGGTGATCCAGCGCGTGGTCGCGAACGCCGACAACGGCACCGCCTGCCCCTGCCGGTTGAGCACGTTGATGCGCAGGATGTCTTCCGGCTGCATGCGCGCAGGAGCGTCGGCCTGGACCACCACCCGCTGCAGGCGCCCGGCGTTGGGAAAGTCGTTCACGTAGCTGGAACCCAGCGCAGTGCCGATGGCGCCGCTGATGGCATCGAAGCCCACGCCCAGGGCGTTCGCCTTATCGCGGTCGATGTCGATCTGCAGCTGTGGCGCGTCCTCCAGACCGTCAGGCCGTACCTGGGCCAGCACCTTGCTCTGCGACGCCATGCCCAGCAACTGGTTGCGTGCATCCAGCAGTGCCTGCCGGCCCAGACCGGCACGGTCCTGCAGCCGGAAGTTGAAACCGGACGAAGAACCCAGCTCGGGAATCGGCGGCGGGCTCAGCGGGAAGATGAATGCATCGCGGATGCCCGAGAGAGCGCCGAACGCACGGCCCGCCAGGGCCTGGGCCGAGCTGCCCGGATCGGTGCGCTCCGACCAGTCCTTGAGTGTCACGAACGCCAGCGCTGCGTTCTGGCCCTGACCGGAGAAGCTGAAGCCCAGCACGCTGACCATGCTCTGCACCTCAGGCTGCTGCAGCACGAAACCCTCGACCTGCTGCATCACGTCCAGCGTGCGCTCCTGCGTGGCGCCTGGCGGCAGCTGAACGTTGACGAGCATGGTGCCCTGGTCTTCACCGGGCAGGAACGAGGTGGGCAGGCGGTTGTAGACCCACGCGGCCGCGCCGATGACGGCGGCGTAGATGATCAGCGTGCGGCCCGCGCGCGGCAGCAGCGCCGCCACACCGCGCTCGTAGCCCTTGGCGGTGCGCGCAAAGCTGCGGTTGAACCAGCCAAAGAAGCCTTTCTTTTCGTGGTGGTGCCCAGCCTCCACCGGTTTGAGCAGCGTGGCACACAGCGCCGGCGTGAGCGACAGCGCCATGAAGGCGGAGAACGCGATGGACACGCCCATCACGGCAGCAAACTGCCGGTAGATGTTGCCCACCGAACCGGCAAAGAAGGCCAGCGGCACGAACACCGAAATCAGCACCACGGTGATGCCGACGATGGCACCCGAAATCTGGCCCATGGCCTTGCGCGTGGCCTCCAGCGGCGGCAAGCCCTCCTCGCTCATGATGCGTTCGACGTTCTCCACCACCACGATGGCGTCGTCCACCACGATGCCGATCACCAGCACCATACCGAACATGGTGAGCACGTTGATGGAGAAACCCAGCGCCAGCAGCGTGGCGAACGTTCCCAGCAGCGCCACCGGCACCACGATGGTGGGAATGATGGTGTAGCGGAAGTTCTGCAGGAACAGGAACATCACCAGGAACACCAGCAGCATGGCTTCGGCCAGCGTGATGGCCACCTGCTCAATGGAGATCCGCACAAAGCGCGAGCTGTCGTAGGGAATCTGCCAGGTCATGCCGTCGGGAAAAAAGGCCTCCAGCTCGGTCATCTTGGCGCGCACGGCTTCCGCCGTGGCCAGCGCATTGCCACTCGGCGAGAGCTGCACGCCGATGCCGGTGGAGGGCTTGCCGTTCAGCCGCGCCGACGTGGCGTAAGCCTGCGCGCCGAGCTCCAGACGGGCCACGTCCTTCAGGCGTACGGTGGCACCGTCGGCGCTGGCGCGCAGCACGATGTTGCCGAACTCCTCCACGCTGCCGAGTTGCCCGTTGACCACCACAGTGGCCGCAATGCTCTGGCCCGCCACGTTGGGCAGAGCGCCGATCTCGCCCGCCGACACCTGGGCGTTCTGCGCCCGGATGGCGGCGATCACGTCGGCTGCGCTCATGTTGTAGCCCAGCAGCTTGGCGGGGTCGATCCAGACCCGCATCGCCCGCTCGGTGCCGAACAGCTGGGCCTGACCCACCCCAGGTACGCGTTGCAACTCGGGCACGACGCTGCGCGAAGCATAGTCGCCCAGCGCCACCGGACCCCAGTTCGGGTCGTCGCTGGAGAGGATGGCAAACAGCAGGAAGTTGCTGCGCGACTTGTCCACGCGAACGCCCTGTTGCGTCACCGCTGCCGGCAGGCGCGGTGTGGCGCGCGACAGCCTGTTCTGCACGTCCACCTGCGCCAGGTCGGGGTTGGTACCGGTCTCGAAGCTCAGCGTGATGCTGCCGGTGCCGTTGGCCTGCGCCACCGACTCCATGTAGATCAGCCCCGGAGAGCCGTTCATTTCCTGTTCGATCACCGCGAGCACGCTGTCTTCCAGCGTGGCAGCCGAGGCGCCCGGATAGGTGGTGTTGATGACGATCGCGGGTGGCGCCACCGGCGGGTACTGGGCAATCGGCAGCTGGGTGATGGACACCCCGCCCAGCACCATGATGAACAGGGCAATCACCCACGCGAAGATCGGCCGGTCGATGAAGAATTTCGCCATGACGGGCGCTCCTTAGCTCTTGCCGCCGGCGGGCGCGGCAGCGGCGCCGCCTGCTGGCGCTGCACCGCCTTCGGCCTTCCACGGAACGGCCTTCACCGGAGCACCTGGCGGCAGCATCTGCAGCTTCTGGAAGCCATCCACCATGACCTGTTCGCCGGCCTGCAGCCCTTCGCGGACCACCCACTGCCCCCCCTGCTGACCACCCACCCTGATCGAGCGGGTGGACACCTTGCCTTCGGCATCCACCACACGCACCGAATCGCCCTGCGCGGTGCGGGTCACGGCCTGCTGCGGCAGCAGCACGGCATTGCCGGCGGTTGCCTGTTCGAGCCGCACGCGCACATACAGCCCCGGCAGCAGCGCGCCATTGGGGTTGGGCACCTCGGCACGCAACGTGATCTGGCCAGTGGTGGCGTCCACCGTCAGGTCCGAAAACAGCAACCGCCCCTCCTGCGGATATTCGCTGCCGTCTTCGAGCACCACGCGCACGCTGGCTGCGCCATCGCCGGCGGCCTTGAGCTGTCCCGCCTCCATGGCGCGGCGCAATGCCAGCGCTTCCGAGGCCGACTGGGTGAAGTTCACAAACATCGGGTTGACCTGCTGGATCACGGCCAGCGGGGTCGCCTCGCCCTGCCCCACCAGCGCGCCCTCGGTCACCAGCGAACGGCCGATGCGGCCTGCGATCGGCGCTGTGACGTTGGCGTACCCCAGGTTGATGCGGGCGGTCTGCAGCGTGGCACGGGCCACGGCCACGTCTGCCGCAGCAGCTTTCTCGGCCGCTTCGGCATTCGCGTATTCCTGTTCGCTGATGGCGTTCTCGGCCACCAGCGGCTTGTACCGACGGGCCAGCGCGGCCGCTTGCGCCAACGAGGCTTCGGCGCGCGCCAGCGATGCCTCGGCGCTTTGCACCGCAGCGGCATACGGCGCCGGGTCAATGCGGAACAGTGCCTGTCCGGGCTTGACGTCGCTGCCCTCGCGAAACAGACGCTCCTGAAGAATGCCGGCAGCACGGGCACGGACCTGCGCCACGCGCGACGCTTCCAGGCGACCCGGCAACTCCGTGACCAGCCCCACGTCGGTCGGTGCCACCGTGACCACGCCCACCTCTGGCGCCGGCCTGCCACCACCAGCAGCAGCCTCCGGCGGGGTCTCCTTGGCACCACAGGCCGCCAGCAGCAGTGCAACCACGCCTGCAAGGGCCACGTTCCGGACGATGGGGCGCAATGGGTAGAAAGAAGATCCGGCGGCGTTGGGTGTTGCCTGGTTGGCCGACATCAAAGGGCTAAGGGCTGGCATGGGCGTCCTTGGTGGGGGGCGGGGTGAGGGCGGCGGGGTGACGGGTACGCACGACGGCGCCAAAACGCGAAGCGCCGGAGTATACATACATCCAAGAATGTATGTATAGTTCGGTCTGCCATTTCCCTTCCCACGGAGACAACCCCATGGTCCGACGCACCAAAGCCGAAGCTTTGGCCACCCGCAATGCGCTGCTCGATGCCGCAGAGCAGCTGTTCCAGGCGCGTGGCGTGTCGCGCACGTCGCTCAACGACATCGCGGTAGCGGCAGGCACCACGCGGGGCGCCATTTACTGGCATTTCAAGGACAAGGCAGATCTCTTCAACGCCATGATGGAGCGCGTGACGCTGCCAATGGAGGACACCCTTTTCTGCGGTGCCCAACGTGCCGCCAGCTTGCCCGCCGCAGACGACACGACCGTGGCCCTGCACACCCTGCGGCAGGCGATCCTGGACGCTCTGGAAAAAACCGCCACCGACCCGCAGGTCCGGCGGGTGTTCGAGGTGGCCACCCACAAGGTGGAGTACGTGGAAGAAATGCAGGCGGTACGCGAGCGCCACCTTCAGGTCCGCAACACCTGTGTGGCCGTGAACGCCCTGGCGCTGCGGCAGGCTTCCCACGCCCAGGAAAAACGCCTTCCGGTACCGTTGCAGACCGCTGCCCTGGGCCTGCATGTCATTGTCGATGGGCTGATCCAGAGCTGGTTGCTGGACACCCGCGCCTTCGACCTGGTGGCCAGCGGCCGCCAGATCATCGACACCTATCTTGCCGGTTTGGGCATCAGGATGAACGACGCTCCGGCACCGCGTCGCCGGGCACCTGCGCCCGAGACGGCAGCCTGAGATGCAGCGCCGCCTGGGCCATCAGGTTGGCGGAGACCGGCGCAGTCACGAACACGAACAGGGTGATGAGCAGTTCCGCGATGCCTGGGCGCCCCTGGGCGGCGGAGATGAGCATGGAGGCGATGAGCACGCCACCAACGCCCAGGGTTGAGGCCTTGGTGGGTGCGTGCAGGCGCATGAAGAAGTCCGGCAGCCGCGCCAGGCCGATGGCACCCACCAACAGGAAAAAGGCGGCGATCAGGATGAGGGCCGCTGCGGCCCATTCGATCAAGGGGTTCATGGGTGTACCTCCTTCATTCCACCACGTCACCGCGGCTCAGGTAGCGCGCCAGCGCCACAGTGGATGCAAAGCCCAGCATGGCCACCAGCAGCGCTGCTTCAAACAGCAAGGCCGTGTTCCAGCGGATGCCCAGGAGAACGATCAGCGCCACCGTATTCAGGTAGAGCGTGTCCAGCGCCAGCAGCCGATCGGTCATTGCCGGACCCCGCAGCAGGCGCAGTGCACACAGGGCAATGGCCAGGGCGATGGCCCCGATGCCGATGTTCAGCGCCCATTCCAGGATGTTCATGCGTGGTTTCCTTTCTGTGCAGCATCCGTCTGGCGGAAGACTTGCAGCAACGGCGCTTCGTAGCGTGCCTTCATGTCATCGATCATCGCCTGCGCGTTGTCGCAATTGAGGGCGTGCACCAGGATCACGCCGCGCGTTTCGTCCACCACGCAGGAAACGGTTCCCGGCGTGGTGGTGATGATGGTGGCGAACAGGGCGTTCACGGTGGGGTGACTGCTGGCCAATGGAACTTCCAGCCACGCCGGATGCATCCTGCTCTGGGGCCCCAGCACGAGGCGAGCCACCGTGATGTTGGACACCACGATGTCGTACAGCACCACCAGCGACAGGCGCAGGGCAGCGCCCCAGCCGATGCGGTTGGCCGCGCCCAGGAAGGGATGAATGAGCCGCGGAACGATCAGGCCGATCAGGAGCGCAGACAGCAGGTGCACCAGCTCAAGGCTGTGGGACAGTGCGAGCCAGCTGACCGCGAGCAGCGCCGACAGCACCGGATGGGCAAGCCATCCGGCCTTGGACGCTTGCGCAGTGCCTGACCGAGCGGTGGTCGGATGACTCATGGGCTCTCCTTGGGTTTTTTCACGAGCTCGGGGCGGACCCCGTCATAGGGTCGGGTGGTGTTGGAACCCGCTCCGGGCTCCAAGCCCAGCACCGCCTTGGCATACGCTGCAGAATCCGCCAGCTGGTTGGCGGTGGCATCGGTATAGCGCTTCACCGGCGACGCCAGCACCGCCATCAGCACGGTGATGGCCATGAAGGCCCACACCGCTGTGAGCAGCTTCTGGCTGGATCCGGACGCCGCATGGGGTGCACCGTCGGGCTGCACATGCCAGAACACGATGACACCCGCGCGCGCAAGCCCGACGATGGTGAAGAAACCTACCGTCAGGACCACCCCCCACACCCAGGCCTGGGCCGCCATGCCGGAAGAACTCTCCAGGATCATGAGCTTGCCAAGGAAACCGGGCAGCGGAGGCAGACCGGCCGCCGAGGCCGCTCCGAACACCATCATCAAGCCAAGCAAGACCGGTTCGCGCACTGCCACAGCCGGGCGCAGGTGGTCGGTGGCGTCGCCGCGCTGGGCTGCCATCAGCTCCACCAGCAGGAACAGGCCCGCGATCACCACCGTGCTGTGCAGGGTGTAGTACAACGCTGCCGACAGGGTGCCGGTGGAATACAAGCCCACGCCCGCGAGAATGGTGCCCACCGAAGACACGGTGAGGTAGGCCACCAACCGGCTGAGCGTGCGCGCCGCCAAGGCACCCAGAACCCCCAGCAGGCTGGTGGCCAGGGCCATTGGCAGCAGCCAGTCGCGCACGGCAAACGCGGCTTCACCGGCGGTTTCCCCAAATATTCCCCAGTGCACCCGGATGATGCTGTAGACCCCCACCTTGGTCATGATGGCAAACAGCGCTGCCACGGGAGCGCTGGCCGAGGCATAGGTGCCCGGCAGCCAGAAGTACAGGGGCACCAGGGCGGCCTTGAGGCCGAACACCACCAGCAGCACCAGGGCTGCCCCGCGCGCCAGCAAGGCGGAGTCGCCGGTCAGCACGTTCAGCCGCAAGCCCACATCCACCATGTTGAGCGAACCGGTGACGCCATACACCATGGCCAGTCCGATCAGAAACAGGCCGGAAGCCGCCAGATTCAGCACCACATAGTGAACGCCCATGCGGAAGCGCTCCCGTCCCTGCCCGTGCACAAGAAGCACGTAGGAAGCGATGAGCAGCACCTCGAAGAACACGAACAGGTTGAACAGATCGCCTGTCAGGAACGCGCCGGAGAGCCCCATGAGCTGGAACTGGAACAGCGCATGGAAATGGCGGCCCCTGCTGTCCCACCCGCCGGTCGCGTACCAGAGCACCGGCACCGCCACCAGATAGGTCAGGAGCACCATCAGCGCCGACAAACGGTCGACCACCATGACGATGCCAAACGGTGCGGGCCACTCCCCCAGCTGATACACCAGCAGTTCACCCGTGGCCGCGTGCAGTACCAGCTGCAATGCCATGAACAGGCCCAGCAGCACCGACCCCATCGCCAGGCGGCGACGCCAGCGCAGCCGTGCCCCGGCATGGCCGCTTTCAGCGAGCCCCTGGGAGTCACCCAGCAACAGCAACAGGATCGCGGTAAAGGTCGGCAGCAGCACCGTCAGCACCGGTGCGTGCAGCAACCAGAAGGCAGCAATCGATGAAAGCATCAGGCCTGCCCCCCTTTGGTACCGACTGCATCGGCCGGCTTGTAACCGGGTGCGTGGCCGGGTTCATGTCCGTCCACATGGTCGGTACCGCTTTCGTGGCGGCTGCGCAATGCCAGTTCAATGATGAAGCCAGTGGTGGCAAAACCAATCACGATGGCCGTCAGCACCAGCGCCTGGGGCAGCGGATCGGCAATCGCTCCGTCGCGCACCAGCAGCGGCTGGGCGTTCGACCACAACCGGCCCATCAGGAAAATGAACACGTTCACCCCATAGCCGAGCAAAGACAGACCCAGCACCACCGGAAAGGTGCGCCCGCGCAGCATCAGATACACGGCACAGGCCGTCACAAAGCCAACACCGCTGGCCAGCAAAAATTCCATGCTCATACCGCGCCCTCCGTGCGCAAGGTTTTGGATGCGGCTCCGACGCCCTCCCGTGTGACCGAGCCCAGCACCGAGATCGTGAGCAGGGTGGACCCCACCACGGTCAGGTACACGCCCAGGTCGAACAGCGCCGCCGTGGCGAACGGCAGTTCACCCAGCAGTGGGATGTGCTCGTAGGTGTACGCACTGGTGAGGAACGGACGTCCCAGAACGAATGCGCCCACGCCCGTCAGCCCTGCAATGCCCAGCCCGGCGCCGATCCAGCGCACGAAGCGACGACCACCCTGCCCGCGCAGCAGCGTTTCCGCCTTCTCCTGTCCCATGGACATGAACTGCAGCACCAGCGCCACCGCCGTGATCAGGCCGGCAATGAACCCACCACCGGGCAGGTTGTGGCCCCGCATGAAGATGTAGATCGTGAACACCAGCGCCACCGGCAGCACCACCGATGCAGCCACCCGCAGCAGCAGGGGCTGCTGCGCAAACGTCCAGGGCTGCCCGGCCGGATCCACTGCAGGCCGGCGGGTGCGCATGCCTTCCATCAACGCCATGACGCCCAGGGCAGCAATGCCCAGCACCGTGATTTCACCGAACGTGTCATACCCCCGGAAGTCCACCAGGATCACGTTGACCACGTTGGAGCCACCGCCCAGCGGCACGGACTGGTCCAGGAAATACCACGAGATGGAATCGAAGTTCCGGGTCAGGAGCACCCAGGCGAGCCAGGTCATGCCCCCACCGGCGGCCAGGGCCAGGGTGGCATCCCGGGCCCGCCGCAGCGAACTGGACTCCCGGGGCGAATGCTGGGGCAACAGCGCCAGCCCCATGAGCAGCAGCACCGTGGACACCACTTCCACCGAGAGCTGCGTGAGCGCCAGATCCGGCGCCGACAGGCTCACGAAGGTGAGCGAGGTCACCAACCCCACAACCCCCACCAGCACCACGGACTGGAACCGGTTCCGGTGGGTGAACACCAGCGCGATGGTGGTGGCCAGCAGCAGCAGCCACACCACCACCGCCAGCGGGGACGCCGGCATGAGCGGGCGAACGCCGGTACCGATGCCACTTCCGACCAGCACCGTGGCAACGAGCGTCACCGCAGCACCCACCGTCCACGCCAGGTACGACTGCAGCGAGCCGTTTTCCAAACGGGACGTGATGCGACCGGCCAGACCAAACAGCCCGTCGATGGTGGCATCAAAAATCTGGCGCCCGGTGGCCGGCCCGAACCAGGATTCCGACTCGATGCGGTGCAATCGCTTCCCGGCCGCCAGCCAGAAGTAAAGACCCACGCCGGCCGCGAGCGCAATCACGCTCATGAGCAGGGGCAGGTTGAAGCCGTGCCAGATGGCCAGGTAGTAGTCCGGCAGCGGCTTCCCGGCCAGGGCGGTCGCAGCCACATGCACCAGCGGACCGAAGGTGAGCGCCGGCAACAGACCCACCACCACGCACATGGCAACCAGCAACATGGACGGCAGCTTCATGCCCAGCGGTGGTTCGTGCGGGTGGGTGTTGGGCACGTCGCCCAGCGGGCCGTTGAAGAAGGTGTCGTGCACCATGCGCAGCGAATAGGCCACGCTGCAGATGCCGGCCAGCGTGACCGCCGCAGGCACCACCCAGCCCCAAACACCCGCCGTGCCCACCACCGCTTCGGTGAAGAACATTTCCTTGGACAGAAAGCCGTTGGTCAGCGGTACACCGGCCATGGAGGCCGCCGCCACCATGGTGAGCGTGGCCGTCCACGGCATGAGCTTGTACAGACCGCCCAGCTTGCGCATGTCGCGCGAGTGGGTTTCGTGATCCACGATGCCCGCAATCATGAACAGCGAGGCCTTGAAGGTGGCGTGGTTCAGCACATGGAACACCGCTGCCACCGCTGCCAGCGGCGACCCAAGCCCCACCAGGAATGTGATCAGGCCCAGGTGGCTGATGGTGGAGTACGCCAGCAGCCCTTTGAGGTCGTGCTTGAAGATGGCGATGAAGGCCGCAAACAGCACCGTGATGAGGCCGGTGGTGGTGACGATCACTTCGAACCAACCCGATCCGGCCAGCACCGGATACATGCGCATCAGCAGGAACACGCCTGCCTTCACCATGGTGGCCGAGTGCAGGTAGGCCGACACCGGGGTGGGCGCTGCCATCGCATCGGGCAGCCAAAAATGGAATGGAAACTGCGCGCTCTTGGTGAAGCAGCCCAGCAGGATCAGCAGCAGCGCGGGCACAAACCAGGGGTGGGCCTGTATCTGCGCCACCTGCCCCAGCATGGCACTGATTTCATAGGTGCCGGCAATCTGCCCCAGCAGGACGAAGCCACCGAGCATGGCCAGCCCGCCACCGCCGGTCACCGCCAGTGCCTGGCGGGCGCCGGCCCGCGCGTCCGGCCGGTGGCTCCAGTAGCCCACCAGCAAAAACGACGACAGGCTGGTCAACTCCCAGAACACCACCAGCAGCAGGATGTTGTCGGACAGCACCACGCCCAGCATGGCGGCCATGAACAGCATCATCTCGCTGTAGAACTTGGCCACCGAGTCCTTGGCGCTCAGGTAGAAGTGGGCGTAGACGACGATCAGCAGGCCGATGAACAGGATCAGGCCCGCAAACATCAGCGACAGGCCGTCGAGCCTGAACACCAGGTCGAGCCCGATTTCCGGCACCCACTGCCAGCGGTTCATCACCACCTGGCCATCCATGACCACTGGCGCCTGCGACAGCAGCAGCAACAGGCTGGCCAGCGTCACCCCGCCAGCCATCAGCGCTGTCAGTCCTCGGGAACGGGAACCGAGCCACAGTGTGCTCAGGGTACCCAGCAGAAGCGGAAGCAGAACAATAAGTAACAGCACGGCTCAACTTTCAGGTTAACCGTTGATTCTAAAAGAGTTTTTTTTGGGCACCTGACGTGGCCCTGAAGCGCCGCGACCGAACATCATGTCGGCCAGGTAAACCTCAGTGTCAAATTGTTCGCGACAGTTCCGCAGGCGGTACCTGCAAGGTCCAGGCCAGCCGGGAGCCAACCCCCACCAAGGCTCCCACCACCCAGAAAACGGCGCCCACCCCGATCAGCGTACCAGCCGAACCGAACAGCAACGGCATCACCACACTGGAGCCGTTGATGGCCATGGCCCGCAGCCCCAGCGCTTCTCCGTGGCGGTGGTGCGGCGTCATCTGGTGCAGGGTGCTCATGATCATGGGCTGCACACTGCCCAGCGCCACGCCCAGGAACACCGACAGCAACGCCATGGCCCAGGCAGCGTGCACCAGCGGATACACGGCAAACAAGGCAGCGGTGACCAGCATGGCCGAACCGATCACCAACGACTCCCGCAGGTGTGCGGCCAGCCAGGGCATGAGCAGACGGATGGCGGTGGCGGCGAGCGCGAACCCACCCAGGATGGAGCCGATCACGGTCGCACTCAGACCACGCTCGTGGCCAAGCACGGGAACCAGGAACGTGTGAACGTCCCAGCACGAAGACAGCATCCAGTTCACCAACATCAGGCGTCTGAAGCCCTTGTCCTTCAGCAGGTTCCAAGACGAGCCACTGGACTGCCGCAGCTCGGGCGCCACTGGTTCGTGTTCCCGCGTATGGCGGACCCAGAACCAGGCCAGCGCCGGTAGCAGCGCCAGCAGCAGGAAAGCCGCACGAAATCCGAAGCTGTCGATCATCACCCCGGCGGCGAACGGGCCCAGGAAATTGGAGATGGACGGCCCAATCGCCATCCAGCTGAACACCTGCTTGAGTTCGGTGGCGGTGTGGGCCAAGCGCCCCACATGGCGCTGCAACGCGATCATGGCCAGGCCGGTGGCCGCACCGCAGGCGAATGCGGTGAAGCACAGCACGCCGAACACCGGAAACGCGACCGCCACCGCCGCACCCAGGGTGGCCACGCCCACCGAGATGGCCACCGGCTTGCGCAACCCGCGTCGATCGGCATAGCGTCCGGCGGGCAAGGCCATCAGCACGGTGGCCAGGGCAAACAGGGCCAGCAACATGCCCACCGCAGCAGGCCCGTAGCCCTCGCGCAGCGCCATGAGCGGCGCAGCCATGCGAAAGCCCGTCATGCAGGCGTGCAGGCAGATCTGCGCTGCGATCAGGCGCCAGAGGCTGTCGCGCAGTGAAGGGGTCAAGTCTCGCCGCTGTCGTTAGGGTCCACCGGCAGCAGCGCGCTGGCACGTTCCTGCGGCAAGGCTTCCACCGTCTTGAGCGCACGGCCCATGGCGCGGCTGCGGGTTTCGGCGCTCTCCAGCGTGTTGAGCACGGTCTGGGTCTGGTTCTTGACCCTGGCCAGCACGTCGCCGAACTTGCCGAACTCGGTCTTGACGGCACCCAGCACCTGCCACACCTCGCTGGAGCGCTTTTCCAGCGCGAGGGTGCGGAACCCCATCTGCAGCGAGTTGAGCATGGCCATCAGCGTGGTCGGTCCGGCCAGCGTCACCCGGTGTTCGCGCTGCAGTATTTCCATCAGGCCGGGGCGGCGCAGCACCTCGGCGTACAGGCCTTCGGTGGGCAGGAACAGGATGGCGAAGTCGGTGGTGTGCGGTGGTTCGAGGTACTTCTCCGCCATGGACTTCGCCTCGCGCCGGATCGCGCTTTCCAGCGCCCTGCCCGCCTCCTCTGCCCCCGGGGCATCGGCGCGCTGCTGCGCTTCGAGCAGGCGCTCATAGTCTTCATTGGGAAATTTGGCGTCGATCGGCAGCCAGCACGGCGCGCCATCCTCGCCCCGCCCCGGCAACCGGATGGCAAAGTCCACCACGTTGCGGCTGCCCGGGCGGGTGGCCACCTGGGTGGCGTACTGGTCGGGGGCGAACACCTGCTCCAGCAGGGCAGCCAGCTGCGCCTCGCCGAACATGCCGCGGGTTTTCACATTGCTGAGCAGGTGCTTGAGATCGCCCACGCCCTGTGCCAGTGTCTGCATTTCACCCAGCCCTTTGTGCACCGCTTCCAACCGGTCGGCCACCTGCTTGAAGCTTTCGCCCAGCCGGGCCTGCAGGGTGGTCTGCAGCTTCTCGTCCACCGTGGCGCGCATTTCATCGAGCTTGGCGGCGTTGCTGTGTTGCAGTTGCGCCAGCTGGGCATCCAGTGTCGTGCGGATCTCGGCCAGGCGGCGGGCATTGCCCTCACTCATGTCCTGCAACTGGCGGGTCAGGGTCTCGGCCAGCGTGCCCCGCAGCTGCACGAGCTGCTGCGCGAAGGCATCGATCTGCGCATTCTGGGTGCGCGTGGCCTCGGCGGCCTGGCTGTTCATGCTCAGGCCGAGCGCCTGCAGCTGAGCCGTGAGCGTGTCGCCCAGGGTACCGCGCAGCTGCAGGAGCTGCTGGGCAAAGGCGTCCAGCTGTGCGTTCTGCGTGCGGGTGGCCTCCGCCTCCTGGCGTGAAAGGGTTTCCTGGAAAGTGGCGAGCGTCTGCTGCATTTCCTGGCGTCCGCTGCGCGCGTTGTCACCGATTTCGCGCCGCAACTCCCCCTCCAGGCGCTCCAGACGCTGGGCGTTGGCCTGTGCCTGCAGCAGCAGCTGCTGCCGGCCAGCCAGTTCGTCGGGGTCGGGTGCCTTAGGGCGCAGCCCCAGCCACAGCACCGCCAGCATATTGAGCAGCAGCAGCGCCAACCCGATCCAGGCCAGGGCTTCCAGGGTCATGTCGACAGCACTTCGGGGTTCAGCGGCGTCTTGGCCTGGCCCTGGGTGAGGAAGCCGATCACGTTGTCAGCCGCCAGCATGGCCATGGCCGTGCGCGTGGCCATGGTGGAGCTGGCAATGTGCGGCGTGAGCACCACATTGGGCACCGTGAGCAAATCAGGATGCACTTTCGGCTCCCCTTCGAACACGTCGAGGCCGGCTGCCGCAATGCGCCGCTCGCGCAGAGCCGCTGCCAGCGCGGCGTCGTCCACGATGCCGCCGCGGGCGATGTTGATCAGAGTGGCCGTGCGCTTCATCTGGGCAAGTTCAGGCGCACCAATCGCGTGGTGGGCGCCTGCGCTGTAGGGCAGCACCAGCATGAGGTGGTCGGCCTCGCGCAGCAGTTCTTCCTTGCTCACATAGGCCGCCTTGCAGGCACCCTCCAGCTCCGGATCCAGGCGGGAACGGTTGTGGTAAATCACCCGCATGCCGAAACCGTGCGCGCCGCGCCTGGCAATGGCCTGGCCGATGCGCCCCATGCCCAGGATGCCGAGGGTGCTGCCATGCACCTCGGCGCCGGCAAACATGTCCAGGGTCCAACGGTTCCACAGGCCGGCACGCAGAAAGTGTTCGCTTTCGGTGAGGCGCCTTGCCGTGGCCATGAGCAGCGCAAACCCGAAGTCGGCGGTGGTTTCGGTCAGCACGTCGGGCGTGTTGGTGGCCAGCACGCCGGCAGCGTTGATGGCCGCCATGTCGAAGTTGTTGAAGCCAACGGCAATGTTGGCAACGATCTTCAGCTGCGGACACGCAGTCAGCAGCGCCGCATCCACCCGCTCGCTGCCCGTGGTGAGCACGCCCACCTTGCCTTGCAGACGCTGGGCCAGTTGCTGCGGCGACAAGACGTCGTCGGTCTCGTTCATGTCCACGTCGAAATGCTGCTGGAGGTGGGCCACCACCTCGGGAAACACCTTGCGCGCGATGAGGATGGCCGGACGGCCCGATGTGCTGGTCATGGTGCTCACACCGCCAGCAGGTCGACTTCGAACAGCAACGTGGCGTTCGGCGGAATGACACCGCCGGCACCCCGCGCACCGTAGCCCAGCTCAGCCGGAATCACCAGACGGCGCGTACCGCCCACGGCCATGCCCTGCACGCCTTCGTCCCAGCCCTTGATGACATGACCGGCTCCGAGCGGAAATTCGAACGGCTGGCCGCGGTCCTTGCTGGAGTCGAACTTGGCGCCCTGAACGCCATTGTTGAAGAGCCAGCCGGTGTAGTGGACCTGCACCGGGCGGCCGGCCTTGGCGACTTCGCCCTGGCCGACAACGGTGTCTTCGTACTGCAATCCGGAAGGAGTGGTGATCATGTGAATGCCTCGGTTGGAATGGTGGGTTGGGAATATGAAAACAGAAAACCTGGTGTGCTCGGGCCAGTCAGTCCAGCCAGGTGGTGAAGGATTCCACGGGTTCGCGCGGGGTGTGGAAACCGTTGACCGGATCGTCCGGATCGGCGTGGCCGAGCGCCATGCCACACACCAGCATTTCACCTTCGCCGGCGCCAATGTGCGGAAGAATGATGCGCGCAAAGCCGTTCCAGGCCGCTTGCGGACAAGTGTGCAAACCGTGTGCCCGGGCGGCCACCATGATGTTCTGCAGAAACATGCCGTAGTCCACCAGCGACCCACGTCCCATGATGCGGTCGACGGTGAACATCAGGCCCACCGGAGCGTCGAAAAATCGGAAATTGCGCTGGTGCTGGGCGTGCATGCGCTCCTTGTCGCCCTTGGTGATGCCCAGCAGCCCGTACAAGCCCCAGCCGTTCTCGCGCCGACGGTCGATGTAGGGGCTGACCCATTTTTCCGGGTAGTAATCGTATTCCTCGCGGTACTGCTCGGCCAGGGAGGGGTCGGCCCTGAGAGCGTCGTGTGCGGCGCAGACCTTGTCCACCAGAGTGTCGCGGTGACCACCTTGCAGAACGTAAACCTTCCACGGCTGGGTGTTGGTCCCCGAGGGCGCTCGGCTGGCCACTTCCAGCAGGTGCCGAACGGTTTCCCGCGGTACGGCGCGCGGAAGGAACGCACGCGCCGACATGCGGCTGGTGATGGCCTGCTCCACCGCGAGGACATGTGCGCCGTCGGCCGGCGAGGAGGGATTGGTGCTCATAGAAGAGTCTCCAGGGTGTGTTTGAGCGGCGCTGGCAGCGGCACCGGCCGGCGCGTCTTTCGGTCAACGTACACGTGAATGAAGTGACCGCTGGCCGCGCTCAGTTCACTGTCGTCGGCAAACAGGCCCACTTCATAACGGACGCTGGAGCGGCCAAGGTGCGCTACACGCAGCCCGGCCTGCACCGTTTGCGGAAAAGCCAGAGGTGCGAAGTACTGGCACTGGGTTTCGATCACCAGACCGATGACTTCACCCGCGTGGATGTCCAGCACCCCCTGTTCGATCAGATGCGCGTTGACCGCCGTGTCGAACCAGCTGTAGTACACCACGTTGTTCACATGGCCGTAGACGTCGTTGTCGGCCCAGCGGGTCCCGATGGTGCGGAACACCCGGTAGGCACTGCGGGGCTGCGGCTGCGGGCGGGTCGATGCGCCATGGCCGCCAATCGGAGGGCTTGTCGGGTTGCTCATCCGGCGGCATTTTGCCAGCGGTCGTGCAAATGACCTGTCCCCGAGGAAGCGCGCATGCCCGGCGCTGCAGGCCCCTGCCAGCGTTGCCAATACTCCACTGCGGTGCGGTAGGTGTGCATCTGCACCTGCACCGTGGTTTCCATGTCGGTGCCGTAGCCACCGGCCATGACAAACGCGAGTGGCACGCGCCGCTGCCAAGCCCAGTCCATCACCCGGCGGTCACGCGCCTCCAGACCATCGAAGCTGAGCTTCAGGCGACCCAGCCGGTCGCCTTCGTGGGGATCAGCCCCTGCGAGATAGATCACCAGGCCGGGGGCGAAGCGGCGGTCGAGTTCATCCAGTGCCTGCTCCAGCGCCTCCAGGTAGGTGGTGTCGTCGCAGCCATCCGGCAGGTCAACGTCCAGATCGCTGGGTTCCTTTCGGAAAGGAAAATTCCGCGCACCGTGCATGGACAGCGTGAACACCGAGGGGTCGTTCGCAAAGATGCGCGCCGTGCCGTTGCCTTGATGAACATCGAGATCAACGATGGCCACAGGCAGCGGCCCGCTGCGCCGGTGCAGCCGGGCGTGTTCGGCCTGCATGAGCCGGGCTGCCACCGCTACGTCGTTGAACACACAGAAACCACCGCCCTTGTCGGCATAGGCGTGGTGGGTGCCACCAGCCAGGTTGGCAGCCACGCCCTGGCCGCGCATGGCCGAACGGCAGGCCTGCACCGTAGCGCCCACCGAGCGCCGCGCCCGTTCGGCCATGGCCTCACTCCAGGGAAAACCGATCTCCCGCTGGGCTGCCGGGGCCAGCGACCCGTTGGAAACGGCTTCGATGTACGCCGGTGTGTGTACCAGGGCCAGCTCCCCGTTGCTTGCGGCAAGCGCCTCCAGCAACTGCACCTGCGGCAGTTCGCCCGCAATACGGCTCCGCAGCCGCGCGTACTTGGCCATGGGAAACCGGTGCCCGGCGGGCAAGGGCAACACGAAATGGTCGGCGTAGAAAGCGTGCACGAACGAGGTGGTAAAGGTCAAACCGGCGAGGCGGCATTGTGGCGCCCCGAGCAAACCGGTCGGTTTGCTCGGTTTTAGGCCGCCAGACCTAAAATGCTGCAACGCAACAAAAAAGGCTTGCCAGGTCTTTCCCAATGTCTATAATTCGCTCCATGTTGCAGTGCAGCAAATCTGCCAGGTGCCTCCCGCACGGGATCGGCGCAGTGGTCCGAAGCAGCCTTCAACACCCCTCGACATCAACCCCCATGGAGTATGAACATGCTGACCGCTGAACAAATCGTCGCCGCCCAGAAAGCCAACATCGAGACCCTCTTCGGTCTCACCCAGAAAGCCTTTGAAGGCGTGGAAAAGCTGGTGGAACTGAATCTCCAAGCCACGCGGGCTGCCCTGTCCGAGTCTGCCAACAACGCACAGGCCATGATGAGCGTGAAAGACGCCCAGGAACTGCTGACCCTGCAAGCCAGCCTGATGCAGCCCCTGGCCGAGAAGACCGTGGCCTACAGCCGCCACCTGTACGACATTGCCTCCGGCACCACCAGCGAATTCAGCAAGGCTGCCGAGGCGCAGGCCACCGACGCGCAGAAGAAATTCATGGCTGTGGTCGACAACGCTGCCAAGAACGCTCCTGCCGGTTCCGAAACCGCCGTGGCTGTCATGAAGAGCGCCGTCTCTGCCGCCAACAATGCCATGGAGTCGGTGCAGAAAGCTGTCAAGCAAGCCACCGAAATGGCTGAAGCCAATTTCAACACCGTTACCGCACAGGCCGTGACCGCCACCAAGGCCGCCGCCAAGAAGCGTTGATGGCCTGTGGGACCGGCCTCGCTGGTCCCGGATGGGGGAGATCTTGTGATTGTTCCAGGACACCCCATCTGACTTTGCATCAAGGTTTCCAAGCTGGTGCTGATTGGCAGCCCCTGCGAAATCCTTTTTCCTGGTTGTCTCCTCGGGTCCTTTTCGAAATTCGGTTTCATCGGACCCCTTCAAGCCCTCGCGGAAACGCGGGGGCTTTTTTTATGCGCGGTTGACAAGGGGCGGTCCGTGCACCTCCTCGGGCAGTGGGTGCGCGTTGCCCCTTTTTGTTTTGACGTTATTGATAACCATTCTCGTTTCTGTTATCATTTTGGACAGCGTGACCGCTCGTGCGCTTGCCCAGCGGAAACCGCGCTCCCGTTCATCGCATCACCCTTCAAGACCCTGCCCATGAAAACCTCGACCCGACTGAACATCGCCTTGGCCGCCATCGCCACCGGCATCGCCCTGCCCGCCTTCGCACAGGACAAGGTGCTCAACCTGTACTCGGCCCGCCACTACCAGACCGACGAGGTGGTGTACGAGACTTTCACCAGGACCACTGGTATCAAGATCAACCGCGTCGATGCGGACGACGCCGGTATCGTGGCCCGACTGCGCGCCGAAGGCGCCGCCTCACCCGCCGACGTGGTGTTGCTGGTGGACGCCGCACGCATGGCGGCAGCCGACGCCCAGGGCCTGTTCCAGCCCATCAAGTCGGCCAAGCTCGACGCCGCCATTCCAGCCAACCTGCGCGCTGCACCGACCGCCGACGGCGTGACCTGGACCGGCTTCTCCACCCGTGCCCGTGTCATCGTGTACGACCCGACCCGCGTGAAGCCAGAAGACGTGGCGACCTACGAGCAGCTCGCCGATCCAAAGCTCAAAGGCATGGTGTGCACCCGCTCGGGCTCGCACCCCTACAACCTGTCGTTGTTCGCTACGGTGGTGGAACGGGTGGGCGACCAGAAGGGTGAAGCCTGGCTGAAGGGCATCGTCGACAACATGGCGCGCGCCCCCAAGGGAGGAGACACCGACCAGATCCGGGCTGTGGCCAGTGGCGAATGCGGCGTGGCCATCACCAACACCTACTATTACGCCCGCCTGCTGAAGTCCAGCAAGCCCGAAGACAAAGCGGTCACCGACAAGGTCCGCGTGGTCTTCCCCAACCAGGGCACCAGCGGCACCCATGTGAACATTGCTGGTGCCGCCGTGGCCAAGCACGCCAAGAACCGCGACAACGCCATCGCCTTCATGGAGTTCCTGGCCAGCCCGTTTGCCCAGGACTACTTTGCCAACGGCAACAACGAGTTCGCTGCGGCCAAGGGCGTGAAGGTGGACAACCCCGCCCTGCGTGCGATCGGGGGCGACGACTTCAAACCGGAAACGGTGCCACTGGCCTCGGTGGCGAAAAACCTGACGAAGGTACAGCAGATGCTGGACCGCGTCGGCTTCAAATGACCCCGGACCACCCGGCGTCCAAGCCCGCTTCTCGCGGGCTTTTTTGTCGGCGATAATTGACGTTTACGTCAACGTCAATTCCACCCCCAAGAGGAGCACATCATGGACATCGCAGGCAAAGTCTTCATCGTCACCGGCGGCGCGTCGGGCCTGGGTGAAGGAACGGCGCGCATGCTGGCGGCCAACGGCGGCAAGGTGGTGATTGCCGACATGCAGGTCGAGAAAGGCGAAGCCGTGGCCCAGGAAATCGGTGGCGTGTTCGTCAAGTGCGACGTCAGCAATGAAGCCGATGGCCAGGCAGTTGTCGCCAAGGCCATGTCGTTCGGCAAGCTGATGGGCCTGGTGAACTGCGCCGGCATTGCCCCGGCCGAAAAAACCGTGGGCAAGAACGGCGCACATTCGCTGGCCGTCTACACCAAGACCATCATGGTCAATCTGGTGGGCAGCTTCAACATGATCCGCCTCGCCGCCGACGCCATGTGCAAGAACGAACCAGAATCCACGGGTGAGCGCGGCGTGATGATCTCCACCGCCAGCGTGGCGGCCTATGATGGCCAGATCGGCCAGGCCGCCTACGCCGCGTCCAAGGGCGGCGTGGTCGGCATGACGCTGCCGATTGCGCGTGACCTGGCGCGTAACGGCATCCGCAACATGACGATTGCCCCTGGCATCTTCGGCACACCCATGCTGTTCGGCATGCCGCAGGAGGTTCAGGACGCGCTGGCCGCCAGCGTGCCCTTCCCCAGCCGCCTGGGCACCCCCGCCGATTACGCCAAGCTGGCCAAGCACATCATCGAGAACGACATGCTGAACGGCGAGGTGATCCGCCTGGACGGCGCGATCCGGCTCGCCCCGCGCTGATCCTCGCGGCCCCTTACAAAGGCCGGCCCCAGGGCCGGCTTTATGCATGGTGCCCGGCAGCAGGCCGTTAGGCCTTGTTAATGAGTGCGTCAGCCGGATTGTGAGACCGGGCGCGTGCCGGCATCGCAGGCGTCCCCATCACGCTGTACCAGTCCAGCCGGCGGGTGGCGACCATGATGGCGCCGAGCACACCGAACAGCAGCAGCGAGCCCATCATGAGCGCGTTGTCCTCGGAGATCAGGATGCCGTAGAGCACGCCGTACAAGGCCACCAGCAGCCCGCTCATGAACAGCGCCGATCGCCAGCCGCCCAGCACATGGGCGAGGTAGTGGGTGAGCAAACCAATGCAGGCAGCGCTGGCCAACAGGTAGGCAGGAAAGAAACCGATCTGCTCCGAGAACGACAGCAGCATCAGGAAGAACAGCACCAGCGCTGCGCCGATCATCAGGTACTGCATGGGGTGGATGCGCCAGCGCCGCACCATCTCCAGCACGAAGAACGCCGCGAAGGTGAGCACGATGAACATGGTGGCGTACTTGGTGGCGCGCTCGGTCAGTCGATAAACGTCCACTGGGTTGGCCAGGGACACGCTCAGGGTGTCGAGCGCCCTGCTGCGCTCCACGTCCTGCAGGAAGGTCTGCTGCGCGCGGGTGGAGAGCGCCGGCACGCTCCAGCTCGCTTCAAACCCCTGCGCCATCACGGTGCGGTCCCGGGGCAGGAAGTCGCCACCGAAACTCGGGTGTGGCCAGTTGGCGCTGAGCTTGACGGTGTTCGCGTCGGCTAGCGGTACCCAGCCCATCTGCCCGGTTCCCGCGACCTCCATGCCGAGGCTGAAGGCAATCCTCTTCCCCGGCTGGAGCACAGCCGCATCGAAGGATGCCGCCAGCGGAAGGCGGGCGGGCAGCTTGTCGGTGTTGGTGGCTGGCCCTACGTTGAGAGGAACACCTCCCAGGGTGAGTTGCGGTGGGCTCAGCAGGCCCCGCAAGTCGCTCAGACCCACCAGCAACCGGGGCTCACCCAGGGTGATCCTGCCGCCCGGTTCCTGGGGCTGCGGCGGCATCCAGACAAAGTGGCCCGTGCTGTCGTGGCGGCTGTTGAACACCGTCACCGGGAAAATGCCGCGCCAGCGCGTTTCGGTACCGAGCTGGCTGCGTGTGTCCATCTGCTGGGGAAAGTACAGCTTGGTGCGGTAGGCCACCATGGGCTCTTCCCGCGTCTGCATGGCGTCGCCGTTGACGAACACGGTGCGTGTGTAGCTCTCGGTATAGGGAACCTGCAGCACCGGCCCCACCAGCACTTGCGGACCGGCATGGGCGCGCGCCACTTCGGTTTCGGCTTCAGACCGGCGGGCACTGCGTTCTTCAATCAGGCCCTGCACCATCAGCAGGGGAATGGCGAGCAGCAACATGAGCAGGCCGATGACGGCAACTTTGCTCAACAGGGGATTTCGGTTCATTCAAGACTCCGGGTTGAAAGGTGCCCGGAGTCTTGCCAGCGGCTGCGAAGCCGGTGTGCGCTGGCGCGGAATTTTGTGCAGCGAATGTGAAACGGCTCAGACCGGCAGGCGCCAGAAAGCCACGCAGCCGGTGCCATCGGCCCGGTTCTGCACCTGGATCTGACCCCCGTGCAGGTCGCTCACTTCCCTCACCAGACACAGGCCGAGGCCGGAGCTCTTTTCCTGTGCATCGCCCCGGGGCAACGAGTAGAAGCGCTCGAAGATGCGGTCCTGCGCGTACGGGGGAATGCCTGGCCCCTGGTCTTGAACAGACCACACCAGTTGATGGTCGACGCGTTTCAGAGTCACCCGCAGCTCGCCGCCTTGGGGCGAGAAGTCAATGGCGTTGTCC
>JALORL010000191.1 GCA_025458915.1 Hydrogenophaga sp.
AGCCGAACACGCGCGGGGTGTTGCTCGCTTCGCCTTCCAACCCCACCGGTACCTCGATTGCACCCGAAGAATTGCGGCGCATTGCCCAGGTGGTGAACCAGCGCGGAGGCGTGACACTGGTGGACGAAATCTACCTGGGCCTCAGCTTCGACGAGGCGTTCGGACACAGCGCGCTGGGACTGCTGGGCACGAATGGCGAGCCGTTAGGCGAGAACATCATCAGCGTCAACAGCTTCTCCAAATACTTCAACATGACGGGTTGGCGGCTGGGCTGGCTGGTGGCGCCCACCGCGCTGGTGCCTGCGATCGAGCGGCTGGCGCAGAACCTGTTCATTTGTGCCAGCACCCTGGCACAGCACGCTGCGCTGGCATGCTTTGAAGCCGAAAGCCTTGCAGAGTACGAACGGCGGCGGGCCGAGTTCAAGGCTCGGCGGAACTACTTCATTCCCGCACTCAACCGCCTGGGTCTTTCGGTACCGGTGATGCCCGATGGCGCCTTCTATGCATGGGCGGATGTGCAGGCATGGTGCCGACAGTGGAACATTGTGGAAGGCAGCGCCTCGCAGGCAGAGGGCGGCAGCTGGGCCTTCGCGCTTGAGCTGATGAAGCGCTGCCAGATCGCCGCCACACCCGGACGCGACTTCGGCCAGTCGGAACCGTGGCGGTACTTGCGGTTCTCCACGGCAAGCTCCATGGCCCAGTTGCAGGAGGCGGTGGCCCGCCTCGAGGCGGCGAGGTGACCATGGGCGAACCAGGCAACGGGTTTGTGTGGCCGGTGCGGGTGTACTGGGAAGACACCGACGCCGGAGGCATCGTCTTCTACGCCAATTACCTGAAATTCTTCGAGCGCGCGCGTACCGAATGGCTGCGGGAGCTGGGGATCGAGCAACAGCGGCTGCGCGACACCCTGAACGGCATGTTTGTCGTCACCGACACCCTGCTGAAGTATCGGCAACCGGCACGGCTGGATGATTTTCTTCTGGTTACAGCGCGTCTCACGGAAGCAGGCCGGGCCTCCCTGACAATTGCACAGTCTGCATACCGGTGCGCTGCAGGCACCCACACTGCGGCGAACGTGCCCAGGGATCCGCATGCACAGGGCAACACCCTGCTGTGCGAAGGCAGCATCCGGATCGGGTGGGTTGACGCCAGTACGCTGAGACCGCACCGTATCCCGGACACGATCCTTCAGGCCCTCCAAAGACCCTGAACCGCTCTCCTTTGCCACCACGAAACCTTTTTTCGACTTCTTTGTCCGAAGCCCATGCCGCAAGATTTCTCCATTGTCGAATTGATGCTCAACGCCAGCTGGGTCGTGCAGGCGGTGGTTCTGATGCTCATCGTGATGTCGGTCATCAGTTGGGCCGCCATCTTCCGCAAGGTATTCGCGCTCAAGCGGGTCCAGGGCCACAACGAAGGATTCGAACGTGAGTTCTGGTCGGGCACCAACCTGAACGATCTGTATGCGGCAGCGGCCCAGAGCGCCCGCCACGGTGGACCCATGGAGCGGATTTTCGCCAGCGGCATGCGCGAGTACCAGAAGCTGCGCGAACGCCGCATCACCGACAACGGCACGCTGCTGGACGGCGCGCGCCGCGCCATGCGTGCAAGCTTCCAGCGCGAGCTCGACGTGCTGGAAACGAACCTGTCGTTCCTGGGCACCGTGGGTTCGGTAGCCCCCTATGTGGGCCTGTTCGGCACGGTGTGGGGCATCATGCACGCCTTCACCGGGCTGGCGTCCATGACGCAGGTGACGCTGGCCAGTGTGGCACCTGGCATTGCGGAGGCGCTGGTGGCCACGGCCATCGGCCTGTTCGCCGCCATTCCGGCCGTGGTGGCCTACAACCGCTTCGCCCACGACATCGACCGCGTGGCGAACGCCATGGAAACCTTCATGGAAGAGTTCTCCAACATCCTGCAACGCAATCTCGGTGTGCAAGGCCAGGTCGCTGCACCCGGCGCAACCGCCTCGGGGCACTGAGCATGCCGGCAGTGTCTTCCCGCGGCCGGGGCCGCCGCACCATCAACGAAATCAACATGGTGCCTTTCATCGACGTGATGCTGGTGCTGCTGATCATTTTCATGGTCACCGCACCGCTCATCACGCCGAGCCAGATCGAACTGCCGTCGGTCGGTCAGGCTGCGCGCCAACCCGACAAGTTCGTGCAGGTGGTGATCGACAAGGATGAGCTGATCAAGGTGCGCGAGGGCAGCGACAGTGCTGAAGGTCAGGCCATTGCAGTGAACCAGCTGGCGGAACGCGTTCGGGCGCTGCAGGGCGCCGCTGCACCGGGCACCGCGGCCGCACCCGTGGTGATCAGCGCAGACAAGAACGTGAAATACGAAGCCGTGGTGCAGGTCATGGACACGCTGCAGCGTGCGGGCATCGAGCGCGTGGGTCTGTCCGTGCAGAGCAGCCGATAGCGCCATGCAGACGACCGCGGACCATCTGGATCTTGCCCCACCCCGCGCCGGCCGCTGGGCAGGCCCCATGGGCCTGGCGCTGGTGGTGCACGCGCTGCTGATTGCCGCGTTGACCTGGGGGGTGAGCTGGAAGAAGGACGACCCCACCGCCACCTTCGAGGCCGAATTGTGGTCGCGCCTGCCGCAGCAGGCCGCACCGCGCGCGGTCGAACCCCCGCCACCCCCACCACCGCCGCCGGAGCCCGAACCTGCGCCTCGCCCGGAGCCGGCACCACCACCCCAGCCAGCCCCGCCGCCGCCGGAGCGCAACGAGGCGCAGATTGCCGTGGAACAGGCGAAGAAGAAGGCCGAGGCTGAAAAGAAAGCCCGGGAAGAGGCCGCGCGCAAGGCTGCCGAGCGCAAGGAAGCCGAAAAGAAACTGGCCGAAAAGCGTGCCGCCGAGAAGAAGGCTGCCGAAGCCAAAGCCAAGGCGGAAGCCGAGCGCAAAGAGCGCCTCGCAAAAGCGGAGGCTGAAAAGCGGGAACGCGAACGCCAACTGGCGGAGGAGCGTCGCGCGGCGACCGAAAAGGCCATGCGCGACGAGCAGATGCGCCGCATCACCGGCCAGGCCGGTGCCACCGGTGGCCCCAACGCCACAGGCACGGCCCAGCAGTCCAGCGGTCCGTCGCCGGGCTATGCGGGTCGGGTGGCGGCACGCATCCGTCCGAACGTGATCTTCACGGAGCCCGCAGGCGGCAACCCGCGCGCCGAAGTGGAGATCCGTACGCTGCCCGATGGCACCATCACCGCGAGCCGGCTGGTCAAGAGCAGTGGCAACCGCGCCTGGGACGAAGCTGCCCTGCGTGCCATCGAGCGAACCGGGTCGCTGCCACGCGATACGGACGGACGGGTGCCCTCTTCGCTGATCATCGGCTTGCGGCCACTGGACTGAGTGGCATCAGGGCAACGGCCGCTGGTCCAGACCCGGGTGCAAGCTGGGCGCAGCGGACCTGCCCGACTCGCATGAGGCGGCCCGTGCCCCGGAAGCGTCAGCCTCAGGTAGCGGGCGTCGAGCGACCACCGGTCACGTTGCGCAGCACGCTCTCCAGTTCGGTCGCATCCACCGGTTTGTGCAAAACGGCCGCAAAGCCGGTGCGCAGCCAGTCTGCCTGATCGTCTGCGCGCACGTTGCCGCTCATGAGCACCACGGGCGGCGGCTTCTCGGTGTTGCGGATGCGCATGGCCAGACCGCGTCCGTCCAGCCTGGGCATGGTCAGGTCGGTCAGGACCACGTCCCAGGGTGTCAGACTCTGGCTGAACAGTTCCCAGCCCTCTTCGCCATCCCGCGCGCGGGTGACTAGCCAGCCCTTGCGCTCCAGCAACCGACTCCAGGCGTGGCGCACAAGCGGGTCATCGTCGACAAACAGGAGGCGGCGGGCACTCTGGGGGACTGCCGGAGCGGGTGCTTCGGCGGGTGTGGTCTCGCCGCGGCTGGCGGGCAGATACAGGCGCAGACAGGCACCCTCCCCCGGCTCACTGGCCACACCAATGGCACCGTTGTGCCGGGCCATGATGCCGTGCGCCACCGACAAGCCCAGGCCGGTGCCGCGCCCCACCTTCTTGGTGGTGAAGAACGGGTCGAACACGCGGTGCAGGTGTTCCGGAGCAATGCCGGGGCCTTCGTCGCGCACGCTCAGACACACATAGTCGCCCGCCGGAAGGCCTGCCGTTTCGGGACGCCCGGGTAGCGGCTGGCCGGCCTTGAGCGCGAACGCGTCCAGTTCCAGGTGGATGGTGCCCTCGCCTTCCATGGCGTCGGCCGCATTCATGAGCAGATTGACCAGCACCTGCTGCAGTTGGGTGGGGTCGGCCTGCACCCAGTCGTCTTCGGTGAGCACGCGGACTTCTATGCGGCTGTGGCGCACCAGACCAGAGGCGACCAGATTCCGGGCATCTTCAATCAGCCGGGTCACGCGCAGGCGCTCCATGCGCGGGGTGGACTGGCGGCTGTAGGCGAGCAGCTGGCGCATCAGGCCGTCGGCATAGCGCGTGGCCTTGAGGGCCTGTTGCAGCGCTTCCTGGCTGGGATGCTCGGGGTCGAGGTCGTCCACAGCAACCTTCATCCAGCCAGTGATGGCGGCCAGCGAGTTGTTGAAGTCGTGGGCAATGCCCCCGGTGAAACGGCCCAGCGCCTCGATCTTCTGGCTCTGCAGCAACTGCATCTGCAGCGCTTCCTGTTGCGCGTGGGCTTCGCGCTGGGCCAGGGCATCCCGGCGCACACGGTCCAGCAGCTGGTTGATGCCCTGCCCCAGGGCACTGAGCTCGTCGTTCCCGAGGATGCGGACGCCGGCCGAGCCTTCCAG
>JALORL010000192.1 GCA_025458915.1 Hydrogenophaga sp.
ATCGGCACCCTGTCGGCCGGGCTCCTGCACGAACTGAACAACCCGGTGAACTACAGCCTCATGGCGATCCAGATGGGCCAGAGCTGCGCGGCTGCCCGGACCGACGAGATGCTCAAGGAAAGCCTGGCCGATGCGCGCGAGGGCATGCAGCGGGTGCAGAACATCGTCTCCGACCTCAAGACCTTTGCCTACCAGAAGCCGGGACAGGACAGCCAGCGCCCGTTCCTGCTGGAGAATGCGGTGCGCTCGGCCGTGCGCCTGTCGGGCTACGATCTCAAGGGCATCGATGTCCGCATCCAGCTGCCGCAGGACACGCACGCCCTTGGCGACGAACCGGCCATCATCGGCGTGTTCATCAACCTGCTGAGCAACGCGGCGCACGCGGTGCAGGCCGCGAAACGGGAGGCGCCGCGCATCGACCTCACGGTGCGCGAACAGGGGCCGCGGCTGGTGGTGTCGGTGCGCGACAACGGGCAGGGCATTGCCCCGGAACACCTGGGGCGGGTGTTCGAGCCTTTCTTCACCACGCGCGATGTGGGCGCCGGACTGGGGCTGGGCTTGAGCGTGAGCTACGGTATCGTGCAACGCCACGGTGGTACGCTGAGCGTCGACAGCGTGCCAGGCGCCTGGACCGAATTCACCCTGGACCTGCCCAGACCTGCCTAAACCCGCATGACCCCGGACGCCGCAGCCACTCCCACCAGCCCTGCAGGGCCGCACGCCATCCTGATGGTGGACGACGAAGCGCATGCCTGCAAATGGTTCGCGCGCCTGTACGGCAACGAATTCATGGTGCTCACCGCCGGCAGCGTGGACGAGGCACTGGCCCTGCTGGCGGACCGGGGGCAGGAGGTGGCGGTGCTGCTCACCGACTACGCCATGCCCGAGCGCGACGGCGTGTCCCTGCTCAGCGCGGTGCGGCGCGACCACCCGCACATTGCCCGCTTGCTCGTTTCGGCCTACGCCGACAAGGACATGGCGCTGTCGGCCGTCAACCAGGGGCAGGTGGAAGCCATCCTGGAGAAACCGCTGGACGAAGCCCTGACGCGCCAGACCCTGCGTGCCGCGCTGGCCGGCAGCCAGGAGCGCGGACGCCAGCAGGCCCTGCTGCAGCGGCGCGAAACCGCGCTGCGTGAAACGCTGGGTTTTCTCGCGCACGAGGTCACGTCGCCGCTGGCCACCGTGCGCGGATACCTCTCGGCCATGCGCGACCGCCACCGCGACGTCCCCGATGGCGAAACCGGCGTGGCCTACATCGCCCAGCAGAAACCGGGTGATGTGCTGTTCATGATCGAAGCCGCCCAGCGCCGCGCCGACTACGCGCAGTCGCTGGTGTCCACCTTCGTGCAGTCCGCGCGCGACGCCAGCCTGGGCCGCACAGGTGCCACCAGCCTGCGCGCCAGCGAGCTGGTGCAAGCCGTGCAGCAGGAGTATCCGTTCGAGGCGGGTGAAGGCAGCTGGTTCAGTACCGACCTGGCGGCCGATTTCACGCTGCCGGGTCGCCGCGACCTGCTCTACCTGGTGCTGTGCACCCTGTTGAAGAATGCCCTGCTGGCGCTGCGTGCCCAACCGCCCGCCGGGCTGCAGCCGCCGATGGTGCAGATGGCGCTGGTGCGCGCTGCACCCACGCCCGACGCGCCGGCGCAGGCGGCCATTCGCGTGCGCGACAACGGGCCCGGCATTGCGCCCGGGTTGCTGGCGCGCCTGACCCACGAGCCAGTCACCACCCGCGCAGGCAGTGGTGGCAGCGGAATGGGCCTGCTGTTCTGCCAGCGCGTCATGGCCGGGGTCGGGGGGCGCATCGCGGTGCGGTCCGAGCCTGGAGAGGGCGCGGAAGTGACACTGTATTTCCCTTCGGCCCAAGGCGCCGCGCCGCAGGCCAACCAGGAGTCCGCATGAAGCCCGACAAGATCCTGTACGTTGACGATGAAGCCATGGCGCTGAAGTATTTCGAGCGGCTGGTGTCGCCCCTGGCGCCCGTGCTCACGGCCAGTTCGGTCGAAGAAGGCCGTGCCCAGCTGCAAGCCCACGGTGCAGAGATCGCCGTGCTGGTGTGCGACCAGCGCATGCCTGGCGAACGCGGCAACGAACTGCTGCGCCATGCTCGCGAACACCATCCCGGCATCGTGCGCATGCTCACCACCGCCTACTCCGAGCTGGGCGACGCCATCGAGGCCATCAACACCGGCGAGATCTACCGCTACATCCACAAGCCCTGGGAACTGGACAGCCTGCGGGCCGACCTGAAGAACGCGCTGGAACTGGCCACCCTGCGTTTCGAACGCGACGAACTCATGCGCGACAAGCTGCTGGCCCAGCAAAGCCAGCTGCGCGCCAACCGGCTGGCCATGCTGTACGCACTCGGTTCGGCGCTGCGGCCCGGCGCGGCCACTCCTGCGCTGCACCGCTTTGCCCACACCGCGCTCGCGGTGGGCACCACAGAACCCGCCGTGGACTGGCACCGCTGGGAGCACGCCGACCTGCTGCAGGCCGAAGCCGAGCGTGCGGCCACGGTCGCCGCGCACCTGCGCAGCTGGCTGGAGCACTTCAACACCGCGGAGGCTGGTCATGGACCCCTGCAGGCGCTGGCCAGCGCATGTGCCGGCCGGCTGCAGGGCGACGCCGTATGGCTGCCCGGTGCTGCCGGGCTGCACGCCCTGCTAACGGCAGCTGCCGGCGAAGCCTCCGGCAGGGAGGCCTGCGCCTGGCTGGCCTGGCTGCTCTGGCAAGGGGGACAAGCCCAGGTGCTTGAGGACGCCGATGGCTGGCGGGTGACCTCCATCACCGAAACTCCAGCGCTGCCCGCTGACTGGCTGGCAGACGCCATGGAGCGGTTGAGTCGGACCGACTGATCCGCAGCCGACTGCTCGCATGGTCCACAAAAGAGCTCGCCCAGGTCACCTCCTGGACGGTGGCCGAAAGTGTTGATGGAGTAGGTTGTAAGCCACAGCAGTGCCCCGGGTTAATTGCACATTTATCTATCATATATACAAAGCCTGTCGGCTTCATTAATGATAAAATTATGTGCAAATGAACATGAACTGCACACTCCAACTGTTCGCCCACGGCGCTTGGCGCGACGTGGGGAGCGTGAGCCTGCTGGGGGCTGAAGCACAAGGCTGGCGCGGCAAGACCTACACCGGCTACTCGGTGGATTGGGCTATCGAGCATGGCGGAGCGCGAGACGCTCATGCCTTTGCCTGTCGCTTCCCAGTAGGTCTCCAAGAATTCGAGCATCCGCACTGGCCCGTTTTCCTTATCGACATGTTGCCGCAGGGCTTTGGGCGAGAAGAGCTTCTGCGCAGACTGGGGCTATCTGCAACGGCCGGGGAGAGCGTGGACTGGCGGCTGCTGCTCGCGGGTGCAGGCAACTCGGTAGGAAACCTGCGCGTGAAGGAGGCTGCGAGCTGGCTCGCCGCGAACGCTGGTCCGCTGCGGGGCTTCACGGACGCTGAGGTGGCCGAACGGGGAGACGACTTCGCCGAATACCTGGCCTCGCACGGATTGTTCGTGGCCGGCTCTTCTGGGGTACAGGGGGAATGGCCCAAGATTTTGCTTACGAGAGCGGAGGATGGTCTGCTGTACCTGGACCACACGCTTGTGGATGCGCGGGCGCGGGAACACTACATCGTCAAGTTCGGAAGGGGCAGCAACGAGGCTCTTGCGTCCATCCTTCGGCATGAAGCCCCTTACATGGCGTTGGCACGCATGCTGGGGCTTCGCGTGCATGCGGACCTCGTACTGCTCAAGCGCGCGCTTTTCATCCCCCGGTTTGACCGCCAAGTGACGGTGGGGGGTGTTCTTCGTCTGGGGCAAGAGAGCATTGCGACTTTGACCGGCAACCCAGGCTTCGATGCGGTGCCCGACCACGACGAAGTGTGCCGGCAGCTGCTGCGGCAATGCACCCACCCCCTCACGGAAGTGCTTGAGTACATCAAGCGGGATGTGGCCAACCTGGCTCTGGGGAACAAAGACAACCACGCACGAAATACCGCAGTCCAGCGCGACTTCAGTGGCGGTATCTGGCTGACACCCCTCTACGACTTCGCGCCGATGTACCTCCACCCTGACGGAATCGCCCGCCGCATCCGATGGGAAGGCAATGACAGCGGCGCACCGGACTGGAACAGGGTCATCGACAAGGTGTGTGAGATGGCGCAGACCCTGAGGGATGAGAAGCGGACGCCTTCTGCGCAGAAAAAAGCGTTGCGCGAGGTGTGCCGCCCGGCATTGGTTGAAGGCTTGCGCTCGATGGCTGAGCCTCTGAAAAAGATTGCAGCGCACGGTACCGACTTCGGCTTGGAACCGGCGGTGCACGCGCACCTCAAGCTCGGAATCGAGGCGCAAGCGCAGCGATTGACCGCGCTGAACTGAACTGGACGCCGATATGGACAAGCGATACGAAACCTTGACCCTTCCGCAGCAGCTGGAGCTGCGCAAGAAGGCCATCAACGACGTGCTGGCGAATCCGCAATGGAGCCTGCCACAGGCCGTGCGCCACCTGAAGAAGACCATGCGCCTGACGACGGCCGAACTGGCCAAGCTGGCTGGAATATCGTTTCGCACGCTGCAAGACATTGAGCGCGAGAAAAGCGAGGGAACTGTCCAGACCATGAGCCGGGTCTTTGGCGTGCTCGGACTCAAGCTCGGTGTCGTCCGCGTGTCGCGCGACGACGAGTTTCGTGCAGCGTCGGCCCCCGAGTCCGTGCAGGAAACCTGAGGACGGGTCGTAGGCCGTCGAACCGCCAGGCATCCTCGGAACCGGAAAGGCTCAGAGGGCGAAGCGGATACCGAGTTTTCAGACGGCAACACTTTAAGCCAACGCCTAGAGGTCACCCCGGGCGGGCTCTTTCTCTTCAACGGTCGGTGATCAGACCAGCGTGATCGTCACGTCAATGTTGCCGCGGGTGGCGTTGGAATAGGGGCACACCTGGTGGGCGGTGTCCACCAGGTCCTGCGCCACGGCGCGGTCCAGGCCGGGCAGGCTCACGGCCAGGCGGGCGGCAATGCCGAAGCCGGCCGGGATCGGGCCGATGTCGACTTCGGCGTCG
>JALORL010000193.1 GCA_025458915.1 Hydrogenophaga sp.
CAGGGCCTGATCACGCTCAACGGCGGTGGGCGGGTACGCATCCTGTACCAGAACACCTGCGACCCGGCCCAGGTGTGGACCACCTCGCGCTGCGACAACCAGGAAACACCGCGCCTCACGGTGCAGAACATGCGCTTCGTCAATGGCAACTCCACTGGGCAGACCACCGATGGCGGCGGGGGTGGGGCGATCTTCGTGCGCGGCGGGCAACTCAAGATCATCAACAGCGTGTTCACCAACAACCGCTGCGAGTCCACGGGGCCTGACATCGGCGGCGGCGCGGTGCGGGTGTTGAGCATCTACCAGAACCGCCCGGTGTACGTGGTGCAGAGCACCTTCGGTGGGGGGGCCGGTTTGGGCAATGCCTGTTCCAACGGTGGGGCGCTGAGCAGCATTGGCGTGTCGTACAGCGTTTTCAACAGTCTCCTGACCCACAACACCGCGCTGGGCAATGGCGCCAATCCCCAGCGACCCGGCACGCCCGGTGGCGGCAGCGGCGGGGCCATTTACAACGACGGCAACGCCTTCACATTGTCCATTTACGGCAGCCGGGTGACGGACAACACGGCCTCGGAAGGCGGCAGCGCCGTGTTCTATGTCAGCAACAACCGCACCGGGCTCATGACGCTGAGCGACTCGGTGTTTGCACGCAACTCGGCCACCCGGTTTGGCACGGCGGGTCTGCCCGGCTTTTTCGTGCTGGCCGCGCCGGGCCAGCCGGTGGTGACACGGACCAGCATCTCCAACTGATGCGGCTGGCGGTCAGGCCGCCCATGAATCAGTCGAGCGCACCCTGCACCAGACCCCGGAAGCCGCGCGCGATGCGCTCTCCCGCGTAGTCCACCAGTTCCACGGTTCGCTGCTGGCCGGGCTCGAAGCGCACCGCAGTGCCCGAGGCAATGTTCAGCCGCATGCCGCGCGCTGCTGTGCGGTCGAAGTCCAGCGCGGCGTTCGTTTCTGCAAAGTGGTAGTGGGAACCGACCTGGATGGGCCGGGTGGCCGTGTTCCTCACCACCAGGCTGAGTGTGCGGCGGCCCGTGTTGAGGGCGTGGTCGTCGTCATCGGTCAGGACTTCACCGGGGATCATCGCGACCACCCCTCACTTGCCCGACAGCCAAACCGCCACAGCCACCACCGCCGCCACGGCCACAAAGCCCAGTGCGTCGGTGGCGTGCCAGTGGCTGCCGAACAGGCCGTGGCCTTCGTGGGCGAAGACCGAAGCACTGGGCAACAACAGCCCGACCAGGGCAGTGGCTTTTGCGATGGATTGACGCGTCATCGGGGTACTCCAGAAATGCGGGGAGACAAGGGTTGCCTGATTCAAGGATGCGGTGGAACCGCCCTTCGACACGCTCAGGGCGGGCCGCCAGCGCGGCGCGGGGGGGGGGTCACGCTATCGGCTGGTGCACCGTGACCAGCTTGGTTCCATCGGGAAAGGTGGCCTCGACCTGAATGTCCGGGATCATTTCGGCAATGCCGTCCATCACGTCGGCACGGGTGAGCACCTGGCGGCCTTCGCTCATGAGCTCGGCCACCGTCTTGCCGTCGCGTGCGCCTTCCATCACGGCTGCGCTGATGAGTGCCACCGCTTCCGGGTGGTTGAGCTTGAGTCCGCGTGCCTTGCGCCGCTCGGCCACGAGGGCGGCGGTGAAGATCAGCAGCTTGTCTTTTTCGCGGGGCGTGAGTTCCATCGGCTTGCAGGGTTTGGCTGTCTGTGGGTCCTTGTTCAGCAAGTCCTGTGCCCCGAAGCGGCACCCGGCGGACCACGGCCGAACCGGGTGGTTGTCCGCCACCCTCCGAATTGGTGCATGAATGCGTTTCCATGGTGCATCCGGGGCCGATGCGCCGCATGAATGCCTTGTTTTGGTGCGCCGTGGGGGCGGCTGGTGGCTCCGCAAGGCCGACCCACGCCGTGGGTTGGCCAGTGCACGGTGGGCTTCAACGGCCCGCGGCGGTGGCGACTTCCGGGGTCGATGACTTGTAGGCGGTGGGCAGGGACACGCCGCCCGCTGCCAGCACGGCGTTGGTGCGTTCGCCCAGGCGCGTCATGGGGGCATCGGTCTGCAGGCTGGCCCGCAGTGCATCCACACGATCGCGCAGCGCGTCCAGATCGGGAATGCGTTCGGCATACCGTTGCAGAACCTGGTGGGCAGATTCCACCAGCTTGGCGTTGAGCGTGCGTTCACCGTCTGCCAGGAGCTGGGTCACGGTGCCCTGGGGATCGCCGCGCAGGCTCAGGGTCATGGCCTGTTCGGTGAGCTTGAGGATCTGCGTGTGGGAGCGGCGCACGCGTTCTGCGAATTCGGCGTTGTTGCCGGCGGCACTGGCCAGCAACTCGGTCATCGCACGGCTGGTGCAGAAGCGCAGGCCCATGGCATCCACCGGTGTGTGCATGTCTTCGATCTGCAGCGAACGTTCGGCCAGCCGTGTCATCAGCGTGAGCAGGTTGCAGGCGGCTTCGAAGTCGAAGCCGGGGTCGTAGATGCCCCGTACCAGGTCGCGCACATCGTCCAGCACCAGGGCCACCTGGTTGGCTTGCAGGGCGGCCAGAGTTTTGGCGATGCGCAGCAGGCGCGCGGGTCGTTCGGGTTCCCAGGCGCGTTCGTGCAGGCGGGTGAGCTGCTCCACGCAGCGCGCCAGGCCGCGGGCGTCGTTGTTGTCGAGCCGAGCGAATGCGATCAGCAGCACCGCCTGGGCATCGAACATCTTGGAGTCGAGCCCGATGCGGGTGGCACGGTCGAGCAACTCGATGCCCTCGGCGCGGTCGCCGGTGTAGTAGGCCAGCATGCCGTGTTTGAGCAGGCGCCCGATGGAGTCCGGTGTGAGGCTGGTGGCCATCTTGAAGGTGGCCAGGGCATTCTGGAACTGCCCCTGCTCGAACTGGGCGCGGCCCATCACGTCGTAGGCATCCACGTAACCGGCATCGTCCTGCACCAGGCTTTCCAGGGTGTTGATGGCCTTGGCAGCCTGACCGCCTTCGAGCTGGGCCCGCGCCACGCCGAGGCGCGCCCACGGCAAGGTCTTGGCTTCGATGACCGCTTCGTACAGCGTCTGGGCTTCCGCGACGCGTCCCCGGCGCAGCAGCAGTTCGGCGCCGATGCGCGCAGCGTACAGCCAGTAGGGCTGGCGGGATTCGAACCGTTCGGTGCACAGGGCGCTGGCGCGGTCGAAGTCCTGCGCCTCGATGGCGCTGAAGATGTTGTGCAGCGCGCGCTTGCGCGTGCGGGCCTGCAGGATGCGTTCGTACAGCCGCGCGCCGGTGTGGGGCTTGAGCAGGTAGGCGTCGAGCGCGGATTCGGCCGCTTCGGCCACCTTGCTGTAAGACGCTTCGGCCGTGATCATCACGAACACGGTGTAGAACGGCAGCAGCTGGTTGCGCCGCAGGTCGTCGAGCAGATCCTGGCCAGAGGTGGATTCGCGTTCGAAGAACTGCTCGCAGAGCACCACGTCGAAGGTGGCCACCTCCAGCTTGCGGCGTGCGTCGCTCAGACGCGAGCATTGCGCGACCGTGCCCAGGCCCAGCTCACGCAGCTGTGACACCAGGATGGCACGCGACTGCGGGTTGCCCTCGATCACCAGGGCTCTGGCGTCGTGGAGGTGCTGGGGGGCGACGAACATGGGGTGGCCGTGGCGGCAATGGCTCGTGCTGGATGTCGGGACCGGACGCTCGCGCCCGGTACTGTGGAAGGATTGAAGCATTCTTCACCGCCGAATCCCCTGGCAACGTGCACAAAAGCGGGTGTTTCCCATCGCTTTTGTGCCGTGCTGGTCCGTCGGGCGGTGCCGCCCGCACGGTTCCGAATGCGCCTATACCTTCCAGATGCGGGGCTCCACGGGAGCCAGCCCCCAGGCGGCCGGGCGCAGCGCCGCCCAGGCGCGCTGCAGCAGCCCCATCAGGGGCTCCACCACGGGGGCGACGGCGCGGACCACCAGCACATGGTCGTTTGGGCAGGTGGCAGCGGCCCGGACACCGTTTGCACTGCAGTCCAGGGCGCCCCGAACCGCATCCAGCAGCAACGCGCGCCGGTCCCGCGTCAGCGGCGTTCCGGTGGCGAGCCAGAAAGTCCCCAGGCAGCGCTGTCCCCCCAGGCCGAGCGGTGACTGCAGCAGGCGCGTGTCGCTGGCGTCCAGCCTGGCCTGCTCCAGCCAACGTCCGGGCAGCTCCAGCCGTTGCTCGAAGCAGCCCGCGGTGTAGGGCTGGCCAGCCAGCGCGAGGCCGAGTGCCGTAACGTCCCATCCCATCATTTCTGCCCCGCTGGCCAATGTGGCTTGCAGCAGGTTTCGGGCATTGCAGCCCGGGTAGGCGATGGCCTCCAGCGGCAGCCATTCCAGCCGGGCGCCTTCGTCCAGCTGCAGGCTAACCTGCTGCGTGGCGCTGTCGGTGTCGGTGGCGTAGAAACGCGTGGCGCCTGGTGTTCCCAGCATCGCATGGGCGCCGCTGCCCACTCGCAGGTGGATGTCGAGCAGGTCGCCTCCCACCAGACCACCCGGCGGGTGTACCACCACGTTGTGGCAGACACTGTCGCCTTCCGGGTACAGGCTTTTCAGAATGCGCAGCGGCCCGCTGTGGCGGTGCTGGAGAACCGTGCGGTTGTCCCGGCGTTGGTAGTCCAGGTGGAGTTGGGCGTGCCAGGGCATGGATTCGTGGCAGCGGCTGTCCGCTGGTTCAGCGCTTGACCCAGAAACCCTGGTGCGGTGCCAGCAACTCCGCTTCCAGCGCTGCGACCGGCCCGATCACCTCGACAGCTCATCGTGGTTGCCGGTGAGCGCCAGCAGCGCTTCCTCGCTGGCACCAAACACCACCCGGCCAATGCCCGCCCAGTACACGGTGCCGGCGCACATCGCACAGGGCTCGAAGGTGGTGATGAGCGTGCAGTCGCGCAGATAGGCCCCCGGGTAGGTGCCTGCTGCATGCCGCGCCAGGGTGGATTCGGCGTGGTTCACCGTGTCGATGTTGCCCTGTTCGGCCAGCACGGTTTCGCCGTCGGGCGCCACCAGCAGCGCCCCGAACGGGTGGCGACCCATGGACGCGGCACGGCGGGCCACATCGTTGGCGCGGAGCAGGTGGCGTCGGATCTGGTCGGGGCTCATAGGCATCGCGATAGGGAGGGAGTTTCATCCAGGG
>JALORL010000027.1 GCA_025458915.1 Hydrogenophaga sp.
GGCGCGGCTGGCAAAGTCCGCCGGCAGGCGCAGCTGGCGCCGCGCCCAGGGCCAGATGCCCGCCAGCCCGCGGAACAGGGTGGACTTGCCGCTGCCCGAAGGGCCTTTCACCAGCACCGCATCGCCTGGGCGCAGGTTCAGGCCTTGAGCCGACAGCAGGGCCACGCCGCCCGGCAAGGCGAGTTGCATGTCGTCCAATGCCAGGGCGTCGGCATCGTTGGCTCCCGCGGCCTCGGGCCCGCCGTGTGCCTGCAGCGCCTGGAAACTCTCTTCAAAGCTGGTGATGCGGTCGGTGGTGGCGCGCCACGCGGCCAGCGTGCTGTAGTTGTCGACGAACCAGGACAGCGAGTCCTGCACCCGGCCGAAGGCCGACGAAATCTGGATCAGCTCACCGAGCTGGATGGCGCCGCTGAAGAAACGCGGGGCCGCCACCACGAACGGAAACACCACCGCCGCCTGACCAAAACCCACGGTGAACCAGGTCAGCCGCTTCTGCGCGTTGATGAGCTTGAAGTAGTTGCCCAGCACCTCACCGAAACGCCCGCCCAGTTGCCGCCGCTCCACCGGTTCGCCCTTGTCCAGCGCAATCGATTCGCTGTATTCCCGCACCCGCACCAGGTGGTGGCGGAAGTCGGCCTCAAAGCGCTGCTGCTTGAAGTTCAGCGCAATCTGCGGCCGGCCGATGTAGTGCGTGATCACGCTGCCGGCCACGCAGTAGATCACCGCCATCCAGACCATGAAGCCCGGAATGCTGTAGTCGTTGCCGTTGAAGCTGAAGGCAAAGCTGCCGGAGAGCGACCACAGAATGCCGACAAAACTCACCAGCGTGACCACCGCGTTGAGCAGGCCCATGGACAGGCTCACGGTGTAGCTGGTGAACAGGTTCATGTCCTCGGCAATGCGCTGGTCCGGGTTGTCGGGTGGGGCGTCCTCGCCCTTGGCAAAGCGCGACAGCTCCAGCTGGTAGAAGGCCTTGTTGGCCAGCCAGCGGTCGAGGTATTGCCCGGTCATCCAGGCGCGCCAGCGCATCTCCAGCAGCTGCGTCAGGTAGAAGCGGTAGACCGCGATGATGATGAAGCCGAAGGCCAGATAGGTGAAGCGCCCCAGCTCGCGCCAGAACACTTCCTGGTCCTTGTTCTGCAGCGCGTCGTAGAACACGCGGTTCCATTCGTTGAGCAGCACCAGCATGTACACCGCGGCCAGGTTGAGCACCACGATGGCCGCCAGCAGAAATAGGGGGCGGCAAGGCGGCGGACCTTGCTAGCAAAGATCAGGAAGCTCTGCAGTTTGGATGGGGCAGGGGTCATCAAAGGCTCCAGGGAAGGGGCGTCTTGCTAAGGGGTTGGGGCATCAGGCCCTCAGGCTGGACACTGGAATCCGGCGCTGGCCGTTCGGTTCCACTGCGTGCGGAGGGTCACAGATTCGAGATACCGCTGGCCACATGGCCCGCCGGCACATGGCGCGAAGCCGACTCGATGTGCCCAGTCTGGTCGTCGAAGAAGAAGTCGGGCTCAAACTCACGCAGGAATTCGCCCTTGGGCAGGCCACCGAGGAACATGGCTTCGTCCACCTCGATGTTCCAGTTCATCAGCGTGCGGATGGCGCGTTCGTGCGCTGGTAGCGGCGTGCCTTCGCTCTGCAGGCGGTGCAGGGCTTCGAGCAGCGGCTTGAAGGGGCCTCCGGCCAGCGGTGTGCTGGCGTTGCTGGCCTCATGGGTCTGGAACGCGGACAACCCCTGTGCCTGGAACACCCGCTCGGCTTCGTCGGAGAACAGCACGGCGTCGCCATCGAACGCAATGCGCACCTCGTGCGGGTGGGCGTCGCTGGCGTGCACCGATTGGGGATACACCTGCGCAGCGGGGACCCCGGCGTCCAGCGCGGCGCGCACATCGGCCAGGTGCGTGCTCAGGAACAGGTTGGCGCGCAGCGGACGCAGGTAGCGCCAGGGCGGCTGGCCGCGCGTGAAGCTGCCGCGCTGGATGGGTAGGCCGTAGTGCTGCGCCGAGCGGAACACCCGCATGCCGGAAACCGGGTCGTTGCGCGACAGGATCACCACCTCCACCCGCTGCGCGTTCGCGTCGTTGGGTGCAGCGGGCTGGTCCAGCCGCTGCAATTGCAGGTGCATGTAGGCCTTGTCGTCCCCGGTCTCGAACACCCGGTTCTCTTCTTCGAAGTCGAACAGGGCCCGCGAAGAAATCGCCACCACCAGTTTGCCGTCCAGCGAAGCTGCCATGTCAGGGGCCCAGGAGAATTTGAAGAAGATGCCGGAAGCGTATCCCAATGCGTCGCCAGGCTTCGCAATGTCAATTGAAGGACCTGTAGGCGAGGCGCCAGCCTCCAGAAGTGCCGTGGAACAGGCTCCGCCGCGCCAGTGGCACTGCCCCCTTGAGGGGGTCGCGCGCAGCGCGGCGGGGGTGGGCTAAGTGACCAGCTGGTTCAGCTGGATGATCGGCATCAGCACCGCCAGCACGATCAGCATCACCACCACGCCCATCGTCACGATCAGCAGTGGCTCCAGGATGGTCGCCATGTGCATGGCACGGCGCTGTACCTCGGCACTGAGCTGGTCAGCGGCACGCCCCAGCATCGCCGGCAGCTGTCCGGTCTGTTCCCCCAGCCGGGCGAACATGCTCACCAGCGCGGGAAACCGCTTCTTGCTCGCCAGCGCCGAGGCCAGCGGCGCACCCTCGCGCACCATGACCAGTGCGTCCAATGCGTCGGCCCGCATGGCGGTGTTGGAGAGGGTTTCCGCTGCCGTCTGCAATGCCCGCAGAATGGGCACACCCGCTGAAGCCAGCATGGCCAGCGTGGCAGAGAAGCGGGCTGCGTTGTAGCCACGCGCCAGCCGCCCCACCAGTGGCAGACGCAGCCAGGCGGCGTCCATGCGCAGGCGCAACGGAGCCTGCCGGCGTGCGAACACCACCCCCAGCGAAGCCAGTGCAAGGCCACCGAGCAGCCACCAGCCGTACTCACGCACGAAGTCGCTGATGGCGATCATCGCCACCGTCAGCGCTGGCAGCGCGCGCTTGCTGCCTTCGAAAACGCCGGCAACCTGCGGTACCACGTAGGAGACCAGGAACACCACGATCACGATGGCCACCACGGTCACGATGGCTGGGTACAGAGACGCTGCAATCAGCTTGTTCTTCAGTGCTTCGCGGTTTTCCAGATCGTCGGCCAGCCGCTCCAGCACCGTACCGAGCTGACCGCTCTGTTCGCCCGCTGCGATCACCGCTGTGTAAGCCTGCGAGAACTCGCGCGGGAACTGGGCCAGCGCGCGGGCAAATGGAGAGCCGCCATTCACCTCCGAGCGCAGCGACGCCATGAGGTTGCGCTGGCGGCTGTCCTCGGCCTCTTCGGTGAGTGCGGCCAGTGCCCGCTCCAGCGGCAGCCCGGCCGCCACCAGCCCGGCCATCTGCCGCGTCCACACCGCCAGGGCTGTGGCGTTGAAGATGCGGCTGGCCCACAGCGTGACGTTGAGTCCGCTGCCTTGGGTGCCGCTGCTCGGCCCCATGGCCGGCTCCACCACGATCGGCACCAGTGCGCGTGCCCGCAGCATGCTGCGGGCCGAGCGCACCGTATCGGCATCGATCAGGCCCTTCTGGGTGGCGCCCTTGGCGTCCAGAGCTTCGAAGGTGTAGGCGGGCATGGGGGTTTGTCGCTAGCCGCGGGTCACGCTCATCACCTCGGCGAGCGAGGTCACGCCGTCATTGATGAGGCGCTGACCGTCTTCCCGCATGGAGCGCAACCCGGCGGCCTCGGCAGCGACATAGACCTGGCTCTCGGCAGCCCGGTTGTGAATCAGCGCACGGATCTTGTCGTCGGCCACCATCAGCTCGTAAATGCCGGTACGGCCCTTGTAGCCGGTGTGGTTGCAGCGCTCGCAACCCACAGGGTGCCACTGGCCGCGTTCATCCTGCTTGCGGCAATGCACGCACAGGCGCCTAACCAGACGCTGCGCCAGAACACCCAGCAGACTGGACGACAGCAGGAAAGGCTCCACCCCCATGTCGGTCAGGCGGGTCACCGCGCTGGGGGCGTCGTTGGTGTGCAGTGTGGCCAGCACCAGGTGACCGGTCAGCGAGGCCTGGATGGCGATCTGGGCGGTTTCGTAATCGCGGATCTCGCCGATCATGATCACGTCCGGGTCCTGCCGCAGGATCGCGCGCAGAGCCTTGGCGAAGGTGAGTTCGATGCGCGCATTCACCTGCGTCTGCCCGATGCCCGGCAACTCGTATTCGATCGGGTCTTCCACCGTCATGATGTTCTGCACACTGGCGTCGAGCCGCTGCAGCGAGGCATACAGTGTGGTGGTCTTGCCCGATCCGGTGGGGCCGGTGACGAGGATGATGCCGTGCGGCTGGTGGATCAGCCGCTCGAACTGCTGCAGCACGTCGCCCTGCATGCCAACGGCTTCCAGGTTGAGCTTGCTTTCGCTTTTGTCCAGCAGACGCAGCACGGCGCGTTCGCCGTGGGCACTGGGCAAGGTCGACACCCGAACGTCCACCGCGCGGGTGCCGATGCGCAGCGAAATGCGGCCGTCCTGCGGCAGGCGCTTTTCCGAGATGTCGAGCTCGGCCATGATCTTCAGGCGCGAAATGAGTGCGGCGTGCAGGGCCCGGTTGGGCTGCACCACTTCCCGCAGCGTGCCGTCCACCCGGAAGCGCACGCTGGAATGGCGCTCATAGGGTTCGATGTGGATGTCGCTGGCGCCGTCGCGCGCGGCCTGCGTGAGCAGGGCGTTGAGCATGCGGATGATCGGCGCGTCGTCGGCGGTTTCCAGCAGGTCTTCGATGGCTGGCAGTTCCTGCATCATCCGGCTCAGGTCGGCGTCGCCTTGCACCTCGCTCACCACCGCAGCCGCGCTCGATTCGCCCTGGGCGTAGGCAGCGCTGATGCGCTGGGAAACCGATTCGCCCTCCTCCCACCGGATGTCGCTCACTGCATGGCGGCGCAGGATCTCCGACAGGGCCGACAGGCGCCGTGTTTCTGCCGCTGCGTCCGCCGCCGGCGTGCGGCTGCCCAGCAACGTCAGCGCGTCACCATCGTCTTCCAGCAGCCACTGGTGTTCGCGGGCGAAGGAATAGGGCAGGGGGTACTTCATGAATGATGAACGCTTTTCGATTGCATTGTTCGTCTGGTCAGACGGTATCCGCGTGCCGTGAAAACTTCAACGGCCTACACGACGGGTATACCGTGCATGCCATTCATCAGTACTTCCGGATAGGCCAGACATTGTTGGTGTATGGGTAACTTCCACACCTACCATGTCTTGTGTATGTCCACTGAGGGACCAGTCGCCAACCAGCAGGAATCTTGCCCCACGCACACATCTCCAAGGTTGATCCGGAGCGGAATTTTCTCGCGTTGATGATCGTCATGACATTATTTGTAGCGGGATGCCCGCCGCAGATGGTTCGCTGGGTATAGATGTTGGTCACCACATACCCGTCTGGCACATTGCTTAAACTGGCACATACCGTGACCGTTTGACCAAATGCTGGTGTCGCAGAAAATACTCCCAGAAGCAAGCTGGCACATGTTCATGCTTTCATAATTTTTCCTCCCTGGCTTGTTTAATCAATCAATACATGGCTGTGATGGGTTTTGTCCATTTCTCTACGCCTGCATGAAGTATAGATTTTCAAGGCAATGTTATTTCTGGAGTTTGTGTAGGCGCTTCCACTGGTTTGATCTGGGGCAAAACAGGAGCCTCGTTGATGGGCAGTGGGGCGTACGGCTTGGGTTGTACGGTACGCTGCTGCGTGCGCATGAGTTCATAGCGGTCGGTGGAGAAATCATTGACCGAGTTCGCATCCCGCAGTACGACCGGACGGAGGAAAATCATCAAATTGCGCTTGCCGCGGGTCCTGCTTTGGCTTTTGAACAGATTTCCTAGCACGGGTATGTCTCCAAAACCCGGAACTTTTTCTTCATTCTCGCGGTACTCGTCCTGCAAGAGTCCACCCAAGACAACAATGCCACCATCTTCAACCAAAACAGTGGATTCGATCGTCCGCTTATTGGTGGTCAAGCCACTGGAGGCATTGATGGAAGATGGCTCAACACTACTAACTTCTTGGTAGATGACCATCTTAATCGTGCCATTTTCGCTGATCTGTGGTCGAACGCGCAAGGTAATTCCTACATCCTGACGTTCAATCGTCTGAAAAGGATTTACTGAGCCGGCACCACCACTGCCTGTATTGGTGAATTGCCCTGTGACAAATGGAACGTTTTGGCCAACTACAATTTTCGCCTCTTCGTTGTCAAGGGTAAGCAAATTGGGCGTGGAAAGAACATTGCCATCCCCGTTGGTTTGAAGCCAGCGAGCTAAAAAACCAAGCAAATACACGCCATTGCGGCGCTCGGCCACGCCGAAATTGAACCCCCGCCCGGGCGGTGTCACGTCGGCGAGGTTGCCAGTCGCCACGGGCAATGTGTTGGTGAATATGTTGTTGCCACCGCTTCCGAAGTTCGTGCCGAGCACCCCGACCGTGCGATCACCGAATGCCCCGAGTGGTCCTTGCCACTGGATCCCGAACTCGGCCGCCTTGTCCGCATTCACTTCGACAATCAGGCTCTCTACGAACACCTGCGCACGGCGGGAGTCGAGCTTGTCGATCACCGCTCGCAGTTGCTGGAATACCGGGCCTGGCGCCGAAATGATGAGGGAATTGGTGGCCGGGTCTGCTTGGATATAGCCACCTGTGGAGGGCCCGGCATTGGCCGACACTGGCGCGGTGGCCGGGTCAGGCCCCGCGGCGGGTCTTGCAGCGCTGGAAGCGGTCACGATGCCGGGTGAGCCACCGCCCGCGCCAGCGCCGGACTTAGAGCCCTCCTGGGCGGCCATTGCAGCGCGCAACGTGGTCGCCAGCGACACCGCGTCGGCATTCTTCAGATACACCACATGGATGTTGCCGCTGGCTACCTCCGAACTGGGGCGGTCCAGCCGTGCCACCAGCGAACGCACCAGCGCCAGCCGCGCCGGGTTGGCGGCACGCAGGATCAGGCTGTTGCTGCGCGGCTCGGCCACCAGGCTGGTGCGGCCGGCCGAATCCACCGGTGCCGCGCCCGGCGCCCCAACCGCCACCGCTCCGCCAGAGTCCATCAGTTTGGAGACCAGGCCCACCATATCCTCGGCCACCGCATGCTGCAGCGGAATGATCTCCACATCGGTGGAACCGGCCACGTCCAGCGCCGAAATGATGCGGCCGATGCGTTGCAGGTTGTCGGCATAGTCGGTGATGACCAGCGAGTTGTTGCCCGGGTTGACGTTGATGGTGTTGTTGGGCGCGATCAGCGGCCGCAGCACCGGCACCAGGTTGTTGGCATTTTCGTGGTTGAGGCGGAAGATCTGAGTCACCACCTGGTTGGATGCCTTGAGCTCGGCCACTGCCCCCGCACTCACCACATTGCCCTGCAGCTTGGCATCGGCCTCGGGCACGATCTTGTACAGCCCGCCGGTGTCCACCAGCGAAAAGCCCTGCAGGCGCAGCACGGCGCCAAACTGGTTGAGCGCGGCGTCTGGCGACACCGGCCGCTCCGTGGCCAGGTTGATGACGCCACGCACCCGCGGGTCCACCACCACATTGCGTCCGGTGATGGTGGCCATCGTGCGGGCCACCGCCTCGATTTCAGCGCCAACGAAGTTCAGCACCACCGGCTCCGTGGGCCGGGTCTGGGCCTGGGCCATTGCTCCGGACTCTGGGCCCAGACACAGCCACACGGCAAGACCGAGCGCGGTGAGGTTCATGCCGCGCCGTCGGACGAACGCCCGGCGGGGCCGGAGCGGGTGAGCGCGGAGGAAAAAAGTGTTCATGTCGAAATCCTATCCCGAAGTCTGCCGCGAGGCCGGAGGGTTGACCGCTGGCATGGCCTGGCCGGCTACCCGATGTTGATCAGGGAGCGCGTGCCATCGCGCCGACCAATGATGTTGAGCAGGTTGGCGAGCGTCAGTTCACGCCCGGGTGCCGCACTGGCCTCTCCCTGGAACCGCAGCCGACCCCCCACCCACTGGCCCGTCCCCTGCATTTGCAGATCCCCCTGCAAGGTTTGCAGCGCGAGTGAGGCAGAGTGCCCGTCCGGCAAGGCCTGGAGTTCGAGTCGGTAGCTGCCCAGCGGGCGCAGGGTGGACAGGCGTGAAGCCACGTTCAGCGCGTCCAGGGCCAGCGCGCCGTTCATGTTGAGTCTGCCTTCGGCCCAGCGCAGCGCGAGTCCTTCGGTCTGCAGCGCCAACTGGCCTTCCATTCGCAGTGTGTTCCAGGGGGTTCCCAGGCCGCTGAGCAGTTCGGCGGGCCACTGGCTGCGGCTTGCAGCCACCCGGACCTCGACGCCGCCCCAGCGCGGGCGCAGTTGCAGACCCAGAGCTTGCGGCGTGCAGCAGGGTGCCACCAGTTGTACCGCCAGTCCGGGGCCGCCGGCCACAAATGCAGGCCGCATGCGCCACGACAGGCCCTTGGGCAGCACCGTCTGGCTGCGGCTGCCTTCTCCGCCCGAGAGCAACAAATCTGCCTGGCCATTCCATACGCTGCCCCGGGTGTTGACCAGCATCACCTGCCCGGCCGAAGCGGCCCCGATGCCATTGGCCAGCCAGCGTGCCGGCGCGAACAGCAGCAGGGCCAGCAACACACCCAGTACCAGCCCCACCCAGGCCATTCGCAGAGCCCAACCCGTTTCCATGGCTCAGTTCCCGTTGTCCAGCGCCGGACCGGTCAGCACCAGACTGCCGCTCCAGCGAATGGGCTGGCCGCTGGCTGTGAGCTGGGCCTCGGCCGGTGTCAGGCGGGCATTCAGACGTACCTGGGCCAGCCACAGTGCCAGGGTGTCGGGCGCAACCTGTTGCAGGGTCACTGTTGGCCGGTCGGCGGCTGCGCTCAGCTGGGCAGCCTGGCCGAGCGCGGTCATGGAGTCCTCCAGGGCGCGCAGCGCATCGGAACGTGTGAGTGGTTGTGCCGTGTTCTGTGACCGCACGCCTTCGGCGGTGGCCGCCATGGTGCGCAAGCTCGCCAGTTGGGCATCGGCATCTGCGTGCTGGGCCGGAGCCAGGCGCAGGGTCTGGATCGCGGGCGAAAGAGCCAGCCACCACAACAACCCCAGCGCCAAGATCCATGCAGCTGCCAGCACCGCAGTGCGTTCGCGCGCCGATAGACGTTCGTAAGCCACCTGCAGGGTTTGCAGCAGGCGGGGAGATGGTGCGGAATTCAAGGTCGCCATGGTGTTCAAGGCCGTGCGGCGCGCAGCAACAATTCGTTGCCTTCCACGCGCACCTGCCAGCCGTTTCGTTCCAGTGCCTGTGCCAGGGCGGACAGGGTTTCAGGCGGGCCCCGCCAGCCGCCGAGCCGACTTTCTTCGTTGCTGTAGACGATCGTGGTGGGAATGGTTTGCGGATCAGCCGCAGCGGCTGCTACACCCGCAAGCTGACTTTCCAGGTCGCCAAAGGACAGGGCTCCGCTGCTCTTGAGCAGCAAGGTCAGCTCCCGCTGCATCTGCACGGGGGCATCCAGCACAAGCGTGACCTGCGGAAAGGTTTGTTGCAGGGTCTGGGCCACTGCCACCCGTTTTTCGTTCAACGCGTTGCGCTCGGCCCAGGCCACAGCGTTGAGTCCCACCAGTTGCACGGCCAGCAGCGCACCCAGACCCCAGCGGGCGGCCCGGAACTGGGGCGAACTGCGCCATCGCCGGAGGTTGCGGCGCCAGCGTTGGCTGCGGCGCGCTGCCGGTGATTGCGACAGGTCGAATTGCGCCAGGTTCCACTCGGACAAGGCACACTGCAGCAGCCACGAGGGCCGCGACACCAGTTCGAACCGGTGCCCCAGGGACCGCTCGGCAGTGGCGGCCACGGCCGGGTCCGCAAGCCAACTCGTGGTCGCAGAATCGGGCAGGACAAGGTCCAACGCTGGCGCCGAACCACCCGCCGTCGTGCCAAACGAGGATTCACCAAACGTGCTTTTGGCACTTTCCCGCAGCGGCGTGCAGCGCACCCCCACCGGGCTGGCAGTGGCCAGCCAGATCTGGTCATCCTCGCTGTAGGCCCAGTGCAGCGTGGGCTGCATGCCTGTATCGGGACTGGCCACATCGCTGGCTGGCACCAGCGGGTTGAGCGGCCACAACGCCGGCACCACGCGCGACACTGGTCGCCCGGCGCGCTCCAGCGATTGCAGCCAGCCCACCAGCCATTCCTTCTGGCAGGCGGCTACCCAAAGCGTCTGGCCGGAACGCCCTCTGGGCTCCAGCGCGTAGTGCAACTCGGCCGTGTCGCTGAGCAATCGTTCTTCGAGAAGGCCGTCCAGCACGGCCCGCAGCTTGGCCTGCGGCACTTTCGGAACGGTCACACGGTGCCAAGACACGGAGCGCGGGGGCAGTACCAGCACCAGCTCGGCATCGTGCGGCAGCAGGGTGGCAACGCACTGCCCGTGGTCGACCACCATCTCGCCATCGCTTGACAACGCCCAGTCCACCAACGTGGTCAGCCCGCTGGCGGGCGCAGTGGAAAATTCCGGAGGGGTGACGATCAGCACGGCAGGCGGTTCGAAGGGGGATGTTCGGGGCGTCGCAGAAGGCAGTGGGTCATTCTAGAGAGACTGTGTATTAAAGCAGTAACACTCACGTCCCGGCGATGCGCTCCCGCCACACCACCTGAACCTTGAGGCCGGACCGCACCACCAGCGACCGTTCCTCGATGACCACATCGTCCAGCCGCAAGCGCCCCCGGATCTCGAAAAAGCGGCTGCGTGTTCCGTGATGCAGGTCCGACAGCTGGACCTGTTCGTTGGCAATCAGCTTTTCGGCATCGGCCAGGGTCTTGAACGGTGTGCGTTCCCGTTCGCTCACCAGCTGCTGGGCTCTGGCCATGTCGAGCCCAGGAACGCTGGCGGCCAGCACTTCCTTGCTTGCCGTGTTGATGTTGAGCGGCGTGCGCGTGGGCAGCACCACCACATGTGGTTCGAGCACAGCAAGGCTGCTGGGGCGAATGCCGAGCCATGCCAAGTGTGCCAGTTTGCTGGGGGACACCGCGGTGGGCGATGGCTTGGGGTCGCCCATGGCCAGATTCTGTGTGCGCACCAGTTCGTTGGCGGCGGCGGTCAGCTCGGCCTCGGGAAGGTTGAGCAGCTCGAACAGACGGCGAAACGCGCGCAGGTCGGTGTCGGACAGGGTTGCTTTGGACTGCGTGCCATCGTTCACCATCCGCACCAGGTTCATGAAGTTCAGGCGCGATTGCAGATCGATGATCTCCCCGGACAGGAAGGCCTGCATCACTTCGTCGGTATTGTTGTTCTTGTCGACAGCCAGAAAACTGGTCAGTCGTGCCTCCTCCAGCGGGGTGGCCCAGGGTTCGCCCAGGTGATCGCCGTTGCCGCTGTTCTGGTTGGCACGGGCATCTTCCCGCAGGATCAACCGCGACCAGTCCAGCGCCCCGGTCAGGATCCAGGAGGCCTGCATGCGCTGGCGCTCGGCCATCTCCACCTCGGTGGCACGCCATTGCTGCCACATCGCTGCTGCCGCCAGGGTGGCCACCAAGGTCACCGTCAGCATGGCCAGCAGAAGCGCAGCGCCCCGGTTTGCCGGTCGGCTCCGCCTTCCTGATCGCAGGACGCGCGTCATCGACCCGCCTCCAGCGTGGGCCGCACCCAGTCGCGGCGCAGATCCCCCGATAGTCCGGCACCCTCCGGCAGTGTGAGCACTAGGCGAACCCCGTCGGGCACGGTGTTCTCGCCGAAGGTGAAGGCTCCACCGTTCGCAGCGCCGATCGACGACTGTGGATTCGCCCATGTTTCACCGCGGTGGTAGAACAACTGCCATGCGCTCGCCGGAAAAAGCAGGACGCTGCTGTCGCGGCCAGGCCCGGTCTGCCGACCTTGCGATTCCCGGCCCCATTCGGAAGCCCGCTGCCAGGCACTGGCCAGCTGATCGCGCCGCTGGACGGTGTCCGATTGCCAGCGTGCCCATTGACGGCCACCGGAACCATCTGCGATCAGCGACCACGCCACCACCCGCAAGCCTGCGCTGTTGAGGCCTGACTCGCCCGCATCGCGGCGTGTCAGGCGCAGCACGCGCCCGTCAAAATCCACCGCAGCCAGCTCGCCCGTGTCCATCACCGCATCCAGGTCGGCATGCCATTGCCCCAGCGCTGCCTGCATGCGCAGCAGTGCGTCGGCACGTTCCTGGGTAAGGGCCTGGGTGCGGGTCATGCCGTCGATCGAGCGCCAGCTCAGCAGCGCCAGCATCGACATCACCACGATGCCCACCAGCAGTTCCACCAGGGTGAAGCCGCGCCGGCGGTGTCGCACATTGCGCCGGACCATCAGTACCGTCCTTGCACGGTGGACAGGTTGAGCAGACGCACCCCGGTAGCGGGGGACTCCACCACAGCGTCCACCCGCCGGAAGTTGGGATTGGGCGTGGGGCGAACCGACAGCCGCACCACCAGGCTCCTGCCCATCTGCATGCAGTCGCTTGTAGAGTCGCCCACGTTGGGCAGCTGCCGCGCCAGCCTGAGCCGGGTCAGTTCGTTCTCGGCGCACAGCTGGGCCAGCCATTGTTCGGTCTGGCGCTCCGCGGATCGCGTCAGGGCACCCGTGGCTTGCAGACCGGCAGCCAGTGCAATGGCCACCACCGCCAGCGCCACCAGCACCTCGATCAGGGTGAAGCCTGGTGCTCCGAGACGCATCGGTTTGCGAAGTGTCTTCGTCATGGGGCGGCCTCGTCCGGCGTAACAGTAAACGGCGCCAGACCGTCGGTGGCGAGTACCAGGCGTCGGTCGCCCTGCATCAGTTCCAGCTGCTGCGCAGCGATCAGGGGCTCAGGCCCCAGGACCAGCGTCTGTGCGCCTGTGGGCAGCCGCACCTGGGCTAGAGTCCCTGGATCGAGCCAGGTGCGCGGCCCCCACAATTCGCTGCTTCCGGCCCGCTGCTGCTGGTCACTGGCAGGTTTGCCTGTTGGCGCTGCCAAAAACTCGAAGCCTTCTGGCCGTGCACGCCAGATGACGGGCACACCGGTGGTACGCGACTGTGCGCGCGCTGCCTCCAGCATGGCGGACAGACGCAGTGCCTCACGCTCCAGTTGGGTGGCCTGATTGTCACGTAGCGCCAGTGTCGCCCCGGCGGTGGCCAGTGCAACGATCGACAGGACCACCAGCAACTCCAGCAGGGTGAACCCTCTTGGGTGGCGCATGGGCCGCAACTTCACCCTTATTGCCAGCTGCCTATGTCAGCATCCCGACCTTCGCCACCCGGTTGTCCATCCGCGCCCAGCGAAAGCACGTCGATTTCACCGCGTACGCCAGGATTCAGATATTGGTAGGGACGGTTCCAGGGGTCGTTCGGAAGTTTGTCGAGGTAGGGCCGCCAGTTGGGTGGTACCGCCCCGCTGCTTGGCTTGATGACCAACGCCGTAAGGCCCTGATCGGTGGACGGGTAGCGCTGGTTGTCCAGGCGGTACAGCTTGAGCGCCTGCATGATGTTGTTGACGTCGGTACGGGCCGCGGTCACACGCGCGTCATCGGCACGGTCGAGCACATTGGGGACGATCAGTGCCGCCAACACTCCGATGATGACGAGCACCACCATGAGCTCGATCAGGGTGAAGCCCCTGTGGACGCGTCGCAAGCTGCCTGAAAACGCCCTCGATGCCGATGCGATTGGGGGGCTGTGGTGTGTCAATACGTTCTCCCGGAAACTGAACCCTGGCCAGAGGAACATCGTTCATCGGCGAGGCCATCGTCAATCATAATGCGCGCATGAGCAAGTCCATGTCCTTTGGCCACTCGATATTCCCTGGCGATGTGCCGGCAGGTCTGGTGGCGGCCCAGCGGCCCTGGTCCGTCGTGGCTGCCGGCGTGCTCTGGCTTGCGGCTGGCCTGAGCGCGGGCTACTGGGCACTGCAGTTCTGGGGCAGCAGCCCCGTCACGCCTGTGGCAGCCGCTTCGGGAAACCTGCCGGTGGTCGACAGCCGCAGTGTGGCGCTCGCGCTGGGTGTGGCCGATGTCCAGCCGTCGCCTGTTGAGCCGGTCGCCCAGTCGGTGGTTCCTACCCGCTACAGCCTCCTCGGTGTTGTCGCGGATCGGCGCGAGCAAGGCGCCGCGTTGATCGCTGTGGACGGGCAACCCCCCAAACCTTACGCGGTAGGTGCCGAGCTGGAGGGCGGGCTGTTCCTTCAGGCGGTCGGTGAACGGCTGGTGCGGCTGGGGCCGTCCATGGAGGCACCCCATACGGTCGAATTGACCTTGCCCCTGCCACCCGAGGGGCTTTGAGCCACGTTCGTTGGTTGGCCGTTTGGCGTCAACGCTGCAGAAGCGCAGCAGCTGAACGAAGCAGGGGCCAGGCCAGGAGCGTCCCAACACCCTGGCCCACCTTCAAGTCCAGATCCATCAGCGGTTGCGCCTGCAGGTGGATGAGCAGCAGCCTGTGCCCGGCTTCGGCCGAGCGGTGGCTGAAGATCAGATAGTCGGTGACGTCCGGGTGCATCCCGCGCGCCACCAGGGCAGCTGCCGCGGCAACAAAGCCATCCACCACCACGATTCTGCGTTCGCTCGCTGCCTGCAGCATGGCGCCGGCCATCATCGCAATTTCAAAGCCGCCGAAGGCTGCCAGCGCCGCCATTGGCGTCACCGCTTTGCGGTGGCGCGTGGCGGCTGCAAACAGTTTTTCCAGCTTGTGCTGTCGCTGGGCTGCTTCGAGGTCATCTGCCTGGCCAAGAGTGCCGCCGCATGCATCGGCCAACGGAACGCCGCACAAACGCGACAACAGCAGGGCTGCGCAGGCCGAGTTGCCCACGCCGACTTCGCCAATGGCCACGACATTGCCCGGAAGGTGTGTCACCACATCCATTCCGGCCTTCAGCGCAGCAATGGTCTGCTGGCTGGACATCGCCGGCCCAAGCACCATGTTTCGCGTTGCGAAGCCGATCTTGCGTACCAGCAGGGGCACCTGGCGAAGACTGCGGTCGTCGAGTTCCAGGGGTCGTGCCAGACCGGCATCGATCACGGTCAGGTCATGGCCATGCAGCCTGGCGAGGTGGTTCACCGGGGCATTGCCTCGGAGGATGTCGGTCACCCGTTGGGCGGTGACGTCTTGTTCGAAACGGGAAACCCCTTCGTCAGCAATGCCATGGTCGCCCGCAAACACAAGAAGCTGAGGCTGGTCGAAACGAAGCTGATCAAACTCCTGGTCCGCTGGACGTTGAATGCGCGCCAGCTGCAATGCCAGCGTCTCCATTCTTCCCAACGCCTGGTGCGGATACCCCTGTGCAGCCAAGCGCCCGCGCAATTCATGGTCGAGGTGAATGTCGGCGGTGCCCAGCACATAGGGCAGTTTCAGGGCAGGCGGTGTCTCAGTCCTGTCATGTGAGGGAAAGGGTTGGACGTTCATGGTGCGTGGCGCTGCAGTCATTCAACTTTTCAGAAACAGGCGATAGACCGGATTGGCCGTTTCTTCCACATAGGGGTAGCCCAGAGTCTCGAGGAATTTCTTGAACGCCTTGTCGTCCTTTTCCGGAACCTGCAACCCCACCAGAATGCGACCGTAGTCCGCCCCCTGGTTCCGGTAGTGGAACAGGCTGATGTTCCATCCCGGGCGCATCAGGCTCAGGAATTTCAGCAGCGCACCTGGACGTTCCGGGAATACGAATCGCAACAGCCGTTCATCCCGGGCCAGTGTGGAGTGTCCCCCCACCATGTGCCGGATATGTTCCTTGGCAAGATCGTCATGCGTGAGATCGAGCGTGTCGAACCCGTGCCTGCTCAGGTTCGCAGCAATCCTGCCGGACTCCCCTTTGCCATGGGTGGTGATGCCCACGAACACATGGGCTTGCGCACCGTCGTGGATCCGGTAGTTGAACTCGGTGACGTTGCGAGGTCCGCCCGGGAGCTCGCCGATCGCTTCGCAAAACCGCCGGAAGCTACCGCGTTCCTCGGGGATCGTCACGGCAAACAGCGCCTCTCGCTCCTCGCCCACCTCGGCCCGCTCTGCCACGAAGCGCAGACGGTCGAAGTTCATGTTGGCGCCGCACAGAATGGCCGCATACGTTTCGCCGCGCTTTTTGTACTTTGCCACGTACTGCTTGATGGCTGCCACCGCCATGGCCCCTGAGGGTTCCACAATGCTGCGCGTGTCCACAAACACGTCCTTGATGGCTGCGCATACGGCATCGGTATCCACCACCACGAACTCGTCCACCAGGCCACGCGCAATGCGGAAAGTTTCCGCGCCCACCAGCTTGACGGCCGTGCCATCGGCAAACAGTCCGACATCGCTCAACGACACGCGCTCTCCCGCTTCCACGGACTGGAGCATGGCGTCGGAGTCGGTGGTCTGGACGCCGATCACCTTGATCTCGGGTCGAACGGCCTTGATGTAGTTGGCGACCCCGGAGACCAGCCCCCCACCACCGATGGCCACAAACACCGCGTCCAGATGTTCGGATCCCAGGCTCTGGAGCTGTCGCAGGATTTCCATCGCGATCGTTCCCTGGCCGGCGATGACATCGGGGTCATCGAACGGGTGTACGAAGGTGAGCGCCTGCTTCTTCTGCAAGGTGACCGCATGGGCGTGGGCATCCGAATAGCTGTCGCCGTGAAGAACCACCTCTCCGCCCAGTGCGCGGACCGCATCCACCTTGACCTGCGGCGTCGTGGTGGGCATCACGATGACAGCGCGCGTCCCCAGCCGGTGGGCGCCCAGCGCAACGCCCTGGGCATGGTTGCCCGCCGAAGCACAGATCACGCCCTTCTTCAATTGCGCCGGATCCAGATGCGCCATCTTGTTGTACGCACCACGGAGCTTGAAGCTGAATACGGGCTGCTGGTCCTCGCGCTTCAACAGGACCTTGTTGTGAAGACGGCGGCTGAGGGCCACGGCAGGCTCCAGTGGCGACTCCACCGCCACGTCGTACACACGGGCCGTGAGAATCCGCTTCAAGTAGTCCTCAGGACTCAATGTGGCTGCTGAAGGTGTCCTTGGCTCGGCAGGGGGCCGATGGTTTTTTGAACGGGCGGGCATGGCATTCCTTCGCACGCATCATATCGATGCCGAAAAAAAACCCGGACTGGTCAAACCGGTCCGGGCTTAAATCCACCCGTGGAGGGTAGAGGAGACAACTTTCAATACAATGACGCGAGTATACATAAAACATGTTGCATCGCAACATGCTTTGTTGTTTTGGGCGCGAAAATTTGCGTTTCGGCTCTCTTTCATCCAATTTTTTCACGCTGGAGAACAGATGGAATGCACCGTTAGCTGGACAGGGGCCACCGGAGCCCGGTCGACAATGGGCTTTGTGGCCGAGACCGGCAGCGGTCATGTGCTGGTGATGGACGGAGCGCCAGATCCTGCCAAGCCTGAGAATGGTGGTGCCAATCTCGCGCCCCGGCCCATGGAAACCGTGTTGGCGGGAACTGGGGGCTGCACGGCGTACGACGTGGTGCTGATCCTGAAACGGGGCCGTCACGACGTTCGCGGCTGCAGTGTCAAGCTCACCACCGAGCGGGCCGCAACGGATCCCAAGGTGTTTACCAAGATTCACATGCACTTCGTTGTGCGCGGCAAGGGCATTCCGGCAGCAGCCGTGGAGCGTGCCATCGCCATGAGCCACGAAAAGTACTGCTCGGCCAGCATCATGCTGGGCAAGACCGCTGAAATCACGACCGCTTTTGAAGTGATCGAAGACTGATCTCGGGTTTCAGATGCGGTGTGCAACCGTCGTCATCACTTTGGCGGCAGCGGCCATGAGGACGCCGACCGGCCGGGGCAATACCATGGCGCCTGCGCCCAGCGCCTCCCGTGCGTGGCGGGCTTCGTCTTCCTTCATCTGTGCCACGATTGCCATTGACGCCTGGTCAGCGGCGGGCAGTCGATCCATGTGGCTGGCCAGGTGGGCCTCCACCTGCCATTCGGTCTCCACCACGAAGCCCAGACTTACGGCAGGACCCAGACGTCCCGCTGCATAACCCAGAGCGAATGCGCCGGCATACCAGGCAGGATTGAGATAAGACGGTCTGGCCCCGAGTTCTTCCAGCCGCTTTTGTGTCCAGGCGAGGTGATCCGTTTCTTCCCGGCCCGCTGCTTCGAGATGGCGGGCAAGCTGTTCAGCGGAGACGCGCCCACTTTGCCGAGCAGCCAGCGCTTGTGCCGTGTACAGCGCCTGGGCACACACCTCACCCACGTGATTGACCCGCATCAGCGCTCCGGAGAGGCGCTTCTCCTCTTGTGTCAGTTCTCGTCGCGCAGCTGTTTCGGGCAAGGTTGCGCATTCTCGGGAGGCACGCGGTGCCACGAAAAGGGTTCTCAGGGCCGAGTCAACAGCCGTCAGCAAGGCATCCATGGTTCAAACTCAAGATAGCGCCCTCGAAAACAGCGCGCCGCAGGCCTGATTGTGCCGAAGCGTGAATGTCCTCACGCTGAACCGCGCAAGGCAACGGTGCTCCATTATGGGGAAAGGCGAGTTTTCCCCTGTTGTCCTTGCACCACAAACACGCGGGCATTCGGCGGAAACCTTTGCATCGTGCTGCGCCATCTGGTGGAATAGACCCAACTTCCAGAAACGGAGGTTGGCGCGGGGGCACTAGACCCACGGCCCTTTTTTCAACCTTGGAGAAACTCTCAATGAAAAAGACTCTGATTGCTCTGGCCGCTGTGGCAGCCACCGGCGCTGCCTTTGCTCAGTCTTCTGTGACCCTGTTCGGTATCGTTGAC
>JALORL010000194.1 GCA_025458915.1 Hydrogenophaga sp.
TCATCACCGTGCCGTCGGGCGCTACCAGCCCGCGGTCGTTGAGCAGCTGGGCAAAGCGCAGCGCCGAGGGGCCGCCGCGGCTGAAACCCACAACGGCCACGCCGATGTCGGCGGGGGTGGCGGATGGGTTGTTGGCGAGGTAGGCAATGGCAGCGTCCCTGAATTGCACATACGCTTTCTCGGCGGCAGCGTCCACGGCGGGCGTGGGCAGCACGCCAGCGTGGATCAGGCCGCCCTGATCACCGCCGGTGCCTACGCCGGGGACATATGCGGACTTCAACGTTTCAGCTTTTGAGTCCTTTGCTTGTTTTTCGAGGTGAGCGATGTTGGTGGGATATTGGTCGCCGGCCAACTCCAAGTTGGCACGGTGATTGTTCGTGCCGTCAAAAGCGGCCAGAAAGGTGAAGGCGGTGGCGCATCCGTTTCGTCCGGCATCGATCATGGCCTGCTTCAACGCCGGCATGCGCGCAACCTCGCCAGGCGTCAGTTCCCGTTCGATGCTGGTTCCCATACAACCCCAGGACTCAAGGTTGCCGCATCGTGGGGTAGATCTCCCAGGCAACCCGGAAGCGCGACCGCCATGTACGAAGCGTTGGTTTGGTGACCGTGACCGGTTGCAGGGTCGCCGTAACAAGGTACACGTACAGGTCGCTGCCGTCGATTACGAACGTGATTTCATGATCCTTCATGTCATCAGGCAGCTTCCCCCTGAGGTCCACGGTCTTTTCAAACACCTCGCCTGTGGCCCGCAGGCGCCATTTCACGGTCAGGAAATCGCCCACCGGGATGACGCCATGGGTGCCGGTCTGGTATCCCACGCCGGTCTGGTCGGGACGCACCTGATCGCTGAGCTGGCGCATCTTGCCGCCGTAGTTGTAGGCCAGCAGATCCACCTTTTCGGCCCATCCGTCGTACCAGCCATCAAAACTGAACGAATGGTCGGCCACCCTGGGCTGGCTGGCACAACCCGTCTGGCCGGCCAGTCCGACCACCAGACCGAACATGGCCCACCACCGCAAATGCAGCATCCGGAACCACCAGCTGCCTGAAGCTTTTTGATTTTTCATGGTTTCCCCCTGAGCACTTGACATGTACCGCCGGAGATCGCTTGGCCCCCTGTGCAGCGCTGGCAATGTACCGCACGCCCTGGAATGGCCATCGCATCGGCAACGCCCCCGCTCCCTCCCAAGGCGGAAGGTCCGAACCGGCACCCCAACGCCAGCAGCGTGATGCAGCACACAGCCCTGTGCCCGCAGAAGCCTCCCACCACCAACGTCAACCCGGGCAGCAAAGGCATACTCACCCCGGTGCACACACCCGAATCCGATTCTCTCTTTGGCGAGCCCGGTCCCGAGTCCCCCGGTGACTGGGCTTTGTCGCTGTCGGTGCCCGCCGACCCGGGGCACCGGGATGAGCTTCGCCGCCCCCCCGCCAGGGACGCCGGGGGGCCCTCTGCCCTGGCGGCTCCATGGGCCAGCTTCTTTGATCGCATCGGAGCCGATGGCTTTGCCGACCTGAACCGGCGCGCCGACAACCTGCAGCGACAGATCCGCGACAACGGCGTGACCTACAACGTCTATGCCGATGCTGCCACGGGCCTGGAGCGGCCCTGGGCACTGGACCTGTTTCCCATGCTCGTCAGCCCCGAGGACTGGGCCCTGATCGAAGCCGGCGTGATGCAGCGTGCACGCCTGCTCAACGCCATGATGGCCGACCTGTACGGCGAGCGCGAACTGGTCCGGCGCGCCCTGCTGCCCGCCGCGCTGGTGCAGGGCCATCCGGGCTACCTGCGCTCCATGCAGGGGGTGCGCCCGCCGGGCGATACCTGGCTGCACATCGTCGCCTTCGACCTGGCCCATGGGCCGGACGGCCGCTGGTGGGTGGTGGGCCAGCGCACGCAGGCGCCGTCGGGCCTGGGCTATCTGCTGGAAAACCGCCTTGCCATCTCGCGCCAGTTCCCCAAGGCCTTTGCCGGCATGAAGGTACAGCGCCTGGCGGCCAGCTACCGCGCGCTGATGGAAGGCATCAAGCGCATGGCGCCCGAGGGCGAGAACGCGCGCATTGCGCTGCTCACGCCAGGACCCTACAACGAAACCTATTTCGAACACGCCTTTCTGGCCCGCTATCTGGGCCTCACGCTGGTGGAAGGCAACGACCTCACCGTGCGCGACCAGCGCCTGTACCTCAAGACGCTGGGCGGGCTGGAGCCGGTGCATGCGCTCATCAAGCGCCTGGACGACGAGTGGCTGGACCCGCTGGAGCTGCGTTCGGACTCCACCCTGGGCGTCCCTGGCCTCTTGCAGGTGCTGCGCGCGGGCAACCTGCTGCTGGCCAACGCACCGGGCTCGGCGCCGCTGGAGTCGAGTGCGCTGCTGGGCTTCCTGCCCGCCATCAGCCGCCACCTGTTTGGTGAAGAACTTGCACTGCCGTCGCTGGCCACCTGGTGGTGCGGCGAAGACGCCGCGCTGCGCGAGGTGCTGCCGCTGCTCAAGCGCAGTGTGATCCGCCCCACCTACCCGCGTTCCGGCCTGGAAACCGTGATGGGCCAGAGCCTGACCGCGCGCGAACTCAACGAATGGTCGGGCCGCATGGTGCGCCACCCCGACGACTACACCGTGCAGTCCTGGCTGCCACTGTCGCAAACCCCCACCTGGAGCGGCGAACGGCTGCTGCCGCGCTCGGCCATGCTGCGGGTTTTCGCGCTGGCCGACGGACCCCAATCCTGGCGCGTGCTGCCCGGCGGCCTGGTGCGGCTGGCCCAGCGCGGGCAGCTCATTGCGGCCATGCAGCGCGGCGGCAGCAGTGCCGACTGCTGGGTTCTCACCCACGGCCAGGTCGATCCCACGACATTGCTGCAAAGCGCTCCCAGCACCCTGGCACTGGCCCACCAGAAACGCCCGGTGACCAGCCGTGCGGCCGAGAACCTGTTCTGGCTGGGGCGCTACACGGAGCGCGCAGAAAACACGATCCGCCTGGCGCAGATCGTGCTGGGCCACCTGGGCGGCGAAGAGCCGGGCTCTGCGGCATTGATGGCGTGGATGTCCGCGACCGCGCGCGAAAACGCGCTGGTACTGCCTGACGCGCCCGACGCCACCCAGTCCGCCCGTGTGTTTGCGCGCAGCCTGATCGCCGGACTGTCCCCTGTGCCGGGCGATCCAATGGCCGCCAGCGCCTTCAGCGTGGGCTTCAACCTTCGCGCGCTGAAGGCCGCAGCCTCGCAAGTGCGCGAACGGCTCTCGCAGGAACACTGGAACCTGATCGAACGCGCCGAGACCGAGTTCGCGCGCGACTGCCTCACAGCGCTGCAGAACGCCAGCGAGCTGCTGGCCGCCATCACCGGTTCACAAACCGACCGCATGGTGCGCGACGATGGCTGGCGCCTGCTGTCCATGGGCCGGCATATCGAGCGGCTGATCACGCTGTCGCGGGCGCTGGCGCTGGGCCTGGAACACCGCTGCGTGCACGATCCCTCCGGGTTCGAGGCGGTGGTGGCCCTGTTCGACAGCACCATCACCTTTCACGCGCTGTACCAGCAGCGGCGCGACATGGTGGCCCTGATCGACCTGCTGGTCATGGACCGCGACAACCCACGCTCCCTGGCCTGGGTCGTGCAGACGCTGCGTTCGCGCCTGGGCAAGCTAGCCCGGAGTGCGGCGCCGCAGGATGCCGAACTTGCCATGGCCCTGCCCGACCCCGACACCTGGGTGCTGGCCGACCTGAGCAACTGGCAACGCAGTGCGGACGGGCAGCGCAGCTGGAGTGCGTTGGCCGAACTGCTGGAGCAATGCGAAGCCGCAGCCGGCGCGCTCTCGGACGACATCACCCGACTGCACTTCAGCCACGTGGACCGCCGCACGGTGTAGGTCAACCGCAGGCTCCAACCCGCATCCATTCCCATCCATGCTGCTGCGCATTCTTCACCGCACGGTCTACGAATACCACGGCGCTGTCAACCTGGCCCAGCACATGGCGCACCTGACGCCGCTGAACACGCCAGGCCAGACACTGCACGAAAGCAGACTGCGCATCAGCCCCGAACCTGCTGCCCGCACCCAGACCCTCGACGTGTTCGGCAACCTGCGCACCTTCTTTTCGCTGCAGGCACCGCACGACACCCTCAGCGTGGAGGCCGACAGCCTGGTGGAAACCACCGAACCCCGTCCGCTGCCGCTGGAGACTCCCTGGGGCGCACTGGGCTGGGAAGCTGTGCGCGAGCATTTCCGCTACCGGGCCCGGACGCCGTACGACCCGGCAGCCGAGTTTCTGTTTGCCTCCCCCCACGTACCGCGCGACGATGCGTTCATCGCGTTTGCCGAACCGGCGTTCGGCCACGACCTGCCGCTTCTGGAGACCGCGCGGGCCCTGATGGAGCGCATCCACACCGAGCTGCTTTACGAAGCCGCCAGCACCGAGGTCAACACGCCAGCCCTGCAGGCGCTGGAACAGGGCAAGGGGGTGTGCCAGGACTTCGCACACATCATGATCGGCTGCCTGCGCAGCCTGGGCCTGCCCGCGCGGTATGTGAGCGGCTATCTGCTGACCCAGCCGCCGCCAGGGCGTCCCCGTCTGGTGGGCGCCGATGCCTCGCACGCCTGGGTGTCGGTGTACTTGCCGCGGCTGTCCCCAGACCTTGAAGCCGAACCGCACGGCGACTGGTTCGACTTCGACCCCACCAACAACCGCTGCGGCTGGGGCAGCCCGGGCGCCGACTACGTGACACTCGCCACCGGCCGCGACTTCACCGATGTTTCACCCATGCGCGGCGTCATCCAGGGCGGCTCCAGACACACGCTGAAGGTGGGCGTGACCGTCGCACCGCCGCACGAATTGGACCTGTTGCTGCAGGAGTGAAACGCCGTGTGCAGCGGCCCCATGAATGCCGCTGATGCAGCGCGCCTGGCGCACCCTGCGTCGATAGAATGAATCGCTGTTTCCTCCCGAACCCCGCAACCCAGGAGCCCCTCCATGAGCGTCTATGACCAGCTGAACCAGCTTGGCATCACCCTGCCCCCCGTGTCCGTTCCGGCCGCTGCCTATGTGCCGTTTGTACAGACCGGCAACCTCGTGTTCCTGAGCGGCCACATTGCCCGCCAGGACGGCAAGCCCTGGGTGGGCCAGGTGGGGCTGACCATGACCACGGCAGAAGCCAAGCTGGCCGCGCGCGCCGTCGCCATTGACCTGATGGGCACACTGGCCGCAGCGTGCCAGGCTGCAGGCAAGGACCTGAACCATGTGAAGCGCATCGTGAAGGTGATGAGCCTGGTGAACTCCACCGCCACCTACACCGAACAGCACCTGGTCACCAACGGCTGCAGCGAGCTGCTGGGCCAGGTGTTCGGCTCCACCGTGGGCGCGCATGCCCGCAGCGCGTTCGGTGTGGCGCAGTTGCCCATGGGAGCGTGCGTGGAAATCGAACTGATCGCCGAGATCGGCTGACGATCAAGACCTCATCGGCAGTGCGGCTGCCTCAGCCGCCGCCGCGCTGCATGTAGAGGTCGAAACGGCGCATGAAAGCGTAGCGCTGCTTCTCATCCAGGCCGGTGAAGGCAAAACGCACATGCAGCACTGGCATGCGCATCAAGGCAATCACGCGCGGGGGCTTTGCCTGCCATTCAATGCGCAACGTTCCCGGCGGTATCTCGGCACGCAGGCTTTGACCCTGCCGCTGCCACACCACGTCGCCCATGGCAGCGGGCAGCCAGCCCAGCCACTCGGTTTCGGTGCAGCCCATGTCCCGCTCGAAGGCGGCTTCGTAATGCGATTGCATGCGGCGGTGATCTCAACCACCGGCGATGGGCGGCCAGATGGCCAGCACATCACCCTCCACCAGCGTGGTGCTCAGGCGTGCCTCGGGCTCGATGTACTTGCCGTTGACCAGCACCAGGTGCACCAGCTTCGGCGGCATGCCAAAAGGCTCGATGATCTGCTGGATGGTGGCGGTGGGCTCCACCGTCAGAGACACCTGGTTGCTGCGTCGCGCATCAGCGGGCAGGTAGTCGGTGAGCGTTGCAAACAGCTTGAAGGTGATGTTCATGAATGGCGGTGGTCCATGCGCAAGATCGGGAAGAACGGGTCGCTGAAAGGAGATCGGTCCGGTCAGCACCTGCGCCGCAGCGGCCACAGGCACCAACCCCGTCGACCCTGCTTCAGCGCCGACGTTCGTCCGCAGCCCCTGCCCATTGTCCTTGCCCCTGCGCGCTGGCCAGATAGGCATCCATGAGTCTGGTGGGGTCGTGCATCAGCCGGTTCTTCCACGCACCGAGCTTCACCTGCCCTTCCACCAGCCCGCGCATCACACCCACGTGCTCGGTCCAGCCGACGGAGTTGCAACCCACCAGCACGTCGTCCTTGAACTGCAGGCTCAGGTGGCGACCACCATCCCTGTCGGTCAGTTCTGTGTGTTCACCACCCGGCACACCTTCCCAGTTCCCGAAGCTGGCCGAGATCAGACCCAGGGTGTCGAGCACGTTGATCTGGGTCACGCCTTTGAGTTCGGTTGTCCGGCCCACCATGTTGAGGGCGGCCACACGCGCCTGCTCGGCCGCGTTGGGCTGGATGGCGCTCACGATGGTCTTGCCGCTGACCTTGTCGAAGGCTTCAGCGCAATCGCCTGCGGCGTAGACGCCGGGTACGTTGGTTTGCAGGTGCTCGTCGGTGAGCACCCCCAGCAGGCAGGTGATGCCCGAATCTTTGAGGAAGCCGATGGCGGGCCGCACACCGGTGGCGCTGATGACCAGATCGGCGTCCACGGTCTGCCCGCCGGATAGCTTCACCCGCAGGGCGCCGCCACCGGTTGCCGCCTCGATGGCTTCCACCTTGGTGCCGGTGTAGACCTTCACGCCCTTCTTCTCGCACCAGGCGCGGATCATGTTGCCGGCGGTGGGGCCCATCATGCGCGGCACCATGCGGTCACCCATTTCCACCACGCTGAGTTCCACGCCGCGCACGGCCAGTGCTTCCATGATGATGCAGCCGATGAAGCCCGCGCCCATCTGCAGCACCTTCGCGCCAGGCTTGGCCAGCTTCATGATGGCGCGGGCGTCCTCCAGCGTCCAGCACGGGTGCACACCCGGCAGGTCCATGCCCGCAATGGGTGGGCGCACCGGATGCGAACCGGTGGCGATCAGCAGCCTGTCGAACGCGAGCGTGGTGCCGTTGTCCAGCGTGACGGTGCGCTTCTCGGCGTCCACCGCCGTGGCCCGCCCGCCGACCTGGTCGATGCGCAGGTCCGCGTAGTGCGTGAGGCTCTTGCGCAGGTAGGTGCCCGCTTCCTTGACGTTGCCAATGAGCAGGTAGGGAATGGCCATGCGCGAATACGGCGGCTCGCCTTCGTCGCCCACCAGGGTGATGCGGTCGTCGGGCGCATGCTTGCGAATGGTCTCGGCAGCGATGACGCCCGCAGGGCCAGCGCCCAGGATGACGTGGTGCATGTCTTGTCTCCTCGAAAAAAGGAAAGGGGGCAGCGTGGTGACTGCCCCCCGGTTTCAGGCCAAGTGGTGCAAGGCGCCGCGCCTTACAGGCTCAGACGCGTCTTGGTTTCAGCGGTGGGCCGGCCCTCCGCGTCCCAGCCGCGCGCCGCGTAGTACTTGGGCAGCATCTCGGGCAGCTTGCTCACCATGCCCTTGGAGGCACCGGTCTTGGCGGCTTCGGACAGCAGGCGCTTGGGCAGGCTGTCGTCGGCCTTGGTGAAGCCGGCGGCGTTGTTGAATTCGCGCTCCATGTTCCAGATGCGCTCACCGATCTTCTCCAGCTCTTCGGTGGTGAATTCCTCGTTGCAAGCCGCTTGCAGCTGCGGGGCCAGGTCGGCCACGCCCCAGGCGAAGGTGGTGAACACGCACAGGCCGGAAGAGTCGAA
>JALORL010000195.1 GCA_025458915.1 Hydrogenophaga sp.
CCGGCGACTTTCATGCGGTTGACCAGGATCGAGCCCACCGTTTTCGCCCCATAGCTGTAGGCGTCGCTGCCCACGGCCTCGATGCCCAGGAACATGTCCTTGAGGTTGCCCGCAATGGTGATTTCCTGCACCGGGTAGGCGATTTCGCCGTTCTCGATCCAGTAGCCGGAGGCACCGCGCGAATAGTCGCCGGTCACGTAGTTCACCCCCTGGCCCATCAACTCGGTGACGAACAGGCCGCGGCCCATCTTTTTGAACAGCGCGCGCAGGTCATCTCCGGGCTGGGTGAGGCGGCTGGTGAGCGTGAGGTTGTGTGAACCGCCCGCATTGCCGGTCGTGCGCATGCCCAGCTTGCGCGCCGAGTAGGTGGACAGGAAGTAGCCCTGGACCTTGCCGGCGCTGAGCACCTTGCGCCGCACGGTGCGCACGCCTTCGTCGTCGAACGGTGCACTGCCCTTGCCATTGATCAGGTGCGGGTCTTCCACGATGTCAATGTGCCGGGCCAACACGCGCTTGCCCAGGCTGTCGTTGAGGAAGGTGGTTTTGCGGTACAGCGCGCCGCCGCTGGTGGCCTGCACATAGGCGCCCAGCAGGCCGGCAGCCATGGGCGACTCGAACAGCACCGGACATTCGGTGGTGGCGATCTTGCGGGCGCCCAGACGCGCCAGCGTGCGCTCGGCCGCGTAGCGCCCCACGGCTTCGGGCGTGGCCAGCTCTTGCGGAGCGCGTTGCGAGCTGTACCAGTAGTCGCGCTGCATGTTGGCACCCTTGCCGGCAATGGGGGCCACCGACAGGCTGTGGCGCGAGCTGGCGTAGCCGCCGCTGAAGATGCCGGGCCTGTCGCGCTCGCCGCCACGCATGTGCGCGGTGAAGAAATGGGACTGCTGGGCAGACACGCCCGCGCCTTCGCTGTTGCTGATCTTGCGGCTGGTGGCAAACGCTGCGGCCTCGCACGCCAGCGCCAGCTTCACCGCCTCTTCGGAGGTGATGGCCCAGGGGTGGAACAGATCGAGGTCGGCGTAAGTGTCTGCCACGTCCTGCGGGTCGGGCAGGCCGGCGGCCGGATCTTCGGCGGTGAAGCGGGCGATGTCGTAGGCCGCCTGAACCGTTTGCCGCACGGCCGCGGGCGAAAAATCGGAGGTGGAGGCGTTGCCCCGCTTCTGGCCCAGGTACACCGTGACGCCAAGCGACTTGTCTCGGTTGCGTTCCACATTTTCCAGCTCGCCCTTGCGCACCGACACGCTCAAGCCGGATCCCTCGGACACCTCGGCTGCCGCATCGGCCGCGCCCAGCTGTCTGGCGTGCGCCAGCGCCATGTCCACCAGTTCCTCGAACTGGCTACGGGCGTACTGGAAGCCGGTCAGCGGCTGGCTGGACGGTGGGGTGGAAGGGGCTTGGGCGGAAGTGGAGGGGGCATTTTTCATGGCGAAGGCTATGATACTTGCCGCCCTTCCCGGCCGCTGCGCCGCCCGCGCAAGCCCATTTCAAGACACCATGTCCCGCAAACCCACCAAAGGCTATTACGTCCGGGGCCACTTCGTTGCCGAAGGCAGCGAACTCGACCTGGAGCTCAAGCGCGAGCTCAAGGGGTCGACCGACATGAGCAAGACCGACCTGAAAAAGCACAGCGACCACCTGCAACAGTTGGGCGAGAGCCTGCTGACGCTGGGCGCTGCACCGCTGGACCGACTGAGCGAGACGCTGGGCCTGTCCGAAAAACTGACAGACGCGGTGAACGAGGCTAGGCGCATCACGAATTTTGAAGGCCGGCGCCGTCAGATGCAGTACATCGGCAAGCTCATGCGTCGCCTCGACGAAGACACCGTCACAGCCATCGAAGCCGCCATCGAAGAACAGCGCAAGCCCTCGGCCCGGGCCACGCTGGCCCTGCACCAGGCCGAGCAGTGGCGCGACCAGCTCATTGCCGACGACGACGCTCTCACGCGCTGGCTGGCGCTGGACCCGCAGGCCGATGTACAGCACCTGCGCGCGCTCATTCGGCAGGCCCGCAAGGACGCCCAGTCCACCCAGAGCCAGGAACGCCCCGGCGAGGCGGTGCGCCACGGCAAGGCCTACCGCGACATCTTCCAGACCGTGCGCGCCGCGCTGAGCCGCGACAGCGACAGTGATGGCGACGACGACACCGACCCCAGTACCGACGAGCCTACCTGACCCAATGGCTGCCATGACAGAACTTCAGACCCCCGCCGATCCGGTTCGCATCGGCATCGTCTCCATCAGCGACCGCGCCAGCACCGGCGTCTACCAGGACCAGGGCCTGCCCGCCCTGCAGGACTGGCTGACGCGCGCCCTGCACAACCCGATCCGTTTCGAACCGCGGCTCATCCCCGACGAAGCCGACACCATCAGCGCCACCCTCATCGAACTGGTCAATGCCGGCTGCTCACTCGTGCTGACCACGGGCGGCACCGGCCCTGCCCCGCGCGACGTGACACCCGAAGCCACGCTGGCCGTGGCCGACAAGGTCATGCCGGGCTTCGGCGAGCAGATGCGCCAGATCAGCCTGACCTTCGTGCCCACGGCCATCCTGTCGCGGCAGGTGGCGGTGATCCGCGGCCAGAGCCTGATCATCAACCTGCCCGGTCAACCCAAGGCAATTGCCGAAACCCTGGAGGGGCTCAAGAACCCCGATGGCAGCCAGCGGGTCAACGGCATCTTCGCCGCCGTGCCTTACTGCATCGACCTCATTGGCGGTCCTTACCTCGAAACCCGCGACGCGGTGTGCAAGGCCTTCCGCCCCAAATCAGCGGTGCGCCCCGCCCGATGAATCCCCCCTGAGACCCACCATGAACATCACCAAAGACACTGTCGTCACCCTGACCTTCCGCGCCGTGGATGAACAAGGCAAGGTGCTGGAAGACGGCAAGGAACCGCGCGCCTACTTGCACGGCGGCTACGGCAACACCCTGCCGGGTATCGAGTCGGCGCTGGAAGGCCGGGAAAAGGGGTTCGCCACCACAGTGAAACTGCCACCCGCACAGGCCTTCGGCGACCGGGATGACACCCTGGTCACCAGCATTTCCAAAAAGGACTTCCCGCCCGGCGTGAAAGTGGGCGGCCAGCTCGAAGGCAGCGACGACCAGGGTCGCCGCCAGGTGTTCACCGTGACCAAGATCAAGGGCGACCAGGTAATGCTCGATGGCAATCACCCCCTGGCCGGAAAGCACCTCACCTTCACCCTGAAGGTGCTGGACGTGCGCGCCGCCAGCGCCGAAGAGATCGCCCACGGGCATGCGCACGGCGATCACGGCGAGCACCATTAGCCCACCCCCGCGCCGCGCCGAAGGCGCGTCACCCCCTCAAGGGGGCGATACCTGTGACCCGGCAAAGCCGGTTCCACGGTATCTCTGGATCAAGACATTTCTCGCCGGAAGGGCAGTTCGTTCAAGGACATCGCGGGACTGGCTATGCCAGGTCCTCGGGATCAAGGCACCTCTCGCCGGAGGGGAAGTTCATTCAAGGGCATCGCGGAACTGGCTTTGCCAGGCCGCTGATGCCGCCCCCTTGAGGGGGTGACGCGCCTTCGGCGCGGCGCGGGGGTGGGCCCTATTTTCCGATGAGCTGGTTCAGCTTCTCGGCCTCGAAGCATTCCTTGCGCGCGGCGTCCTGCGGCACGCAGTCGCCGTCGCGGGCCTGGGACAGTTTTTCGATCGCCTGCCAGAGCAGGGCAATCTGGTGCTCCTGGCTCGCGGTGGAGTCGATCAGGCCGCGCATGGCCTGGGACAGTGGGTCGTCTTCCTGGGTGATGCCATAGGCCTGGAACTTGGGTGCGGCTTCGGTCACATCGGCGCTTTCGCCGCTCTTGCTCGGGATGATGCGCGCCGGAATGCCCACCGCCGTGGCACCGGCCGGCACCGGCTTGATGACCACAGCGTTGCTGCCGATCTTCGCGCCGTCGCCCACCTCAAAGCCGCCCAGCACCTTGGCGCCGGCGCTGACCACCACATTCTTCCCCAGCGTGGGATGGCGCTTGGCGCCCTTGTAGAGCGAGGTGCCGCCCAGGGTCACGCCTTGGTAGATGGTGCAGCCGTCGCCGATTTCGGCGGTTTCGCCCACCACCACGCCCATGGCGTGGTCGAAGAACACGCGCTCACCCACCTTGGCGCCCGGATGGATTTCGATACCGGTCATCCAGCGGGCCACGTGGGATATGAATCGCCCCAGCCACTTGAAGCCATGGTTCCAGCACCAGTGGGCCGGGCGGTGCAACCACACCGCGTGCAGGCCCGGATAACAGGTCACGACCTCCCAGACGGTTCTGGCCGCAGGGTCGCGGTCAAGCACGCACTGGATGTCGGAGCGGAGTCGGGCAAACATGGCAGGCAGTCTAGCGCTTTGCCCGCTGCGCGGCCTGGATCATGGCCTTGGCGACACCGCGCAGGATGTGGATTTCCTCGGGCGTGGGCGCAGCGCGGTTGAAAAGCTGGTTGAGCCGCGGCATGAGCTTCTTGGGCGCAGCAGGGTCCAGAAAGTCGACGGCCACCAGCGCTTCCTCCAGATGCTGCAGCATGCCGGCGACCGATTGCGCGTCGGCCGCCGGCCGTTCCAGCACCGCGCTGGCGACTGCAAATCCGCCCAGCGCCTGGCGCCAGTCGTAGGCAATGAGCTGCACGGCGGCGGCCAGGTTGAGCGAACCGAAATCCGGCGCGGTGGGAATGCT
>JALORL010000196.1 GCA_025458915.1 Hydrogenophaga sp.
GCAAGACGAGCCGCTTGAAAAGCAGCTCTGGAAGGCTGCCGACAAGCTGCGCAAGAACATCGACGCCGCCGAGTACAAGCATGTGGTGCTGGGCCTCATTTTCCTGAAGTACATCTCAGACTCTTTCGAAGAGGTCTACGCCAAGCTGAAGGCGGGCGTGGGCGAGTTCGCTGGTGCTGACCCGGAAGACAAAGACGAGTACGCCGCTGAGAACGTGTTCTTCGTGCCGGCGGATGCCCGGTGGCCCTACCTGCTGAGCCAGGCCACCCAGCCCACCATTGGCGAGTTCATCGACGGCGCCATGGACGCCATCGAGCGCGAGAACCCGTTGCTCAAGGGGGTTCTGCCCAAGGTGTTTTCCCGCCAGAACCTCGACCCGCTCAGTCTGGGTGGATTGATGAAGTTGATCGGCAGCATCGCGCTGGGTGACGCCAAGGCCCGCAGCGCCGATGTGCTGGGCCATGTGTTCGAGTACTTCCTGGGCGAGTTCGCGCTGGCCGAAGGCAAACAGGGCGGTCAGTTCTACACGCCGCGCTCCATCGTCGAGCTGCTGGTGACCATGCTCGAGCCCTACAAGGGCCGCGTGTTCGACCCATGTTGCGGATCGGGCGGCATGTTCGTGCAATCAGAGAAGTTCGTGGCCTCGCACCAGGGCCAGGTGAAGGACATCTCCATCTACGGGCAGGAAAGCAACCAGACCACCTGGCGGCTGGCGCGCATGAACCTGGCCATTCGCGGCATCGACTCGTCGCAGGTGAAGTGGAACACCGAGGGCTCGTTCCTCAACGACGCCCACAAGGACCTGAAGGCCGATTTCGTGATCGCCAACCCGCCGTTCAACGTGAGCGACTGGAGCGGTGAGCTGCTGCGCAAGGACGGCCGCTGGAAACACGGCGTGCCGCCGGCTGGCAACGCCAACTTCGCCTGGCTGCAACACTTTCTGCACCACCTGGCCCCCAACGGCCGTGCGGGCGTGGTGCTGGCCAAGGGCTCGCTCACCAGCAAGAGCGGCGGCGAGGGCGACATCCGCCGCGCCCTGGTGGCCGAGGCCAACCTCATCGACTGCATCGTCAACCTGCCGGCCAAGCTGTTCCTGAACACGCAGATTCCGGCCTGCCTGTGGTTCATGAACCGGGCGCGTGAAAACGGCCACCCGCGCAAGGGCGACATCCTCTTCATCGACGCCCGCCACCTGGGCCACTTGATCAACCGCCGCACGCGCGAGCTGAGCGACGAAGACATCGCGCAGATCGCCGGCACCTACCACGCCTGGCGCACGGGTGATGCAGCCTATGCCGACGTGAAGGGCTTTTGCGCCTCGGTACCGCTGGCCCGCGTGGCCGAACTGGAGCACGTGCTGACCCCAGGCCGCTACGTGGGTCTGCCCGAGGAAGACGAAGACTTCAACTTCGCCGAGCGTTTTGCGGCGCTGAAAGCCGAGTTCGAGGCGCAGCTGCAGGAAGAGGCGCGCTTGAACGCCGCCATTGCACAGAACCTGGCCAAGGTGAAGCTGTGAGCCGAAAGCCGCCCAGCCTTCAGCCTGCGCCGCCCGCATCGCCCGCGCCTGATGCTGGCGTGGCAAGCCCGGCCGAGCCCGACGTGGACGCGCTGTACCAGGACATCCGGCAACGTGTGGAGCAGGCGCGGGCGCAGGTGCTCACGCAGGTGAATCAGGCGCTGGTGCTCACCTACTGGCACATCGGCCGGGCCATCAAGACCCAGGTGCTGCAGGGCGAGCGGGCGGCCTACGGCGCGGGCGTGCTGCGGCAGCTTTCGGAACGCCTGACGCGCGACTACGGCAGCGGCTTCAGCCACTCGGGCCTGACGCGTATGGCCAAGCTCTTTGACTGCCTGCCCGACGAGCACATTGTTGCGACGCTGTCGCAACAATTGAGCTGGTCGCACTTCGTCGAGCTGATCAAGATCGACGACCCCACGCGCCGCGCGTTCTACACCGAGCTGTGTGCCCAGGCGCGCTGGTCGGTGCGCACGCTGCGCGAGCGCATGGACGGCCTGCTCTTCGAGCGCACGGCCATTGCCCGGCAGCCTGAAGCGGCCATCCGCCAGGAACTGGCCCAACTCGGCCAAGGCGCCGGCACAAGCCCGGCGCTGTTCCTGAAAGACCCTTACCTGCTGGACTTTCTGGACCTGAAGGACGGCTTCACCGAGAAGGACCTCGAAGCCGCCATCCTGGCCGAGCTGGAGCGCTTCATCCTGGAGCTGGGCAGCGACTTCGCCTTCATGGGCCGGCAAAAGCGCATCCAGGTGGGCGGGCACGATTACTACATCGACCTGCTGTTCTTCCACCGCCGGCTGCGCCGGCTGGTGCTGGTGGAACTGAAGTTGGGTGAGTTCAAGCCCGAGCACAAGGGCCAGGTCGAGCTCTACTTGAAATGGCTGGCCAAACATGAGCAGCAGCCTGGTGAAAACGCGCCGATCGCCATCATTCTGTGCAGCGACAAAGACGCCGAGGTGGTGGAACTGATGGACCTGGAGAAGGACCAGATTCACGTGGCGGAGTATTGGTTGCAGTTGCCGCCGCAAGAGGTGCTGCGGGCGAAGCTGCACAGGGCGTTGACTGAAGCGCGCGCCCGTTTGGAAGTTGGTAAAGGTGTTCGCGATGACGACTGACCAACGAGCTACACCAGCTAATGGCGTCGAACGCGATGTCGTCTCAACACGGGAACAGTGGCGCGACGTTGCCTTTGGGGATTTGCTCAAGGAGCCGGTCAGAAACGGACTCTACAAGCCGAAGCCATTTCACGGTCAGGGCGTGAAGATCGTGAACATGGGCGAATTGTTCTCGCATCCGCGTATCAAGGACGTGGAAATGAAACGACTGCAACTCACTGACTCGGAGAGGAAAAGAGCCCTGATTTCCGAAGGTGATCTTCTGTTCGCCAGACGATCGTTGACTGCAGAGGGCGCGGGCAAGTGCTCAATCGTGAAGGAGATATCCGAAGAAACGACATTCGAGTCGTCCATCATTAGGGCCAAGCCAAACCCGAAAGAGGCCGACTCCGACTTTCTTTACTACTACTTCCGAGCGCCTTATGGGCGGTATCTGCTAGGCACGATTCTGCGGCAGGTCGCGGTGGCAGGAATCACGGGCGCAGACTTGACTTCGCTGGTCTTGAATGTGCCGGAAGTCGAGGCCCAGAGGGCAATCGCCAGGGTTCTTTGCTGCCTGGACGACAAGGTTGAACTGCTTTGCCGGCAGAACCATAACCTCGAAGTCATGGCCGAGATGCTGTTCCGGCAGTGGTTTCTGGAGGAGCCGGCCCCCAGCTGGGTCGAACGCCCGCTCAGCAGCATCGCTACGTTCTTGAACGGCTTGGCCTGTCAAAAGCACCCGCCAGCCAACGAGGCTGACAAGTTGCCGGTCCTGAAGATCCGGGAACTCAGCAGTGGCATCACCGAAAGCTCTGACTGGGCCAGCAGCCAAGTCAAGCCCGAGTTCATCGTCGAGGCTGGCGACGTGATCTTTGCCTGGTCGGCCTCGCTGATGGTCAAGGTGTGGGACGGTGAGCGATGCGTGTTGAACCAGCACTTGTTCAAAGTCACGTCTGACGAATTTCCCAAGTGGTTCTATCTGCGCTGGTGCAAGCACCATCTGGCCGAATTCATCGCGATCTCGGCCAGCCACGCCACCACCATGGGCCACATCAAGCGCGGCGACCTTGACGCCGCCGTGGTGCTGGTGCCAACACCCGACGAGCTACGTGCCATGACGCAACAGATGGCACCGCTGCTCGACAAGCAGATCGAGATAGCGAGACAACGCAGGACGCTGGAGTCCTTGCGAGACACGCTGCTGCCCAAGCTGATGAGCGGCGAGGTTCGGGTGGCCTTCTGATGCAGAAGCTTCGGGACACGCTGGCGCTGTACAGCCACTGGCGCGAACTGGAGCCCTATGTGGAGCGAATCGAAGCCCACATGGAAAGCGACTTCAGCCTTTCAGTGGAAAACGCCAAGGCTCTGCTTGAGAGCGTTGGCAAGCAAGTCTGCAAGGCCAGGGGTGCAGAGCTGGGCAGCAACCCGAGCATCAACGCGGTTTTGAAGCGCGCCTTCATCGCCCTGGACTATCCGGCCGAAGGTTTGGCGGTGCAGGTGTCTGGCGCCCTGGCCACCATTGGTCAGCAGATTGGCGATCTGCGCAATCAGATCAGTCCCACGTCGCATGGCAAACCGCTCGACGAACTGAAGGAGCGAAACAGCAAGGTCGACCTGATGACCCGGGACTTCCTCGTGGATAGCACCGTGGCGGTGGCGGTGCTGCTGATCCGCGCCTTCGAAGAACGGCAGCCCACGCAGCCACAGCCGGCAGCCGCGCCTGCACCAGCGGCGGCCCCAGACTACGGCGCACACCAGGACTTCAACGAGTATTGGGACGGCGCCTTTGGTGACTTCGCGATGGGCGCTTACGTCTACTGCGCCAGCGAGGTTCTGTTCAAGATGGACGCGAAGGCTTACCTTGCCGAGTGCGACGAGTTCGAGTCGTCGCAGCAGGACACGCCGCCAGGGGAGGCCCTTTGACGCATCTGACCGAATCAGCCATCGAAGCCTTCGCCATCAAGCTGCTGGAGCGCCAGGGCTGGCGCTACCTGCATGGCACCGTGATCGCGCCCGAGGGCGATGCGCCCGAGCGCGCCAGCTACAGCCAGGTGCTGCTGCACG
>JALORL010000197.1 GCA_025458915.1 Hydrogenophaga sp.
GGGTGGCGGCAATGGGCAGAGTGGCCCAGACTGCCAGAGTTCAATCCATGCAATGGCCCGAGTGCGGCGGATGGGTGCAGCCGGCCAGAAGGCCACAAGCGCAGTGGCTTGGGCAAGCCCTTCGACAAGCTCAGGGCGAACGGCTGTGCGTGCAGCCCCCATCAAGGCCACAAAACGAACCGGCGCGAAATGTCCGAAATCCAGGGCACCCGTGGAGCCGCCCTTCGACAAGCTCAGGACGGGCCAAGGGGTGCGTCCCCCCTCCAAGCGGCGTAGCCGCGCCAGAGAGGGGGGAAGCCGCGTCAGCGGCGCAGGGGGGAGATCTTCTAATGCCCCAGGATCTTGGACAGGAAGTCCTTGCTGCGCTCGTTCTGCGGATTGTTGAAGAACTCCTCGGGGGTGTTCTGCTCCACGATCTGGCCCTGGTCCATGAAGATGACCCGGTCGGCGACCGCCTTGGCAAAGCCCATTTCGTGCGTCACGCAGATCATGGTGATGCCCTGGTTGGCCAGCTCGATCATCACGTCCAGCACTTCCTTGATCATCTCGGGGTCGAGCGCGGAGGTGGGTTCGTCGAACAGCATGATCTTGGGCTTGAGGCACAGCGCGCGCGCAATGGCCACGCGCTGCTGCTGGCCACCGGAGAGCTGCAGCGGGTACTTGCTGGCCTGGTTGGCGATGCGAACGCGTTCCAGCTGCGCCATGGCCTTTTCTTCAGCCTCCTTCTTGGGCACCTTGCCCACCCACATGGGCGAGAGCGTGAGGTTTTCCAGCACGGTCAGGTGCGGGAACAGGTTGAACTGCTGGAACACCATGCCCACTTCCTTGCGGACCTGGTCGATGGCCTTGATGTCGTCGGTGAGTTCAATACCGTCCACGATGAGGTGGCCCTGCTGGTGCTCCTCCAGCCGGTTGATGCAGCGGATCAGCGTGGACTTGCCGGAGCCCGACGGCCCACAGATGACGATGCGCTCGCCCTTGGCCACGTCGAGATCGATGTCGCGCAGCACGTGGAAATCGTTGCCATACCACTTGTTGACTTTGTCGAATCGAATGATGGGTTCAGTCACGGGAAATTCCTTGTTCAATGTTTTTTATGGCGCGCCAAAAAACTCAAGCCAAACGAGATGCCTCTTTCCAGGGGTACCGCGGAACCGGCTTAGCCGGGCCGCTGGTACCGCCCCCTTGAGGGGGGATTCGAGCTACACGCAGTGAGCGAGAAACGGGGGTGGGTTCGTCACCTGGCTTTGCTGGCCGAAAGTTGTTTCTCCACCCACAGGCTGTAGCGGGACATGGCGAAACAGAATAGGAAGTAGACAACGGTGATGAACAGGTACGCCTCGATCTTGAAGGGGCGCCAGTTCACGTCCGAGTTCAGCGCCAGCGACAGCGCGCCGGTGAGCTCGTACATGGACACGATGGTCACCAGCGAGGTGTCCTTGAAGATGGAGATGAAGTTGTTCATCACGCTGGGCACCACCATGGCCAGGGCCTGCGGCAGCACGATCTTGCGCTGGGTCTGCCAGTAGCTCAGTCCCAGCGTGTCGGCTGCTTCGAGCTGGCCCTTCGGGATGGCCTGCAGGCCGCCGCGGATGATCTCGGCCATGTAGGCCGCAGCAAACAGCGTGATGCCCACCACCACCCGCACCAGCACATCGATGGTCACGCCCTGCGGCATGAACAGCGGGAACATGAACGACGCCATGAACAGCACCGAGATCAGCGGCACGCCGCGGATGAGCTCGATGTAGATGATGCAGGCGGTGCGGATGGCCGGCAGATTGCTGCGCCGCCCCAGCGCCACCACGATCGCCAGCGGAAAGGCGAGAAAGATGGATATGGTGGCCAGCAGCACGGTGAGCGGCAGGCCGCCCCAGAGGTCGGTGCGCACCGGCGTGAGGCCGAAGACGCCACCGCCCATGAGCACAAAGAAGATGGCCATGATGGCCACCCACATCAGCGCCAGCCAGGGCTTCCAGAACACCCGGATGCAACTCACCACCAGGCCGGCCACCATCAGGCTGGTGGCCACGACAGGACGCCAGTGCTCCTCGAAGGGAAAGCGGCCGAGCAGGATCAGGCGGTATTTCTCGGTGATCACGCCCCAGCAGGCGCCGCTGCCGCGCACGGCCTGGCACGCGTCGGCGTCGGCACCGAACACCGCATTGCCCAGCCCCCAGCTGTAGAGCTTGGGCAGCAGCCAGGCGGTCAGTGCCAGCAGGAACACCGAGGTGATGCTGCTGCGCAGGTCGCCGAACATGTTGGTCTTGATCCAGGGCACGATGCCACTGGTGCGCACCGGAGAGGGGCGCGCGGGAATGGGCACAAAAGTCTGGTTGGACATCGGGTCACCTCTCCTTGATGGCCATGCGGTCGTTGTACCAGTTCATGAACAACGAGGTGGACAGGGACGTGGTCAGGTACACCAGCATGATGATGGCGATGCATTCCACCGCACGGCCCGACTGGTTCAGCGTGGTGTTGGCGATCGAGACCACATCGGGGTAGCCCACGGCCACGGCGAGCGAAGAGTTCTTGGTCAGGTTGAGGTACTGGTTGGTCAGCGGCGGAATGATCACGCGCATGGCCTGCGGCAGCACCACCAGATTCATGGTCTGTCCCGGGGCCAGGCCCAATGCGGCAGACGCTTCCTTCTGGCCCAGGCTCACCGACTGGATGCCACCCCGCACCACCTCGGCCACGAAGGCTGCGGTGTAGAGGGTGAGGCTGATCAGCACCGCCATGAATTCGGGCGAGACGCTGCCGCCGCCTTCGATCATGAAGCGACCCGCTTCCGGAATGGCCCACTCGGTGGGCATGCCACCGGCCACCCAGCCCAGAACGGTGCAGCCGGCGATGATCAGGGCCGTGGGCAAGCCCGGTTTGCGCAGGCGGCCGGTGGCCTCGAACTGCTTCAGCGCCCATTTGCGCCACACCCAGGATGCGACCAGTCCGGCAGCAAATCCCACGACCACCCAGAGGTAGCCGCTGCCTTCGGCCGGACGCGGGAAGGACATGCCGTCCTTGCTCAGGTAGAACAGGTCGGCCAGGTTCCATGCCTCGCCAGGCTGGGGCAGAACCTCGACGAAAAACAGGTACCACATCAGCATCTGCAGCAGCACCGGCACGTTGCGGAACACTTCGACGTAGGCGTAGCAGAGGCCGCGCACGATGCCATTGCGCGAGAAGCGCCCCACGCCCAGCAGGATGCCCAGGACGGTGGTGAGGAAGATGCCGATCACGGCCACCTTCAAGGTGTTGAGCACACCGATCCAGATGGCTTTTCCATAGGTTTCGCTGGGATCGTAGGCCACGACGGTTTCGCCGATGTCGAAGCCGGCCGGGGAGCCCAGGAAGTCAAAACCGCTCTGGATGCCGCGGATGCGCATGTTCTCCTGGGTGTTGTACGCCAGGAACCAGACGGCCAGCCCGATCACGAGCAGGGCAATTACCTGGTAGATCACGCCGCGGCCCGCGCGGCTGCGCCACGACCATGCCGGTCGGGGAGGTTTGGTGGGGGAATTCAAGAAAATCTCCTGCAGGAGTCAGGTCGTGGACCGCACATGCGACAACGCCGGCAGGAGGTCCACGCCGGCGTTGTCAAACCGAGCCGAAAGATCAGCGGGCCGGCATCGGGTACATCAGGCCGCCCTGGTTCCACAGCGCGTTCACGCCGCGGGACAGACCGATCGGGGTGATGTTGCGCTCGTAGGACTCACCGTAGTTGCCCACGGCCTTGATGGCGCGCAGGGCCCATTCCTTGTCCAGACCCAGCAGCTTGCCGGTGTCTTCGTTGCCGCCACCGAGCAGGCGCAGCACGTTGGGGTTCTTGCTGTCCTTGCGCATCTGGTCGGCGTTGGCGGCGGTGATGCCCAGTTCCTCGGCTTCCAGCAGTGCATAACCCACCCACTTCACGATGGCGAAGAACTCGTCGTCACCACGGCGAACGGCCGGGCCCAGCGGTTCCTTGGAGATCAGCTCGGGCAGGATGACGTGGTCGTCGGGCTTGGCAGCTTCCTTGGCGCGGATGGCGGCCAGACCCGAAGCGTCGGTGGTGTAGGCCTGGCAACGGCCGGCGAAGTAGGCGGCGTTGGTGGCGGCCAGTTCGGCGAACACCACAGGGCGCAGGTTCAGGTTGTTGGCGCGCGAGTAGTCGGTGAGGTTGAGCTCGGTGGTGGTGCCGGACTGCACGCACACCGTGGCTCCCTTGAGGTCCTTGGCGCTCTTGATGTTGAGGCTTTTCGGCACCATGAAGCCCTGGCCGTCATAGAACGTGACGCCGGCAAAGTGCAGGCCCAGCGATGCGTCGCGGGTCAGGGTCCAGGTGGTGTTGCGGGGCAGCAGGTCGACCTCACCCGACTGCAGCGCGGTGAAGCGCTGGGCAGCGTTCAGGGGCACATAGCGCACCTTGTTGGAATCGCCCAGCACGGCGGCAGCGACCGACCGGCAGACGTCCACATCGATGCCGCTCCACTTGCCCTGGCTGTCGGCGGCCGAGAAGCCGGCCAGACCGGTACTGACGCCACACACCAAGGTACCGCGCGACTTGATCGCGTCCAGGTCCTTGCCGGCGTGGGCAGGCATGCTCGCCACAACGGCGGCTGCACCCAGGCCCATGGCGGTCAGCTTCAGGGATTTCAATTTCATCTGGTCTCT
>JALORL010000198.1 GCA_025458915.1 Hydrogenophaga sp.
CTGCAGAAGCTCAGCGACCAGCTGGCCCATGCCAACGACGAGGCCGAAGCCGCCAACCAGAGCAAGAGTCTGTTCATGGCCAACATGAGCCACGAAATCCGCACGCCGTTCCAGGGTCTGCTGGGCATGCTCAACTTGCTGGAAGAAGCCAACCTGTCCGGTCGCCACCTCGATTACCTGCAGACCGCGCGCGACTCGGCGCACCACCTGCTGGGCGTGTTCAACGACATCCTGGATGTGTCCTCCATCGAGTCCGGCACGCTCCGGCTGTCACCCACGCCGACCCACCTGCGCGGGACGGTGCGCGAAGTCGAGGACCTGATGCGGGTCAGTGCCCAGGACAAGGGCCTCACGCTCGACGTCTACACCGCCGGCGACCTGCCCGAATGGGTCATGGCCGACGTCACCCGGCTGCGCCAGATCCTGTTCAACCTGCTGAGCAACGCCATCAAGTTCACCCACGAAGGCAGTGTCATTGCGGAACTGACGCGCCAGCCCGGCATGGACGACGGCGTGGTGATCTCCGTGCGCGACACCGGCGTGGGCATGGACGACGCCACCATGGCCAACCTGTTCACCCGCTTCCACCAGGCCGACAACACCCTGCGCCGGCGCGCGGGCGGCACCGGCCTCGGGCTGGAGATCTCGCGCCACCTGGCGCGCATGATGGGGGGCGACATCGTGGCCAGCAGCGTGCCGGGCGTGGGCTCGGTGTTCACCGTCACGCTGCGCCTGCCGGCCACCGACGCGCCCCTGGAGCCATCCCAGCCCGCACCCCCCCAGGCGGGCGGGCGCCGCCTGCGCGTGCTGGTGGCCGAAGACCACCCGATCAACCTGAAGTACATGAGCATCCTGCTCGAGCGCATGGGCCACGACGCCGTGTTCTGCGAGAACGGCCAGGAAGCGCTGGAACTCGTGCAGAAGCAAGCCTTCGACGTCGTGCTGCTGGACTACCACATGCCCGTGCTGGACGGCCTCGCCACCACCCGCGCCATCCGCGCCCTGCCAGGACCGCAAGCGCAGACCAAGATCATCCTGGTCACGGCCGACGGGGTCAACGACACGCGCAAACGCGCGGTCGAGGTGGGGGTGGACAGCTTCACCAGCAAGCCGCTGCAAAGCGACGACCTGGTGCGGGCCCTGCAGGCTTGCGGCCTGCTGGAGAACGCCGCCGAAGCCGACGACGGGGCTTCCCCCGTTTCACGGCACAGCAACCCGTTTCCGATTTCGGCCTACGAACTGCCGATCCGGCTGCCCGACGAAACCTCCACCGATCTGCTGATCAACATCGAGTCGTTCGTGGAGATCTCGTCCATGATGCCGGAGGAGACACTGAACGAACTGCTGGCCACGCTGTTTGCTCCGCCAGACGGCTCGGTGCCGGTGCTGGTGGCAGCCCTGGAGCAGCGCGATCTCGCCGCCGTGGCCTACAACGCCCACAAGCTCAAGGGCACCGCCATGCTGATGGGATTCCGTGCCATCGTGCGCACGGCAGCCCAGATCGAGGAAATGGTGCACGCCGGCGGCGATCCGTTCGACAGCGGCATGGCTTCCCAGCTAGAACGCGACTCCGAAACCACCCAGAAGGCACTGCGCCAGTTCGGGGTCCGCGACGCCCTTTGACCGGCGGTGAAGCGCTGCCGCCTCGCGGCACGCGGCCCGACCCGGCTACCCAGAACGGCCGCCCAATACGGCAGCCCAAAACGACAGCTACACGCGGCGGCTGATCAGGCTGCCCGCCTCGGGCGGCTGCACGCTGCCGTTGCCGCGCTCGTCGTAGGCCACCAGCTCACCCGCAAGCCCAGCCGCTGCACCCGTGCTGCCCGCTGTTGGCGCCTGGCCGCTCTGGGCCTGCACCACTGCCTGGACCGCTGGCTGCGGCAGCAGGGCGCGCCGCGGCGGTACAGCCGAAACGCCATTGCCGCCGGCCAAAGCGGCCTCGCCCGGCGCGGCTTCCCGGCCAAGTGCACGGTCCACCACGGCTGCACTGGCCTGCCACACGGTGGACAGCACTTCCTGCAAACGCTGCTGGATTTCGTCCTTGGCGTTCGCCTGTTCCTCGGCCAGGGCAGCGGCGGCTTCTTCGGCAGCCTTGCGGGCTGCCGCATCAACCACCCCGGCGCCCGTTGGCGCCGCACCGGCAGCGGCTTCGCCCTGACCGCGCGGCAACAGGGGAGCGCCATCGGCGGAGGCCGCTTCGCGCCCTTTCTTCTGGGCGGGCGAACGGTCCTGGCCGGCGCCCAGTCCGGCCTGGGGGTCGCGGCCGGCGCCCGGCAGGGGCTGTACGGCCGCAATCGCCGGAACAGGCGGCACGGCCGTGCTTGGCGCAGAGGGCCAGGACACAGGATTGGCAGTGGTGAGGTTCAGCATGGCGGTCACCCTCGATAGGAGGCACCGGGCAAACAAGCCCGGCGTTCACATACCTTTTCGGCCGAACAACGCCGGACTTTAGGGTCTGTTTCGGGTTTTCATCCGATCGTTTTCTGCTACCACCCCTGCCCCGCGCAGGAACCTGCAGCGGGCGGCTGGCTGAGCGGTCAGTCGTCGGCGTCCACCCGCACCAGCGTGACCGGAACAGCGGCCAGCTGCACGAGTTCCTGCGACACCGAACCCAGCACCGCGGCCCGGAACCCGCCGCCGTGGGTGCTCATGATGATGGCGTCGCACCCGTGCCGCTCGGCCGCCTCGGCCAGCATCTGGGCCGGGTCGCCACTGCTGGCGTCCTGCTCCACCGGCAACCCCGCCGCCGCCAGCAACGCCACGGCCGGCTTCATCAGGTCGCGCGCCGCGCCTTCGCTCACCCGCTGCAGCACATCGGGGTCGTGGGCCACCACCATCTCGTACAACGTCGCGGTTTCCTGCACGTTCGCCACCACGAACCGCGCCTTCAGCCCCGAGCCCACCAGCCGCAAGGCATGGTGCACCGCCTGCAACGACCGCTCGGACCCGTCGGTGGGAAGAAGGATTTTCATGATCTGCGCTCCCGCAAAAGGTGGATGAACCATGCCCGTTCATACCACGGATGCCCCGAAAACCACCCCGGAGGAACACCCGGACACCGCAGAACCACAAGCAGGAACTCAACGACCCGGGCCGGCCCTTCGACAGGCTCAGGGCGAACGGAGAAGAGGGCAAATGAAACGAGCCAAAGACAGATTCGACAAACATCTCTCCGGCGAGAAGTGCCTGCATCCAGGGCACCGAGGGTCCGGCTTTGCCGGCCCAAAGGTGCGTCCCCCCTCCCAGCGGCGCAGCCGCGCCAGAGAGGGGGGAAGCCGCGTCAGCGGCGCAGGGGATGCTCCAAACGCTCCGGCGCGCAATTCCTCGATCCAGGGCACCCGTGGAACCGGCTCCGCCGGGCCACAGGGTGCGTCCCCACTCCAAGCGGCGCAGCCGCGCCAGAGAGGGGGGAAGCCGCAAAGCGGCGCAGGGGGGAGTCCTTAATAAGGCCTTTCGTTGAGCACACACCAGTACAGCTCGATGTGGTCGGCCACTTCCATGAACTTGGCAAAGCTCACCGGCTTTTCGATGTAGGAATTCACACCCAGGTCGTAGGCGGTCTTGAGGTCGCGGTCCTCGCGCGAGGAGGTCAGCATGACCACCGGAATGCGCCGGAAGCGTTCGTGGGACTTGAGCTGGCGCAGCACCTCCAGCCCGCTCAGCTTGGGCATGTTGATGTCGAGCAGGATCACCGCCGGAATGGGCTCGCCGGCTTCCCAGCGCGCCATGTAGGCCACCGCTTCTTCGCCGTCGCGGGCAACCTGGATGTTGTTGCCGAAGCGCTTCTTGCTGAAGGCCCGCAGCGTGAGGTCCAGGTCCATCGGATTGTCTTCCACCAGCATGATCGGCGGCATCTGCGGAGACGGATTCATACGGGAAACTCCAGAAAGAAAGTGGCGCCCTGCCCCGGGGCGCTCTGCGCCCAGACCCTGCCCCCCATGCGCTGCACGGCCTTGGACACCAGGGCCAGGCCCACGCCGGTGCCGGCGTAGTCCTCGGAGCGGTGCAGACGCTGGAAGATGCCAAAGATGCGGTCATGGTATTGCATATCGAAGCCCACGCCACGGTCCTTGACCCAGATCAGGCAGCGATCGCCTTCGCGCCGGGCACCGATCTCCACACGGGGGTCTGGCTGCCCCTGGCTGAACTTCAGCGCGTTGCCCACCAGGTTGCGCAGGGCCAGGTTCAGGCCTTCGCGGTCCAGCCGCAGCGTCAGGGGCTCCACCGTGCAGACCACCTGAACGCCGCCGCGTTCGATGTCGGCGTCGTACATCTCCAGCACGCGGTCCACCACACCGGACACCTCCACCGGGTCATGCTCCATGGTGCGGCGGTCGAGGTGGGAGTAGTCCAGCAGGTCGGAGATCAGATCGCCCATGAGTGCGATGCCGCTGCGGATGCGCTGCACGAAATGCTGGCCTTCTTCGTCCAGCTTGGGGCCGTATTCCTCCAGCAGCAGCTGGCTGTAGCCATCGATGCCGCGCAGTGGCGCACGCAGGTCATGCGAGACGGTGTAGGAGAACGCTTCCAGTTCGTTGTTGGCTTCGCTGAGCTGGTTGGTCCGCTCGGCCACGCGCTGCTCCAGCACTTCGTTGGCGCGCTGCAGGCGTTCCTCGGCCAGCTTCACCGGCGTGATGTCCTGCGGAATTCGATGTCGCTTACCGATTCGCCTCGGGACATGGCCCGCATGTCGGCCTCCACGCGGGCCTTGTCGTCGGGATGCACACGGGCCAGGAAAGCGGCTGCCGACGGGGCGGCGCGGGCCGGAGTAAGGCCGAAGTTGCGGTACATCTGGGCCGACCACCACAACTGGCCGGAATCGGGGTCGAACGACCAGCTGCCGAGCTGCGCCATGGCCTCGGCACGTTCCAGCCGCTCCTGGTTGGACAGCAGCCTGGCCTCGGCGCCCAGGCGCTCGGTGATGTCCTGCACGGTGGTGAACAGGTGGCGCACACTGCCATCGTCCTGGCGCAAGGGCCGCACGTTGATCTCGGTGTACACCGCAGCGCCGTCCTTGCGGATGAAACGTTTCTGCAGGGTGTAGGCGGGCAACCGCCCGGCCACAAGATCGTTGAACAGCGCCACGTTGCGTGCCAGATCGTCCGGGTGGGTGATGTCGGTCCAGGGCAGACGAAGGAGTTCTTCGCGCGGATAACCGAGGATGTCGCACAGCCGGTCGTTCACCTGCAGCCAGCGCTTGTCCACCGGCGACGAGATCGCCATGCCGATG
>JALORL010000028.1 GCA_025458915.1 Hydrogenophaga sp.
CGAGATCAAGGGCGTGGCCGGCGAGAACCTGCGCAAGGCGCTGGACTGGCTGCCCACCGGGCGGCAGCTGCTGACCATCAAGACCGACTGCGACCTGAACGGCTACGTGCCCGGCCTGCCCGCGCTGGATGCCATCCGCATCGGCGAGCCGGACAACACCGCGCTCAAGGCGTTCTATGAAACCTACGGCTTCAAGGGCCTGGCCGCCAAGACCAGCGTCAAACCCGAAGTGGCCGAAGCCTTGCGCGAAGTGCGCCAGGAACTGGCCGACCCGGCCAACCCCGGCCTGTTCGACGAACCGCCCGCGCCTGCGCCACGCACCTCGACCCTGGTCTACGACACCATCCTCACCTGGGAAGCCTTCGACACCTGGCTGCAGCGCGTACAGGCCGCCGAATTGGTGGCACTCGACACCGAAACCACCTCGCTGGATGAAATGCGTGCCGAGATCGTGGGCATCAGCTTCAGCGTGAAACCGGGTGAGGCCGCCTACATTCCGTTGCGCCACAGCGGGCCCGACGCGCCCGAACAACTGCCGCTCGACGAGGTGCTGGCCAGGCTCAAGCCCTGGCTGGAAAACCCCAAGCACCCCAAGCTGGGCCAGCACGTGAAATACGACCGGCACGTGTTCGCCAACCACGGCATCGAGGTGCAGGGTTATGTGCACGACACCATGCTGCAGAGCTACGTGCTGGAAGTGCACAAGCCGCACGGTCTGTCCAGCCTGGCCGAGCGCCACACCGGGCGCAAGGGCATCAGCTACGAGGACATTTGCGGCAAGGGCGCGCACCAGATTCCGTTCTCGCAGGTGGACGTGCCCAAGGCCGCCGAATACTCCTGCGAAGACAGCGACCAGACCCTGGACGTGCACGGCGTGCTGTGGCCGCAGCTGCAGGCCGACGACAAGCTGCGCTTCATCTACGAACTGGAAATCGCCAGCAGCGAAGCGCTCTACCGCATCGAACGCAATGGCGTGCTGATCGACGCGCCCACGCTGGCCAGACAAAGCCACGAACTTGGCGCGCGCATTCATGCGCTGGAGCAAGAGGCCTACGAAATCGCCGGGCAGCCCTTCAACCTCAGCAGCCCCAAGCAGCTCGGGGAAATCTTTTTCGACAAGCTGGGCCTGCCGGTCATCAAGAAGACCGCCACCGGCGCGCGCAGCACCGACGAAGAGGTGCTGGAAAAGCTGGCCGAGGACTACCCGCTGCCGGCCAAGCTCCTGGAGCACCGCAGCCTGTCCAAGCTCAAGGGCACCTACACCGACAAGCTCGCCCAGCTCGCGCTGCCGCGCACGGGCCGGGTGCACACCCACTACGCGCAGGCGGTGGCGGTCACAGGCCGGCTGTCCAGCAACGAGCCGAACCTGCAGAACATCCCCATCCGCACGCCCGAAGGCCGCCGCGTGCGCGAAGCGTTCGTGGCCGCGCCCGGCCACGTGATCGCCAGCGCCGACTATTCGCAGATCGAGCTGCGCATCATGGCCCACATCAGCGAAGACGCGGCCCTGCTGCGTGCCTTCCACGAAGGCATCGACGTGCACCGCGCCACCGCCGCCGAGGTGTTCGGCGTGGAGGCTGCGCAGGTGAGCAGCGAGCAGCGCCGCTATGCCAAGGTCATCAACTTCGGTCTCATCTACGGCATGAGCGCCTTCGGCCTGGCCAAGGCCTTGGGCATCGACAACACGGCGGCGAAGAACTACATCCAGCGCTACTTCGAACGCTTCGAAGGCGTGAAGCGTTACATGGACGACACCCGCGCCCAGGCCAAGGCGCGCGGCTATGTGGAAACCGTGTTCGGCCGCCGCCTGTACTTGCCGGAAATCAACAGCCCCAACGGCCCGCGCCGCAGCGGCGCCGAACGCGCCGCCATCAACGCGCCCATGCAGGGCACGGCGGCCGATCTCATCAAGCTCAGCATGGTGGCGGTGCAGAAGGCGCTGGACGAGCAGCGGCGCGGCACGAAGATGATCATGCAGGTGCACGACGAACTGGTGTTCGAGGTGCCCGAGGCCGAGGTGGACTGGCTCAAGGCCGAGGTGCCCGCGCTGATGGCCGGCGTGGCCGAGCTGAAGGTGCCGCTGCTGGCCGAGGTGGGGGTTGGGCCGAACTGGGATCAGGCGCATTGAACACCCCGCCGCGCTGCGCGCGACCCCCTCAAGGGGGCGATACCAGTCGTCCGGCAGAGCCGGCCCGACGGTATCCCTGGATGCAGGCACGCGCTCCGTCATTTCCTTGGGTTTGAAGCGCTGAACTTCCCGCCAACCTCAGAATCCTTTCCGACTCGTTTCCCCCTTTCAACACCAACACCTACAGGAGACCCCGCCATGCTCAACGACAACCTCACCCAGGACCTTGATGCTTTGCTGCCCGGCCAATCCACGGAAAGCGGGGCCACGCGCCGCACCGCGCTGAAGGCAGCGCTTGGTGTGGGCTATGCGGCGGCTGCGGCGCCGCTGATGGCACAGACCGCGATCAAGACGCTCGCTGATGGCCTCACGGTGGGCGAGGTGATGATCGATGTGAACGGGTTTTCCATGCCGGTGTACCGCGCGGCCCCCGCCGGCAAGACCGGGCTGCCGGTGGTGCTGGTGCTGTCGGAGATCTTCGGTGTGCACGAATACATTGCCGACACCGCGCGGCGTTTTGCCAAGGCGGGCTACCTGGCGCTGGCGCCCGAGCTGTTCGTGCGCCAGGGCGACGCCCAGAGCTACGGCGAAATGGCCAAGCTGATCGCCGAGGTCATCAGCAAGGTGCCCGACGCGCAGGTGCTGGCCGACCTGGACGCCACGGTGAAGTGGGCTGGCGCCAACGGCGGCGACGTGAGCAAGCTCGGTGTCACCGGCTTCTGCTGGGGTGGCCGCCAGACCTGGCTGTACGCCGCCCACAACCCGGCGGTGAAGGCCGGTGTGGCCTGGTACGGCCGCCTGGTGGGCCAGACCAGCGAGCTCACCCCGAAGCACCCCGTGGACGTGGCCGGCAGCCTCAACGGCCCGGTGCTTGGCCTGTACGGCGCGGCCGACACCGGCATTCCGCTTGACACGGTTGATAAGATGAAAGCGGCGCTGGCAGCTGGCAATGCGGCCGCCAAGGCCTCCACCTTCGTCGTCTACCCGGACGCACCGCACGCTTTCCACGCCGACTACCGGCCCAGCTTCCGCAAGGAGCCGGCCGAAGACGGCTGGAAGCGCGCGCTGGACTGGTTCAAGCAGCACGGCGTGGCCTGAGCGGCCGCGCTGTCCGGGTCGAACAGGGTCGCCACAAGGCGGCCCTTTTTTGTGGCTGCGGTGGGCGGGGCAGAGCACAGCGTGGACATTCCTGGATCAACATGACTCTTCTGGCAATCCTGATCGGCACCATCGGCGCGGGCGTGGGCAGCGTGTGGCTCGCGGCCCTGCTGGGCTTTTCGGTGCTGGCGCGGTTCACGCAGCACATGCTGAGCCTGGCCGCAGGCGCGCTCATGGCCACCGCCTTCATGCACCTGCTGCCCGAGGCCTTCGAGAGCGAAGCCAGCGTCCACGAGCTGTTCTCGCTGCTGCTGGCCGGGCTGGTGTTCTTCTTCCTGCTCGACAAGGCCGAGCTCTGGCACCACGGCCACGAACACCACCACGCGCACAGCCATCTTCCAGGAGACAAGCCAGGGAACACCCAGGGAACGAACCACGCGCACCGCCACGAAGAGAACCACCATGCCCATGCCCATGCCCACCCGCCGGGCCACCACCACCGCGATGGCGTTCGCTCCGGTGGCTGGACGGTCCTGGCTGGCGACAGCGTGCACGCCTTCGGCGACGGCATCCTGATCGCCTCGGCCTTCCTGGCCGACCTGCGCCTGGGGGTCGTGGCAGCCCTGGCGGTGCTGGCGCACGAGGTGCCTCACCACATCGGCGACCTGGTGGTGCTGCGGGCCTCCTCGGGCACTGCACGCGCGGCCATCATCAAGGTGTCGCTGGCCGGTACCGTGACCGCGCTGGGAGGCCTGGTGGGCTATGTGCTGGTGAACCAGCTGGTGGACTATCTGCCTTACTTCCTGGTGGCTGCATCCAGCAGCTTTGTGTATGTGGCGCTGGCCGACCTCATCCCACAACTGCAGAAACGCCTGGACCTGCGCGAAACCGCAGCGCAGGTGGCGTGGTTGCTGGCGGGCATCGGGATGGTCACCCTCGTGAGCGGGCTGGCCCACACCCACTAAAGCGCGCCTGCGGCATCACACCGGCGCACCCTGGCCGAATGTGAAGCGGAAGGTGGCGCCTTCACCGGGACTGGACTGGCCCTCGATTTCGCCCCCGTGCCGCTCGATGATGCGGCGCACCGTGGCCAGGCCGATGCCCGACCCTTCGAACTCGGTGGCCGCATGCAGCCGCGTGAAGGGTTTGAACAGCCGGTCCGAGCGCGCCATGTCGAAGCCCGCCCCGTTGTCGCGGATGAAGAAGGTGGGTGCTCCGCCAGGACCTGTGGTGGCGGGGTCGCGCCCGAACTCGATCACCGCCGGCTTGCGCTGGCGCGAGTACTTCCAGGCATTGCCCAGCAGGTTTTCCAGCACGATCTGCGCCATGCGGGCATCGCAATCGGCCATGAGGCCAGGTGCGATGTGCACCTCCACCTCGCGTCCGGCGTCGGTGTGGCGTTCGCGCCGGATCACGTCCTCCGCAATCTCCGACAGGTTCACCTCCATGCGCTGCAGCCGCCCCTGGCTCACCCGGGCCAGTGCCAGCAGGTCGGTGATCAGGCTGTTCATGCGGTGGATGGCGCCCTGCACCCGGTCGATCAGGTCTTCGTCGTCCGGTGTGAGGCGGCTGGCCATCTGTTCGCGCAACATGTGGGTGAAGCCGTCCATGGAGCGCAGCGGCGACTTCAGGTCGTGCGACACCGAATACGAAAAGCTCTCGAGCTCGCGGTTCAGGTATTCCAGCTGCTGGGTGCGGGCCGACACCCGCTGCTCCAGCGTGGCCTGCAGCCGCCGGATCTCGCGGTCGCGCCGCAGGCGCACCAGCTCGGCGTTGCAGCGGCTGGCAAAGATGGTCAGCAGGGCCCGCACATCGGGTTGCAGGTCGCGCCGTTCGCGCCACACCACGGCCAGCAGGCCGATGGCCGACCCGTCCGGGTCACGCAGTGCCACGCCGGCCAGGGTCTGGGTGGACTCGGGGTGGGGCGCCGGAACGCTCAGAACCATCTGGCGCGCTGGCCCGTCGACCACCACCAGGTCGTCCTGGGAAACGATGCTGACCAGCGCAGTGTGCGCGATGGGCAGACTTTGGTTGGGTTGCAGGTCCCCATCCTGGCGCAGGGCCAGTGTGTCCAGGTGACCACCGCGGCCGACCTCGCCGATGAGGACGCCGTCGGCACCGATGCCGTGTGCCAGGTGGTCGGCCAGTGAAAGAAAGAAGGCTTCACCGGTTTTGGAGGAAACCCCCCGCGCCACGTTCATCAGCATGGCCTCACGGCGTTTCTGTTCGGTCACGTTGATGATGTAGACCAGCTCGCAGGCCTGGGCGTCAAGTTCAATGTGGCGCGACCAGATCTGCACATCGGTCGGTTCCCCCCACTTGTTGCGCAGCCGGGCCGGATAGGCCAGCACCTCCCCTTGCTCCTTGAGCAGGCGCGTGTACGCCTGGTGCTCTTCGTCGGTGAGCCACACGTGCAGTTCGCGGGAGGTGTGGCCCACCAGTTCTTCGGCGGTGTAGCCCAGCACCTTCTCGTTGGCACCATTGGCTTCCAGGTAGCGTCCATCGCTCAGGCGCCGGATCACGGTGCCCAACGGGCTGAAGCTGAACGCCGTGGAAAACCGTTCGCGCGACTTCTCCAGCGCCTGCCGCGAAGCCACTTCGGCACTGACGTCGAGCACCATCACCAGCAGCAGACGCTCGAACCCTTCCGTCAGCAATTCGGCCGAGACCTCCACCTCCACGGTGCTGCCGTCCTTGTGCAGGCCCCGGGCGCGCATGCCCTGCACCGACCCCTTTTCCTTGAGGCGGTTGCGAAATGCCTGATGCTCCTTTGCGTTGGCCCACAGCACAGGCGGCTCATGCCCCTGCAGTTCTTCGCGGCTGTAGCCGGTCAGCTTCGTGAAGACCTCGTTGGCGTCGATCACGTTTCGCGTTTCGACCGACTGCACCATGCAGGCTGCCGGGTTGTTGCGGAACAGGCTTTTGAACCGGTTGTCGCTTGCGCGCAGGTCGTCCTTGGCTGCCTGGGCTTTCAGCAGGCTCTGCGCCTGACTGTGGTAAGCCTCGATCAGCTGGTGCCGGCCATAGAACAGACTCACGAGAACGGCAACCACCACGCCGGCCTGGATCACCCAGACCACCCAGGTCACCGGGAGTGCCTGCCCGCTCAGCGTTCCCTGCTGCTCCATCCAGTTGAACGCACCCAGCACCACGATGCAGTACAGCCCCACCAGAGCCATGCTTGTCCGTGGCAGGAACGTACCCGCCATGATCACGCCGGCCATCATGGCCAGAACCGCTGCACTGCGCACGGTTCCTTCGTGGTGGATGGCCAGCGTGGTCGACACCAGGAGCGCCGCAATCAGCCAGTGGGCCACCAGCCGGGTGTGGCCTTTTCTGAACGGCAGCCACAGGGCCCACACGAACAGCGACAGCGTCACCACCGATCCGGTCAGGAACGCCATGCCGCTGCGGTGGTACAGCGTCAGCGCGATCAGCGGAATGAAATAGCTGAAGGTCACCAGCAGCGAACGCACGGCGCGGCGCTGGTGCTGTTCGATCACATCGGGCTGGTTCTTTCCCAGTGGATCGTCGACAGCGGGACGGTGGTCCATGAATGTCCGGAGGTTCAGGTCAGCGGGAGCGACGGGTGGAAGACGACTCGGGCCCCAGTCGGAATTCGAACGTGGCGCCCTGACCAGGTGTGCTGCTGCCGCGGATGCTGCCCCCGTGGCGTTCAATGATGCGGCGCACCGTGGCCAGGCCGATGCCCGTGCCCTCAAAAGCGCTGCCCGGGTGCAGGCGCTGGAAGGGCTGGAACAGCTTGTCCGCATAGGCCATGTTGAATCCCACACCGTTGTCCTGCACAAACAGCCAGGGCAGGCTGCCTGGTTCGCCTTCGCGCTGCCCGAACGCGATGTGCGTCTCAGGCTGTTCGCGCGAATACTTCAGCGCGTTCCCCAACAGGTTTTCCAGCGCCAGACGGACCAGTTGGGCATCGCAGGTGACCACCAGGCCCGACTGGATCCTGCGCAGAACCCGACGCCGGGGCTGGAGCTCCAGTTCGGCGTCCAGGATGCGGTGCGCAAGGGCACTGAGGTCAACCGGCTCCAGCGCCAGCCGGGCCTGGCTCACGCGGGCCAGGGCCAGCATGTCCGAGATCAGCGTGCTCATGCGCCTGGTGGAGGCCAGTACCCGCGCGAACAAGGCTTCCTCTTCCTCGCCGATCCGGTCGCCCAGGCGCTCGCGCAGGATCTGCGTGAAACCATCGATGGAACGCAGCGGTGTCTTCAGGTCGTGCGACACAGAGTAGGCAAAAGTATCGAGTTCGTGGTTCAGCTTGAGCAGATCGTCGGTGCGTTCCTGCACCCGTTGTTCCAGGGTCTGGTTCAGGCGCTGGATTTCGCGGTCCCGCCGCAGCCGCAGCAACTCGGCATTGGCGCGGCTGGAGAAGATCGACATCAGCGCACGCATTTCGGGCGTGGGCGTGATGGTGTGCTTCCACATGGCGTTGAGCACACCGATCGGCGTGCCGTCCTCGTCGCGCAGCGATTGGCCCACATAGGCCTCGTAGCCGGCTTCCAGCAGGGGGGAATCGGGCGGAAACTTGGCAGGCAGATCGCCCGCAAACACGCACAGGCCGGTTTCCACCAACGCCTGACCACAGGGCGTGTTCGGAGTGGCGAACGTGAAGTTGCGGGCGTGAACGCCGTCGCGCCACACCGAGATCGCGCGCACCCGGCCATCGGGCAGGGTCTCGCCCATGATGATCATGTCGGCTTCCAGCGACACCGCCATGTGGCGGGTCAGCGCCGGGAAGAAATCCTCGCCGGTTTTTCCGGCGACTCCGCGCGCAACGTCCAGCAGCAGCGCCTCCCTCCGCTTTTCCTGGGTCACGTCCACCGTGCAGGTGAGGATGCAGGGGTTTCCTTCCAGTTCGATCAGAACCGCCCAAAGGCGGGCGTCGACCAGGGAGCCGTTCTTGTGGCGCAGCCGGGTCTCGTAGTTGTCGATGTGGCCCTTTTCCAGCAACAGTTGCACGAAGCGGTTGCGGTCTTCGGCGCGCAGCCAGGCCCCGGCCTCCACCGTGGTCTTGCCCTTGAGCTCGACCGGCGGCAGGCCCTGGATGCGTTCGTACACATCGTTGACCTCCATGAACCGCCCGTCCGACAGGCGGGTGATCACCATCTGCAGCGGACTGAAGTTGAACGCCTTGGAAAACCGTTCCTCCGAACGCCGCAGTTTTTCCATGGCCTCGGTCTGCGCGCTGACATCCGAGATGGTGGTGATGATCAGCTTGTCCTGCACATCGTTGCCCATCTCGGACGAAATCTGTGCATCGAAGGTGGTGCCGTCGGCCCGCACGGCCTTGCAGCGCTGGTCCATCACGTGGCGGTGTTCGAACAGCTTTCTGGTGTAGGCCTTGCGCTCGTCCATGTCGGCCCAAAGCAGCTCGTCGCTTTTGCCGAGCAAGGCCTCGCGCGGGTAGCGGTAGCAACGCTCGAAGGCCGGGTTCACGTCGAGGATTTCGCCGGTGCGGGCAGACTGCGCCAGCATCGGGCTGGGACTGGTGTGGAAGATGCGTTCGAAGCGCTCGCGGTGCTGGTCCCGCGCCAGTTCGGTGGCGATGCGCCGCTGCAGTTCCTGGTCGAGCCGGGCCGAAACCTGTTCCGTACGGGTGCGGCTCACGTACACCATCGCCGCCACCACCACCAGGGTGAGCACCTGCAGTCCCCAGTTTCGGGCACCCACCGCAAAGTCTGCCGGCCCGATCCAGCCGCGCACTTCGGCCACCACCAGTGCACCCAGTGCGCCGGCGCAAAGCACAACCACCAGCGCCAGCGCGCGCCGGCTCATGAAAATGCCGGCCCCTGCGACCGCGGCCACGAACAGCACCACGGCACTGCTGCGCACCGATCCGAAGTCGATGGCAGTGATCACGGCCACTGCCAAGACCGTCAGCACCACTGCATGCGGCACGTAGCGGCGGTATCCGGCACGGATCAGCCGCCAGCCCCCAAGCCCGACCAGCGCGAGCAGGGCACTCGCGCCAGTTTCCAGGGGCCGGGTTCCACCGAGGTGGATCACGGGCGTGAGCAGGGCGGCGGCCATTCCGACCAGCAGGGAGATCCAGCCCAGTGGGTCCAGGGGCTGGCTGGAAGGAGCAGCAGGTGGCCCGGATGGCTCGGCCGGCTCGGAGGTCTGGAGGCGTTTCACGGCGTGTGTGGGTGGGGCTGAAGATTCCCTGCGATCACGCGGTGGCCTCTGCACGCGCGGTGATCAGTTTCTTGTTTCGACCGTTGGCCCGATATCTTGACCCCTAACCGCGTGCGCGCGGTGTCCCCGATGTGTTGCACCAGGCACTCCAGCTGCCCGGGTACAACACCGCACGCCCCAGACCCGCCAGCTCCATGGCCATCAGGTTGGCCACGGCGCTCACGCCGCTGCCGCACTGGTGCACCACGGATGCGGGGTCACGGCCGGCCAGCAAAGCATCGAACTCGGCCCGCAGTTGTTCTCGGGACTTGAAGCGCCCGTCCGGCAACAGGTTGTCGGTGAAGGGGCGGTTCAGGGCACCCGGAATGTGTCCGGCCACCGGGTCCAGCGGCTCCACCTCGCCCCGGAACCGGGCGGTGGCGCGAGCGTCGATCACGGTCAACCCCACGGTGCCCACCCGGGCGGCCAGCGGCGCCGTGTCGATGGCCGTTGCCAGCGGTTCCCGGGCCGGGTAAGGCGCGGCATCCGGCACAGGGTCCGGGCCACTACCCGACCCGGTGGCACCGCCCGCGGCCAGCCAGGCGGGGAATCCACCGTCGAGCACCGCCACCGCTTCATGGCCCATCCATTGCAGCATCCACCACAGGCGGCCGCAGAAGTTCACCCCCTGGCGGTCATACACCACCACCTGGTGCCCGGGCGTGAGGCCGGTACGGCCCAGCCAGGCCGCGAAGTCGGCGCGCGCTGGCAGGGGGTGACGTCCATCGGCCGGACTGTCTCCGGCTGCGCTGAGGTGCCGGTTGAGATCGGCACGCCAGGCGCCGCGGAGGTGTTGTTCCTCGTACTGGACCTGGCCTGCAGAGGGGTTGGCCAGGTCAAAGCTGCAGTCGAACACCAGGGTGGGGACGGAGCCGCGTTGCAGGGCGATCAGTTCAGGGGCAGAAATGAGGGTGGTGTACATGCCGGACATTGTCACGCAACCCCCGCCGGCTGGCGAGATCCGGCGCATCGGCAGCGTGCATGCCTGCACACTTGGTGCGTTTCAGTGTTCTTCGGCCGGTGCGTGCGGCACTGCCCGCGCCCGCAGGGCTGTGGCAGCAATGCCGCTCACGATGATCAGCGCCATGCCGGCCCAGCCCAGCAGCGGCAGCACGTCGCCAAAAAACACGATGCCGTAGATGCCCGCAAACACGATGCCCGAATACTGCAGATTGGCCACGACCATGGTGGCGCCCCGCGCATAGGCGCGGGTCATGCACAGCTGGCCCAGTACGGCCAGCAGGCCGATGGGCAGCAGCCAGAGTGCGCTGGGCCAGCTCCAGGCATTGGCCCCCACGAACAGCATGCCCAGCCCGCCGGTGATCACCGCGCCCACGGAAAAATAGAACACGGTGCGGCTCTCCGGCTCGCCCGCACGCGACAGACCGGCCACCTGCAGGTAGGCAAATGCCGAAAAGATGCCCGACACCAGCCCCAGCAGCGCGCCCACGATCTGGTCGTCGTTGAGGGTGGGGCGCAGCATCATGGCCACGCCGGCGAAGCCGGCCAGCACGGTCAGGAACAGCGGCGACTGCTGCCGGATCGGCGCATTGCGCCCCTGCAGCAGGATGGCGCCGCCGAGCAGGAAGGTGGCAATCCACACGCTGCTCATGTAGTTGAGCGTCATGGCGGTGGCCAGCGGCAGCATGGCAATGGCGTAGAACCAGGTGGTGAGCGCGATCACGCCCACCACGCTGCGCCAGAAATGCATCATCGGCACCGAAGTGGCCAGCGACACGCCGCGCAGGCGCGTGAACCCCAGCAGGAAAATCACGCCCACCAGCCCACGGTAGGCAACGATTTCAAAGCTGTTGAAGTGGGTCGACGCGAACTTGATGCAGACACTCATGGACGCAAAAAGCAGCGATGCCAGCAGCATCCATAAAGCTTGCAAGCTAGGTTCCCCCCCGCGCCGCCTGCGGCGTCACCCCCCCAGGGGTGCGTCTCCAGCAGCCCGGCAAAGCCGGTTCTGCGGAGACCCTGGAACGAGCCACGTCACGCCACTTGCGCTGCATTTGCACCGGGGGGCGCGCGGGCACAGCGCGATGGTTCAAGGCCACCGCGGAACCGGCTTTACCGGGCCGCCAGTGGCGCCACCCTGGGGGGGTGACGCCGCAGGCGGCGCGGGGGAGGACATCCCCTCGGGGACGGACATCCTCTTCCTGTACCACTCGTGGAAGTGCTGCATGCCGTCTTCCATCGGGCTCTGGTACGGCCCCACCTCGTTCTCGCCACGCGCCAGCAGGGCCTTGCGGCCCGCGTCCATGCGCTCGGCGATCTCGTCGTCCTCGACGCAGGTTTCCATGTAGGCGGCGCGCTGGGCGTCCACGAAGTCGCGCTCGAAGGCGGCAATCTCTTCCGGGTAGTAGAACTCCACCCGGTTGAGCGTCTGGTTCACGCTGATCGGGTGCAGGGTGGACACCGTGAGCACGTGCGGGTACCACTCCACCATGATGTGCGGGTAATAGGTCAGCCAGATCGCGCCATGCTCAGGCAGTTGCCCCTGGCGGTACTGCATCAGCTGCTGGTGCCAGCGCTGGTACACCGGGCTGCCGGCTTTCTTCTCCAGGTTCTGGGCGCCCACCGTCTGCACGGAAAACTCTGGCTTGAATTCCCAGCGCAGGTCGTCGCAAGTCACGAAGTTGCCCAGCCCCGGGTGGAACGGGCCCACGTGGTAGTCCTCCAGATAGACCTCGATGAAGGTCTTCCAGTTGTAGTTGCAGGTGTGCAGCTCCACATGGTCGAGCACCATGCCCTCGAAGCTCAGCGCCTTCCTCGGGCCCATGCCGGCCAGGTCGGCTTCGATGTCGCGGCCGTTGTCCTCGAACAGCAGGCCGTTCCACTCGCGCAGCGGATAGCGCTTGAGGTCCAGGCACGGGTCCTGGCTGAAGTGGGGTGCACCGAGCAGGGTACCCAGCGGTGCGGTCTGGCCACCGCTGTAGGTCCAGCGGTGCAGCGGGCACACGATCTGTCCGGCCGCATGGCCGGCTTTTTGCTCCATCAGATTGCCCCGGCCCCGCAGGATCACCGCCTGCCGGTGCCGGCACACGTTGGACACCAGTTCCACGCCGGCAGACGTGCGCACCAAGGCTCTGCCCTCGCCCTCGTGTTCGAGGGCCATGTAGTCGCCCACGTTGGGCACCGCGTTGGAGTGCCCCACATAGCGGGGCCCGCGCTGAAAGATGGTTTCCAGTTCGCGCTCGAAGAGCGCCTGGTCGAAATAGCTGGAAACCGGGAGTTGGCTTCTGGCCTGCTGAAATTGAAGACTTAAATCAGACATCGTGGTCCTGACCTAGAGACTCCCCCTATGAAGGGGCAGGGTAAGCGCTGGTCGAAAATCGAATTCGCGCGGGAAGGGTGAAGTGGTGCGTCCCTCCGGACAATCCATGTCCGTGGATGAAAGAGAAAAGGGTCGGGATTGTACCCCGGGGGGTGCTGCGCCTTCAGCAGGAAGCGTGCCCGGTACACCCTTGTGTCCCCAGGGCTGTGTTTGCCCGAGGGCACGGGACTAGAATTCCTGCAAAGCCGGTCGGACATTTCCCTGCGATGTCCGGCGCCCGTGCGGACGCTCCTGCCCGCCGCCCACCGCTCCCTCACTGGATGACCACTTCGCCCGACCACCCGTTGCCCAAGGCTTCCACCCGATCCGCATCCCGTTCCAAGGACGCCGCGCCTGCGAGTTACGAAGCAGCCCTGGAAGAGCTCGAACAACTCGTGGCCCAGCTGGAAGCCGGGCAGCTGCCCCTGGACAGCTTGTTGGAGCGCTACCAGCGCGGCGCAACTCTGCTGGCGTTCTGTCGCCAGCGCCTCGAAGCGGTAGAACACCAGATCAAGGTGTTTGAAGGCGGGGAACTCAAGCCCTGGGACGCAGCGTGACCAGCACCACCCACGAATCGGCGTCGTTCGTTCAATGGCGCACACGTCAGCAGGAAGCCGTCGAGCAGGCACTGTCGCACTGGGTGCCCGAGAGCTTGCCGGCCGGGCTTGGCCAGGCCATGCGCTATGCCGTGCTGGACGGTGGAAAGCGACTCCGGCCGCTGCTGGTGCTGGCCACCAGCGAAGCCCTGCAGGGCGATACGGGCGCTGCCATGCGTGCTGCCTGCTCGGTCGAACTGATCCATGCCTATTCGCTGGTGCACGACGACATGCCCTGCATGGACAACGACGTACTGCGCCGGGGCAAGCCGACCACCCATGTGAAGTTTGGCGAAGCCCAGGCCCTGCTGGCTGGCGATGCCCTGCAGGCGCTGGCTTTTGAACTGCTGGTCCCCGACGATGCATCCCTGGAACCAGCCATGTCCGTGGCTCTGTGCCGCTTGCTGGCCCTGTCGGCCGGAGGCGATGGCATGGCAGGAGGGCAGTCCGTGGATCTGGCCAGCGTGGGCCGGACACTCGATCTCACGGAGCTGGAAGCGATGCACCGGCGCAAAACCGGTGCCCTGCTCCAAGCCAGCGTGGTGATGGGTGCTGTTGCCGGACGTGCCTCCGCGGCGACCTTGCGTGCGCTGGAAACCTACGGCGCCAGTCTGGGCCTGGCGTTCCAGGTGGTCGACGACATCCTGGACGTCGTGGCCGACGTCGCCGCTCTGGGCAAGACCGTGGGCAAGGATGCCGCAAGTGACAAACCCACCTTCGTCTCCCTGATGGGTCTGGAGCAGGCTCAGCGCTACGCTGACCGGGCCCTGGACCGTGCCCACGAGGCGCTGGAGCAGACCGGCCTGGCCGACACCCATAACCTTCACGCCCTGGCCGACTGGGTCGGCCGCCGCGACCGCTGACTGTTGACCGATCCCCGAACAGCGCCCCCGAGCGAAGCCCCATGACCTCTTTGTTGTCCTCCATCGAATCGCCTGCAGACCTCCGGCGCCTGTCGCGCCAGCAACTGCATCCGCTGGCCGACGAACTGCGCAGCTTCCTGCTGGAAAGCGTCTCGCGCACTGGCGGGCACCTGAGTTCGAACCTCGGTACCGTGGAGCTCACGGTGGCATTGCACTATGTGTTCAACACCCCTGAGGACCGCCTGGTCTGGGACGTGGGCCACCAGACCTACCCGCACAAAATCCTCACCGGCCGCCGCGACCAGATGCACACGCTGCGCCAGTTCGGCGGCATCAGTGGCTTCCCGCGCCGCAGCGAAAGCGCATTCGACACCTTCGGCACCGCGCACTCGTCCACCAGCATCTCAGCCGCGCTTGGCATGGCCCAGGCCGCGCGCATCCAGGGTGAAGACCGCAATGCGGTGGCCATCATCGGCGACGGGGCCATGACTGCCGGCATGGCGTTCGAAGCCCTGAACAACGCGGGCGTGGCCGAAGGCCGTCTGCTGGTGGTGCTCAACGACAACGACATGTCGATCTCCCCGCCGGTGGGTGCGCTGAACCGCTACCTGGCCCAGCTCATGAGCGGTCAGTTCTATGCGGCGGCCAAGAGCGTGGGCAAGCAGGTGCTGAAAAATGCACCGCCCCTGTTTGAACTGGCCAAGCGGCTCGAAGAGCACGCCAAAGGCATGGTGGTGCCGGCCACGCTGTTCGAAAAATTCGGCTTCAACTACATCGGTCCCATCGACGGCCACGACCTCGATTCCCTGGTGCCCACGCTCGAGAACATCCGGCAACTGCTGGCGGCGGGCAGCGGCCCGCAGTTCCTGCACGTGGTCACCCGCAAGGGCCAGGGCTACAAACTGGCCGAAGCCGACCCCATTGCCTACCACGGGCCAGGCAAGTTCGATCCGGCAGTGGGCATCAAACCTCCGGTCAGTGCGCCCAAGACCACATTCACCCAGGTATTCGGAAAATGGCTGTGCGACATGGCGGCAGCCGACCCGAAGCTGGTGGGCATCACGCCAGCCATGCGCGAAGGCTCCGGCATGGTGGAGTTCGAGCGCCGATTCCCTGACCGTTACTTCGACGTCGGCATTGCAGAGCAGCATGCCGTCACTTTCGCGGCCGGGCTGGCCTGCGAAGGGCTCAAGCCTGTGGTGGCCATTTACTCCACCTTCCTGCAGCGAGGCTACGACCAGCTCATCCACGACGTGGCCTTGCAGAATCTGCCGATGGTGTTCGCGCTGGACCGCGCCGGTCTGGTGGGCGCCGACGGCGCCACGCACGCGGGCGCCTACGACATTGCCTACGTGCGTTGCATCCCGAACATGTCCATGGCCTGTCCGGCCGACGAAGCCGAGTGTCGGCAACTGCTCAGCACGGCCCATGCACAGAACCATCCGGTGGCCGTTCGGTATCCGCGCGGCGCAGGCGCAGGGGTCGCCATCCCGGATTCGCTGGAGGGGCTTCCCTTCGGCAAGGGAGAAGTTCGTCGCCAGGGCAGAGGCGTGGCCATCCTTGCGTTCGGGACGCTCCTGTACCCGGCACTCAAGGCGGCCGAGGCGCTGGACGCCACGGTGGCCAACATGCGCTGGGCCAAACCGTTGGACCTGGACCTGCTGCGTGAGCTGGCCAGAACCCACAAGGCCCTCGTGACGGTGGAGGAAGGTTGTCTGCAGGGCGGCGCTGGCAGCGCCGTGCTGGAGGCACTGCAGTCTGAAGGCCTGGTGCTGCCCGTGCTCAGCCTGGGCCTGCCCGACCAGTTCATCGAGCATGGCGACCCGGCTTACCTGCTGTCCACCGTGGGGCTGGATGCGGCGGGCATTGCGCAATCGGTGCGCGCGCGTTTTGCGCAGATGCTTGAAGGCCAGCCCGGACTCAAGGTCGTGGCCTGAACCGGCGATGGCGCCGGCCGGCTTCGGTGCCGAAGATGCACCGCGCTGGTGCGCAATGACTGTCCTGCGGGTCACCGCGGCAGGTGGGTCGTTCGGGGTCTGAGCGTCTTGCCAACGGAAGCTTGCAGGAGGCTGAATGCATAGCCCCGCAGGCATTCTTTCGAGGGAAAACCCCAGCGGAGGGTTGGAACCCCATTCCTACAATGCCCGTTGACTGAAGCAGTCAGCTGCGCGGGCAACCGCGCAGGTATGTCCCAA
>JALORL010000199.1 GCA_025458915.1 Hydrogenophaga sp.
AGCGTGTCGCAGGCCAGCAGCGTGAACAGCAGCAAGCCCTGGAACACGCCGGTCAGCGACTTCGGCAGCCCCAGCCGCGACTGCGCCAGTTCCCCGCCGATGTAGAACATGCTCATGAGCAGGGCCGAGAACACGATGCCCACCGGGTGCAGCCGCCCCACGAAGGCGACGATGATGGCGGCGAAGCCATAACCCACCGGAATGTGCGGCGTGAGCTGCCCGACCGGCCCGGCCACCTCCAGCGCCCCGGCCAGGCCGGCCGCGCCACCAGACGTGAGCAGCGCCAGCCACAGCGCCTTGCGCGACGAGAACCCTGCGTAGCGCGCCGCCGCCGGCGCCAGCCCGCCCACCTGCTGGGCGTAGCCCGAATAGGTCCGGAACAGGAAGATCCACACCGCCACCACGCCCACCAGGGCCAGCAGCAAGCCGATGTTCACGCGCGAACCGGTCATGAGCCGCGGCATCTGCGCAGCGGCCTCGAAGGTCTTGCTCTGCGGGAAGTTGAAGCCGGCCGGGTCCTTCCACGGGCCGTACACCAGGTAGTTGAGCACCTGGATGCCCACGTACACCAGCATCAGGCTGACCAGGATTTCGTTGGCGTTGAAGCGGTCGCGCAGCACCGCCGTGATGGCGGCCCAGAACATCCCGCCCAGCACGCCGGCCACCAGCACCAGCACAAAGAAGGCGCTGCCGCTGGACTTGTCGGCCATGAGGGCCACCCCGGCTGCGCACACCGCGCCGATGACGAACTGGCCCTCGGCGCCGATGTTCCACACGTTGGAGCGGAAGCACACCGCCAGGCCCAGCGCAATGATGAGCAGGGGCGTGGCCTTCACCAGCAGCTCGGAAATGGCGCGCACATTGCGCACCGGTTCCCAGAAGAACACCTGCAGGCCACGCACCGGGTCCTTGCCCAGCACCACGAACAGCAGCACGCCAATGGCCACGGTGATGGCCAGCGCCAGCAGCGGCGAGGCCAGGCTCCAGGCCTTGGAGGGTTGTGGCCGGACTTCAAGCCGCAGCATGGTCGGCCTCCTTCTGGCGCGCTGCACCGTCCCACAGGCCGGACATCCACTCCCCGATGCGCTCCACGCTCGCCTCGGCGCGGTCCAGGCTCGGCGAAAGCCGGCCCTTGGCGATCACGTGCAGCCGGTCGCAGATTTCGAACAGCTCTTCCAGTTCTTCGCTCACCACAAGCACCGCACAGCCGGCGTCGCGCAGCGCGAGAATTTCCCCGCGAATCTGCGCTGCTGCACCCACGTCCACACCCCAGGTGGGCTGGCTCAGGATCAACAGCTTCGGCTTCGCCTCGATTTCGCGGCCGACGATGAACTTCTGCAGGTTGCCGCCCGAGAGCGACTTGGCCGCTGCGTCCGGCCCGCTGGCCTTCACGTTGTAGCGCGCAATGATGTCGGCCGCCTGGGCACGCAATGCGCCCAGCTTCAGCCAGCCACCCTGCCCCACCGCATCGCGGCGCGTGAGCAGCAGGTTGTGCGCCAGCGACAGCGTGGGCACGGCACCGCGCCCCAGCCGCTCCTCCGGCACGAAGTGCAGGCCAAGCGCCCTGCGGCGACCCGGCGCCAGACGCGACACGTCCTGACCGGCCATCCGGACGCTGCCAGCGGGGGCGCGCGTGTCTTCACCGGAGAGGCTCATCATGAGTTCGGCCTGGCCGTTGCCGGACACGCCCGCAATGCCCACCACCTCGCCGGCACGCACCGTGAGGGCCATGCCGTGCAGGTCGGTGCCGAAAGGCTCCGCGCTCTCCAGGCTCAGGCCGCTCACCTCCAGCACGCTGGCGCCAGCGTGCAGTTCGCGCACATCCAGGGCAGGTGGCTCGGCGCCGATCATCAGGCGCGAGAGCGAGGCATTGCTTTCCTGCCGTGGATCGCACACGCCGGTGACCTTGCCGCCGCGCAACACCGTGCAAGCGGTGCACAGCGCGCGGATTTCGTGCAGCTTGTGGCTGATGTAGAGGATGCTGCAGCCCTGCTCGGCCAGTTTGTTGAGCACCACGAACAGCTTTTCCACCGCCTGCGGCGTGAGCACCGAAGTGGGTTCGTCCAGGATCAGCAACTGCGGATTGGTGAGCAGCGAACGGATGATCTCCACCCGCTGCATTTCGCCCACGGACAGCGTATGCACCGGCCGGTCGGGGTCGATGTCCAGCCCGTACTCGGCCGCCTTGGCGGTGATGCTGGCGCTCACCTGCGCCAGCGACAACGACCTGTCCAGCCCCAGCCAGACGTTCTCGGCCACGCTGAGCGTGTCGAACAGGCTGAAGTGCTGGAACACCATGCTGATGCCCAGTGCGCGCGCTTCCTGCGGGTTGCGCACCTGCACCGGCGCGCCGTTGAACAGCACGGTGCCTTCGTCGGGCTTGATGGCGCCGTAGATCACCTTCATGAGGGTGGACTTGCCGGCGCCGTTTTCGCCCAGCACGGCGTGGATTTCACCGGGCGCCACGGTCAGCGACACGTCGCTGTTGGCCACCACGCCGGGGTAGCGCTTGGTAATGCCGGTGAGTTGCAGTCGGGGGGTCGTCAAGGCGATGTCCTTCTTCTTATGGGGTCAGGCTGCTGCGGCGTCCATTTCAGGGCGGCGCAGAGAAGCCGCCACGCTCTTGATCTGCTCGCGCAGCCAGCGTGCCGCGTTGGACGAATGCGTGCGCTCGTGCCAGAGCTGGTAATACATCATGCGGGGGAAGGGCACCGGGCTGGGCAGGATCTGCACCGGCAGGCTGCCCACGAAGCGTTCGCAGTACTGGCGCCCGGTGGTGAGCACCAGCAGGCTGCCGGCCACCATGGCCGGAATGAGGCCGAAATGCGGGCAGCGTGCGGTGATGTTGCGCACCATGCCCTTGGCGGCCAGGTGGTCGTCGATGAAACCGCGCGCGCCGGGGTGGGTGGGCGTGGGCGCAATGTGTTCGGCCGCCAGCCAGGCTTCCACGTCCCAGCCGCGGCGCACCGCCGGGTGCTGGCTGGACACCAGGCACACCACCTCGTCGCCGAACAGGCGGCCCAGGTGCAGGTCGTCCGGCGGCCTGGGCCAGTTGCCCACCACCACGTCCACGTCGCCCTGGGCGAGGTGGTTGCGGTAATCGGCGTCGCGCGACAGGGGGTGGATGTCGATCGGGCAGTGGGGCGCGAGCGATTTGAGTTGGATCACCAGCTGCGGCAGGAACAGCGGGTCCAGGTAGTCGCTGGCGGCCAGGCTGAAGGGGTGGTGGGCGGTGGCGGGGTCGAAGCTGCGCGCGTCGGAGAACAGCACCTCGGCGCTGCGCAGGATGTCGGCCGCTGGCTCGATCATGCGCAGCCCGGCCACCGTGGGCACCATGCCGGCGCCCGAACGCACCAGAAGGGGGTCGCCCGCCAGTTCGCGCAGGCGCTTGAGCGCCGCACTGACCGCCGGCTGGTACATGCCCAGCCGCAGCGCCGCCCGCGACACACTGCGCTCGGTCAGCACGGTGTGCAGCACGCGGATCAGGTGCAGGTCAATCTTGTCGAACATCGACGCGTATTTCATACCCGGGGGCTATGCGTTTGGATGGTGGTTTGGGCATTCTGACCATACGCCTGAGCATATGTTGTGGCATGGGGCAAACGCTATGCTGGCGCGCATGAAACCCGACCATTCCTCCCGCCCCCTGACTTTTCTGCGGCGCGGCCAGCCCGTGACGCTGGGCAATGTACCACCCGACCGCACCCTGCTGCAGGTGCTGCGCGAAGACCTGCACTGCACCGGCACCAAGGAAGGTTGCGGCGAAGGCGACTGCGGCGCCTGCACCGTGGTGCTGGGCGAGGCGGTGAACGGAAAACTGACCTACAAGGCGGTGAACAGCTGCATCCGGCTGGCGCATTCGGTGGATGGGATGGCAGTTTTCACTGTGGAAGACCTGGCGTCTCCCACGGGGGACCCTCATCCGGCCCAGGAAGCCATGGTGCAGTGCCACGGCAGCCAGTGCGGCTTCTGCACCCCCGGGTTCGTGATGAGCCTGTTCGGCCTTTACCAGAACACGCGAGGCGGGCAAGGCATCACCCGCGAGCAGGCCCAGGTGGACCTTTCCGGCAACCTGTGCCGCTGCACCGGCTACCGGCCGATTCTTGACGCTGCTGAAAAAATGGGCAGCCTGCCGTTGCCGCCGGGCTGCGCGGTGGACGAGGCCGCCACCGTGGCTGCCTTGAAAGCCATCCGGCCCAAGCCTGCGGATGGTGCGGCCTACCTGCGCCCCACCACCCTGCCCGCCTTGCTGCAGGCCCGCGCCGCCCAACCCAAGGCCCAGGTGGTGGCCGGATGCACCGATGTGGGGCTGTGGGTGACCAAACAGCACCAGCGCTACGCCCAGGTGCTGGACGTCACCGCCGCCCGCGAACTGCGCCGTGTGGAAACCTACCCGCACCACCTGGCCGTTGGCGCCGCCGTTTCGCTGACCGAAGCCTTTTCCGCGCTGGTGCACGAATACCCGACCCTGAAAACCTTCGCCCAGCGCTTCGCCGGCCTGCCGGTGCGCAACGCCGGCACCCTGGGCGGCAACGTGGCCAACGGCTCGCCCATCGGCGACAGCATGCCGCTGCTGATCGCGCTCGGTGCGAACGTGGTGCTGATGCGCTGGGACCGCAAACTCCGAGTCTCAGGATCTGCTCAGGGTTTACAAGATCAGCAAGCGCTTCGACGACGACATCTCGGCCGTCTGCCTGGCCATCCACCTCACGGTGCAGCACGGCGTGGTGCAGCAGGCATCCATTGGCGCGGGCGGTGTGGCGGCCACGCCGGTGCGCGCCCGCCAGACAGAGGCGGCCTTGCTTGGCCATCCCTGGACCGCGGACACCGCCATGGCCGCCGCAGCCACCCTGCGCGCCGAGTTCCAGCCGATTTCCGACATGCGCGCCAGCGCCCACTACCGCCAGACGGTGCTGGGCAACCTGCTGCAGCGCTTCTGGCTGGAAAGCCAGGGCCTGCAGGCCATCAACCTGGAAAGCCTGACCGCTTCTGACCTGGAGGCCACAGCATGAACGCGCGCGATCTGCCATCTCGTCGACAACCCAAAAAATCCGTTCGCTCTGAGCCCTTGGACAACATCAGGACAGGCTCTGTCGAAGGGCTGAACACCCCACACGCCGTTCGCCCTGAGCCTGTCGAAGGGTTCGCCCACACCTTGGCAGGGGCTTCGACAAGCTCAGCCCGAACGGAGGTGAGCTCAGCCCGAACGGAAGTGGGCTCAGCCCGACCGGAGATGGGCTCAGCCCGGCCTGGAGGCCACAGCATGAACGCGCGCGATGTGCCATCTCGTCGACAACCCAAAAAATCCATTCGCCCTGAGCCCTTCGACAAACTCAGGACAGGCTCTGTCGAAGGGCAGAACGCCTCACATGCCGTTCGCCCTGAGCCTGTCGAAGGGCTCGCCCACACCTTGGCAGGGGCTTCGACAAGCTCAGCCCGAACGGAGGTGGGCTCAGCCCGGCCTGGAGGCAACAGCATGAACGCGCGCGACGTGCCATCTCGTCGACAACCCAAAAAATCCGTTCGCCCTGAGCCCTTGGACAACATCAGGACAGGCTCTGTCGAAGGGCTGAACACCCCACACGCCGTTCGCCCTGAGCCTGTCGAAGGGCTCGCCCACACCTTGGCAGGGGCTTCGACAAGCTCAGCCCGAACGGAGAAAGGCTCAACACGAACGGAGAAAGGCTCAACACGAACGGGGATAGGCTCAGCCCGAACGGAGGTGAGCTCAGCCCGAACGGAGATCAGCTCGGCTGTTCCGGAGACGGGTTCCACTCGAACGGAGATGGCCTCAGCCCGAACGGAAATTAGCGCAGTGCGTGCAGAACAATCGGCCGCAGGCGCTTCCCGGTTTCACGAGAGCGCCCGCGCCCAGGTGGCGGGCGCCGCTACCTACATCGACGACATTCCCGAAGTGCGCGGCACGCTGCACGCCGCGCCGGTGTGCTCGCCGGTGGCGCACGGCGTGCTCAAGGGCCTGGACGCCAGCGCCGCCCTGGCGCTGCCCGGCGTGCGCGGCTTCGTGAGCGCCATCGACATTCCCGGCGACATCACCCTGGCTGCCTTTGCGCACGACGAACCCGTGTTCGCCCACGGCACGGTGCAGTTCCTCGGCCAGGTGGGCGGGCTCATCCTGGCCGACGACGTCATGACCGCGCGCCGTGCCGCACGCCTGCGCGCCGTGCCGCACGCCTGGTGCAATGGCACATCGACCCGCTGGAGCCGGTGCTGAGCGTGCACGAGGCCCATGCGCTGGAAAGCTATGTGCTGCCCCCCGTGCACGTGAAGCGCGGTGACGCGAAGGCAGCCCTCAAGCACGCCCCGCACACGCTGGAAGGCAGCTTCGAGGTGGGCGGCCAGGAGCACTTCTATCTGGAAGGCCAGGTGGCCTACGTGCTGCCGCTGGAGCAGGACCAGTGGTGGGTGTACAGCAGCACACAGCACCCCGGCGAGGTGCAGCACTGGGTGGCG
>JALORL010000029.1 GCA_025458915.1 Hydrogenophaga sp.
CCGTCCGCAGTTCTACTTCCGCACGACCGACGTGACCGGCTCCATCGAGCTGCCCGAGGGCAAGGAAATGGTCATGCCCGGCGACAACGTGTCGATCACCGTCAAGCTGATCGCCCCGATCGCCATGGAAGAAGGCCTGCGCTTCGCCATTCGCGAAGGTGGCCGTACCGTCGGCGCCGGTGTGGTGGCCAAGATCATTGCCTGAGGAGTACACGCATGTCTTCCAAGCAAAAGATCCGCATCCGCCTGAAAGCGTTCGACTACAAGCTGATCGACACTTCCGCCGCCGAAATCGTCGACACCGCCAAGCGCACCGGTGCCATCGTCAAGGGCCCGGTTCCCCTGCCGACCCGCATGAAGCGTTTCGACATCCTGCGTTCGCCCCACGTCAACAAGACGAGCCGCGACCAGCTGGAGATCCGTACCCACCAGCGCCTGATGGACATCGTTGACCCGACGGACAAGACGGTCGACGCCCTGATGAAGCTGGACCTGCCAGCCGGTGTGGACGTCGAGATCAAGCTGCAGTAATGAGGTGGCTGACCCGTTCAACCATTCCCCAGGTTGAACAGGTTGCCAAGTCACGGCCCGCCAGCTATACTGGCGGGCTTTTCCGGGTTTTCCCGGAAGAGTCGGCATTGCCGAAGCGGATTGCGTTCAAGCAAGCCGTTGTCTAAAACGTGTTGAGCGCCACCGGGGCGGCAACGCATCATCAGCCCCGGCCAATTGAAGTCGGGAACGGAGAAAACAATGAGTCTTAGCAACTCCCTCGGGTTGTTGGGTCGCAAGGTGGGCATGATGCGCCTGTTCACCGATGACGGGGACGCAGAACGATGGCTACGACGCGCTGCAGGTCACCTTCGGTAGCCGCCGCGCTTCCCGCGTCACCAAGCCGGTGGCCGGACACCTGGCGAAGGCTGGTGTCGAAGCGGGTGAAATCATCCAGGAATTCCGCGTTGCTTCCGACGTGGCCGCCCAGTACCAGCCTGGTGCCGTGGTCCCCGCGAACGCAATCTTCGCCGCCGGCCAGAAGGTGGACGTGCAGGGCACCAGCATTGGTAAAGGCTTCGCCGGCACCATCAAGCGCCACAACTTCAGCTCGCAGCGCGCGTCGCACGGCAACAGCCGTTCGCACAACGTGCCCGGCTCGATCTCGATGGCCCAGGATCCTGGCCGCGTGTTCCCTGGCAAAAAGATGACTGGTCACATGGGCGACGTCACCAAGACCGTGCAGAACCTCGACATCTACCGTGTCGACGAGGCGCGTCAGTTGCTCATGATCCGAGGCGCTGTGCCTGGAGCTCCCGGCGGTTTCGTGACCGTCCGTCCCGCCATCAAGGCCAAAGCCAACCAGGGAGCTAACTGATGCAAGTTGAACTCCTCAACGACCAGGGCCTGGCCTCGTCCAATGTGGACGTGCCCGAGACCGTCTTCGGTCGTGACTACAACGAATCGCTGATCCACCAGCTGGTGGTCGCCTACCAGGCCAACGCCCGCCAAGGCACGCGTGCACAAAAAGACCGTCAAATGGTCAAGCACTCGACCAAGAAGCCGTTCAAGCAGAAAGGCACTGGTCGCGCCCGTGCCGGTATGACGTCTTCGCCCATCTGGCGCGGAGGCGGCCGCATTTTTCCGAACAGCCCCGACGAGAACTTCACCCAGAAGATCAACAAGAAGATGTACCGCGCCGGCATGGCCTCCATCTTCTCGCAGCTGGTGCGTGAAGGCCGTCTGGCCGTGGTGGACTCCATCAAGGTGGACTCGCCCAAAACCAAGCAGCTGGCCGACAAGTTCAAGGCCATGAACCTGCAATCCGCTCTGGTGATCGCAGAGGAAGTGGACGAGAACCTGTACCTGGCCTCGCGCAACCTGCCGAACATCCTGGTGGTGGAGCCGCGTTACGCCGATCCGGTGTCGCTGGTGCATTACAAAAAGGTGATCGTCACCAAGGGCGCCATCGACAAGCTCAAGGAGATGTTCGCATGAGCGTCACGAAATACGACGAAGGCCGACTGATGCAGGTGCTGGTTGCACCCATCGTGTCGGAAAAGGCCACCATGGCCGCCGAAAAATCCAACGCAGTCCTGTTCAAGGTGCTGCGCGATGCCAGCAAGCCCGAGATCAAGGCGGCCGTTGAACTGATGTTCAAGGTCGAAGTGGCGGGCGTGTCGGTGCTCAACCAGAAGGGCAAGGCCAAGCGGTTCGGCAAGACCATGGGTCGCCGTGACCACGTGCGCAAGGCCTACGTGACCCTCAAGCCGGGTCAGGAACTGAACTTTGGCGGGGAGGGCGTTTAACCATGGCCGTCATCAAGATGAAACCGACCTCACCAGGCCGTCGCGGCATGGTGAAGGTTACCCGTGACCACCTGCACAAGGGTGAAGGTTATGCGCCGCTGCTGGAACCCCAGTTCCAGAAAGCAGGCCGCAACAACAACGGTCACATCACGGTTCGCCACAAGGGTGGTGGTCACAAGCACCACTACCGTGTGGTCGACTTCCGCCGCAACAAGGACGGCATTCCGGCCAAGGTCGAGCGCGTCGAGTACGACCCGAACCGCACCGCCCACATTGCGCTGCTGTGCTATGCCGACGGTGAGCGCCGCTACATCATCGCCCCGCGCGGTGTTGAAGTCGGTGCCACCCTGCTCTCGGGCTCGGAATCGCCGATTCGTGTGGGCAACACGCTGCCGATCCGCAACATCCCCGTCGGTTCGACGATTCACTGCATCGAGCTGCAGGTCGGCAAGGGCGCGCAGATCGCACGCTCGGCCGGTGCTTCGGCCGTGCTGCTGGCCCGCGAAGGCATCTACGCCCAGGTGCGCATGCGCTCGGGTGAAGTGCGCAAGATCCACGTCGATTGCCGCGCCACCATCGGTGAGGTGTCCAACACCGAGCACAGCCTGCGCCAGATCGGCAAGGCCGGGGTGAAGCGGCACATGGGCATTCGCCCGACCGTTCGCGGTACCGCGATGAACCCGATCGACCACCCGCACGGTGGTGGTGAGGGCAAGACCGGCGAAGGCCGCGCTCCGGTGGATCCGTGGGGCAACCTGACCAAGGGCTACCGCACCCGCAACAACCGCCGCACGCAGTCGATGATCGTCTCGCGCCGCAAGAAGTAAAGGGTTGACAACATGACTCGTTCGCTCAAAAAAGGTCCGTTTGTCGACCACCACCTGATGGCCAAGGTCGAAAAGGCGCAGTCCACCAAGGACAAGAAGCCAGTCAAGACCTGGTCGCGCCGCTCGATGATCCTTCCCGAGTTCATTGGCCTGACGATTGCCGTGCACAACGGCAAGCAGCACGTGCCCGTGTACATCACCGACCAGATGGTCGGCCACAAGCTCGGCGAGTTCTCGCTGACCCGCACGTTCAAGGGTCACCCGGGCGACAAAAAAGCCAAGAAGTAAGGATTCACCATGACAACAGAAACTCGCTCCGTCGTGCGCGGCGTTCGCCTGTCGGTGGACAAGGGCCGGCTGGTTGCCGACCTGATTCGAGGCAAGAAGGTCGACCAGGCACTGAACATTCTGGCGTTCACCCAGAAAAAGGCCGCTGGCATCGTCAAGAAGGCTCTTGAGTCTGCCATTGCCAACGCGGAACACAACGATGGCGCTGACATCGACGAACTGAAGGTGAAAACCATCTACGTCGAACAAGGCACCACGCTCAAGCGCTTCTCGGCCCGCGCCAAGGGCCGTGGCAACCGCATCAGCAAACCCACGTGTCACATCTACGTGACGGTCGGCAACTGAAGAGGTCACAGGAATATGGGACAAAAAATCAACCCCACCGGGTTCCGCCTCGCCGTTTCCCGCAACTGGGCCAGCCGTTGGTACGCCAGCAACCGCGACTTCGCGGGCATGCTGGCCGAAGACATCAAGGTGCGTGAGTACCTGAAGGGCAAGCTGAAGAATGCGGCCGTGTCGCGCATCGTTATCGAGCGCCCCGCCAAGAATGCCCGCATCACCATCCACTCGGCCCGCCCGGGCGTGGTGATCGGTAAAAAAGGTGAAGACATCGAGAAGCTGAAGAAGGACCTGGCCGCCAAGCTGGGCGTGCCGGTGGCCGTCAACATCGAAGAAGTGCGCAAGCCCGAAATCGATGCCAAGCTGATCGCCGACTCGGTCGTCTGAACGGCATCGAGATTGCCCGTTGCGAGTGGTATCGCGAAGGTCGCGTGCCGCTGCACACCCTGCGTGCCGACATCGACTACGGCACCTCCGAAGCCAAGACCACCTACGGTGTGATCGGTGTGAAGGTATGGGTCTACAAGGGCGACACGCTGGGCCGCAACGATGCGCCGGTGGCTGCCGAGCCGCGAGTCGAAGAAGAGCGTCGTCCGCGCGGTCCGCGCCGTGAGCGTCCGGCAGGCCCGCCTGCCCGTGCTGCGGTGCGCCGTCCTGGCGCCAATGCCGCCCCGGCCGATGGCAGCGACAAGCCTGCCGAAGCCACTGCTGGCACCGAAACCAAACCCGCCGTTAAGCGCGTTCGCAAAGACGCACCCGCAGGGGCACCTGCGGACGGCAAAGGAGAATAAACATGCTGCAACCTGCTCGTCGTAAGTACCGTAAAGAGCAAAAAGGCCGCAACACGGGCGTCGCCACCAGTGGCGCTACCGTGGCTTTCGGTGACTTCGGCCTGAAGTCCACCGATCGCGGCCGCTTGACGGCCCGCCAGATCGAGGCCGCACGTCGTGCGATCTCCCGCCACGTCAAGCGTGGTGGCCGTATCTGGATCCGTGTGTTTCCGGACAAGCCCATTTCCCAGAAGCCTGCCGAAGTCCGCATGGGCAATGGCAAAGGCTCGGTGGAGTACTACGTGGCTGAAATCCAGCCCGGCAAGGTGCTGTACGAAATTGTTGGCGTGCCTGAACAGCTCGCCCGTGAAGCTTTCAGCCTGGCTGCGGCCAAGCTGCCTCTGCGCACCACCTTCGTGACGCGCATGCTGGGTCAGTGATTCAGGAGAACTCAAGATGAAAACTGCTGAATTGCGCAAAAAAGATGTTGCCGGTCTGGAAGCCGAGATCAAGTCCTTGCAAAAGGCCCACTTCGGTCTTCGCATGCAAAAGGCCACCCAACAGCTCAACAACACCGCCACGCTGGGTGATACCCGTCGCGCCATTGCCCGTGCCAAGACCATCCTGGCCGAACAACAGCGCGCTGCGGCGTCCGCCAAATAAGGAGCGAAACCATGACGGAAGCCAAAACATCCCTCAAGCGCACCTTGATCGGCAAGGTGGTGAGCGACAAGCGTTCGAAGACCGTGACGGTTCTTGTGGAGCGCCGTGTGAAGCACGAGCTCTACGACAAGATCGTTGCGAAGTCGAGCAAGTACCACGCCCACGACGAAAAGGGCGAGTACAAGGTCGGTGACGTGATCGAGATCACCGAGAGCCGTCCGCTGTCGAAAACCAAAAACTGGGTGGCTAGCCGCCTGGTGCAAAAAGCGGCTCTGGTGTAAGCCTGTTGCGTTGTTCGCAGCGCGCCGCCCGAAAGCGACCGACAATTTGGTCGCTTTTTTTATTTATGGATCGGATCTGCCGGTCATTCACATCGGCCCGAAGGCCACCACAAGGAGCAACAGATGATTCAGATCGGCGACAAGATTCCGGCCACCACGCTCATGGAATACAGCGAGGTCGAAGGCAATGGCTGCAGCATCGGGCCCAACCCGGTGGATGTGTCGGCGGCCAGCGCCGGCAAGACCATTGCCCTGTTTGCACTGCCCGGCGCGTTCACGCCGACCTGTTCCGCCAAACACGTACCCGGTTATGTGGAGTCGTACGAGGCGTTCAAGTCGGCCGGTGTGGATGAAATCTGGTGTCTGAGCGTGAACGACGCGTTTGTGATGGGCGCCTGGGCACGCGACCAGAAGACCGGGACGAAGGTGCGCATGCTGGCCGATGGGAGTGCAGAGTTTGCGAAAGCCACCGGACTGACGCTGGATCTCACGGGACGGGGCATGGGACTGCGCAGCAACCGCTATTCGATGCTGGTGAAGGACGGCGTTGTCAAATCGCTTAACATCGAAGCTCCGGGCAAATTCGATGTGAGCGACGCGGCCACCTTGCTTGCCCAGGCGAAGTCGCACTGATTTTCAGAAAGACGCCCCAGTCCCCTGCGGGCGCCCTGTCCTAGAGGTCGACCTTGAGGTAATGGGCGCCGGCTATGGGGTTGTGGTAGTACGGGGCGACCTCGTAGAAGCCCGCTTCCTGATACAGGGCGCGGGCTGCCTCCATGTCGTTCAGCGTGTCCAGCAGCATGGTGCTGTAGCCCGCCAGACGGGCCAACGAAACCACTTCTTCCACGAGCATGCGCCCGAGCCCGAATCCCCGGTAGGCCTTGCGCACGAAAAGCCGCTTCATCTCGCAGGCATTGAGGTGATCGCTGTGCGCCAACGGACGCAACGCCACGCAGCCCGCGGGCCTATCGTCGACCCGGGCCAGCAACAGCGCGCCGTCTGGCGCAGCGTAATCTCCGGGCAACCCGGCCAGTTCATCGGCAAAGCCCTGGAAGCAGAGATCTATTCCGAGGTCCGCCTGGTAGTCGGAAAAAAGCTGCCGAATCGCATCGATGTCGTCGGACGAGGCAATGGCAGTGATGCTGATGCGGGGTGAGTCAGGCACGTGGGGTGATTGCAGCCATCGGTCTATCAGTCTAGCGCAGCCAGCGTGCAGCTCCGGACAGCACTGCAGGGGCGCGGGGCGATTGCCCGTTGCGGTCGCCTACGGACGCCTCTGCGCCATGTGTCAGGTGTCAGGTGTCAGGTGTCTGCCAGCAGCTTCTCGATCAGTTCGTGCAGGGCAGCAAAGTCGGGCTCACCGATATAACGCTTGACGATACGGCCCTGCCGATCCACCAGGTAAGTGGTGGGCGTGAGCTTGACATCACCCCAAGCGGTGGCCACTTCGCCCGTGTTGTCGAGGGCCACCTTGAACGGCAGCTGGCGCGTCTGGGCGAAATGCAGCACCCAGTCTGGGCGGTCGTAGGCCATGGCCACGGCAATCGTGTCAAAGCCTTTGGCCTGGAATTTGTTGTAGGTGTCGACGAGGTCCGGCATTTCCTTCACGCAGGTCACACAGGTGGTGGCCCAGAAGTTGACCAGCATGACCTTGCCTTGGAGATCCCGGGTGGTCGTGCTGGAGCCGTCGAGCAGCACAAACCGGGACTCCGGTGCGGATTCCTTGCCGGCGCAGCCGGACAGGAGCAAAGTGAACAGGATGCCCAGCGCGGCAAACCGGCTCAGAAAGAACCGGCGGTTCACGAAAGAAAAGGTGTTCTGTGGCATGACCGTGTGCGGAAATAAGATGGCTGAGCAATGACCCGCCAACGCCCTCAAAGTTCGGAGGTGGTGATGAAAGGGCCCGTGTTCACTTCCGGAGACGGGACCGGGCGGACTCCAGCCGCGCATCCAGATAGGAGCCGTAGAAATCGGGGACTGCGACGCCGACCAGCCGCTCGGCAATCTCATGGCCGCGATCATCGAAAAACAGCACGGTGGGAGTGAAGCGCGCCTTCCAGGCGCTAGCCTGGTCAGCGGGTGAGGTGAGCGTGCCGTCGAAACCGCGCAGATTGCGCCGGGTGTCACGCACATCGATCTGCACCGCCACCACCGCCTGGTCTCGCAACATGGGCAACAGATGGTGGTTGCGCACCACATCGCAATAAGGGCACCTTTCGAGCGTCGTCATGACCACCAGGGGCTCGCCCCGTCCGCGCGCACTCTGCGCAGCCTCGGCGAGGGACGCCGGCACGGGCAGGGCTGTATGAGCGGTGGCGCGGGTCGTGGTCATGGTGTTGCAGGGGTCGAGCAGGGCGTCAGATCACACCTTGAGCACGCCAAGCAGCGCGTTGCTCTTCCGGCGCGCCAATCCACTGTTGCAGCACCTCGTCCGTGTGCTGGCCAAGCAGGGGGGGCGCGAGGTCTGTGCGCACGGGCGTCGCGCTCAGCTTGATCGGGCTGGCCACCAGGTCCAGTGCATCGGTCATCGGGTGCTGCCAGCGGTGCACCATGCCCCGCGCCTGCACCTGGGGATCGGCAAATACCTCGGCAAGGTTGTTGATGGGCCCGCAGGGCACCTTGGCAGCTTCCAGCGCGGACAGCCATTGCGCCTTGCCGCGCTGCTTCAGCAGGTCTTCCAGCAAGGGCACCAGCACCGCGCGGTTGCGCACCCGGTCCTGGTTGCGGGAAAACCGGGGGTCCAGCGAAAGTTCAGGCCGTCCGGCCACATCACAGAACTTGGCAAACTGGCCGTCGTTGCCGACAGCCAGAATGATGTGCTGTGGTTGACCCGCTGCGTCCGGCGCCACCTCGAACACCTGGTACGGAACGATGTTTGCATGGGCATTGCCTGCACGCCCGGGCACCTTGCCGTCTTCCCGGCCGCGAACCAGGTAATTCGCCCCCAGGTTGGCAAGCATGGCCACTTGTGTGTCCAGCAAGGCCATGTCGATGTGCTGGCCCTGACCGGTGCGCTCGGCGTGCCGCAAGGCCGCCTGGATGGCCACGGTGGCGTACAGGCCGGTGAAGAGATCGGCCACCGCAACACCCACCTTTTGCGGACCACCACCAGGCAACGCATCGCGTTCACCGGTGATGCTCATCAGGCCGCCCATGGCCTGGATGGCGAAATCGTAGCCGGCGCGCTCCCTGTACGGACCGGTCTGCCCGAAGCCGGTGATCGAGCAGTACACCAGAGCAGGGTTGATGGCGCTCAGACTGGCATAGTCGAGGCCGTACCGGGCCATGTCGCCCACTTTGTAGTTCTCCACGACCACATGGGCGTGGCGCGCCAGATCGCGAATGAGGCCCTGGCCTTCGGGGCGGGCAATGTCGCAGGTGATGGAGCGCTTGTTGCGGTTGGCGCCCAGGTAGTACGCGGCCTCGGCCGTGTCCTGCCCGTCGCGGTCGCGCAGGAAGGGCGGGCCCCATCCCCGCGTATCGTCTCCTCCGGGGTGGTGGGGTCCCGTAGGGCGCTCCACCTTGACGACGTCGGCACCCAGGTCCGCCAGGGTCTGGGTGCACCAGGGGCCTGCCAGCACGCGGGACAAGTCAAGTATGCGGATACCATCCAGAGCGTTCATGCCCCGATTGTCCTCGACCCGCACGACCCGGTCTGTCACTGTGGTCCAAATCCATTCGATCCCTGTTCACGCCGTGTCGTCTCTGGTTGCCTCCACCGCCTGCGTTCCGCGCTGCCGCACCGCGTTTCTGACCGTAGCGATGCTCCTCGCCGGGTGCAGCCCCACGTTCAACTGGCGCGACCTTCGCCCGGTCAATACACCGCTGCAGGCCCTGATGCCCTGCAAACCCGATACCGCCGAGCGCAGCCTGGCGCTGGCCGGATCACCGACGACACTGCACATGCACAGTTGCGAAACGGGGGGGATGACCTTTGCCGTGGCGTGGGCCGAGCTGCCCCAGGAAAGCCATTCGATGGCCGCCCTGGAGGCCTGGCGCAGCGGAACCCTCACCGCCCTGCGTGCGGACGCCGCGCAGGCCACAGGAGGCACTGCAAACCCCGAGATCAACGTGCCAGGGGCCTCCCATGCAGTGTCCACCCAAGCCAGTGGCAAAGACCCGAGGGGCGAACCGGTGCTGGTGCAGGCGGTGTACTTCGCCAGAGGACGTCAGGTGTACCAGGCGGCGGTCTACGGCCCACGCCTCCAGCCCGCGGTACTCACCACCTTCTTCGAAGGCCTCAGACTTCCATGACCCTGCCAGCATCGACTTCCGGCACCGCCGTCCTCGGGCAGCGTGCAGCCGTGATCGTGTTTCTTGCTTTCGCATTGGCGTACTTCCTGTCGGCCCTGGTGCGCGCCATCACCGCCACGCTGTCCCCCACCCTCAGTGTTGAACTGTCGCTGAGCGCCGGCGACCTCGGGTTGCTGGCGGGGGGCTATTTTTTCGGTTTCGCCCTTACCCAGCTTCCACTGGGCAGCTGGCTGGACCGGCACGGGCCGCGCAAGGTGATTCTCGGGTTCCTGACCGTGGCCGTTCTGGGGTGTGCGGCGTTCGCCATGGCCAACAGTTTTGCGGCGCTGCTGGCGGCTCGGGTGCTGACCGGTATGGGAGTCAGTGCCTGCCTGATGGCACCGCTCACGGGCTACCGCCGCTGGCTGACTCCGGCCACACAGCTGCGCGCGAACTCATGGATGCTCATGACGGGGTCCCTGGGCATGGTGGCCGCCACGCTGCCGGTTCAATGGCTGATGCCCCTCACGGGCTGGCGTGGGCTGTTCTGGCTGCTGGCGGCGCTGATCGCGCTGTCCATGGTGGCGATCGCCGCCGCAGTGCCGGCCTGGCAGACTGGCGAAGGTCCGGCACGGGCTGCCGGACCTTCGCCTGCGCCGGCGATGGGATACGGCGCAATCTGGCGGAACCCTTACTTCCGGCAGATGCTGCCCATCGGCTTCGTGAACTACGGCGGCATGGTGGCGGTGCAGACGCTGTGGGCGGGCCCCTGGATGGTGAAGGTGGCGGGCTACACGCCGGAGCAGGCGGCGGCCGGCCTGTTCGGCATCAATCTGTCGATGCTGTGCGCGTTCTGGCTTTGGGGGGTGGTCAACCCGCATCTGGCCCGGCGGGGTCTGGCCCCTGAGCGGTTGATTGCCTGGGGCTTGCCGACGAGTTTTGTGGTTCTGGCACTCATCGTTTATCTGGGTCCGCGGGCCGGGTGGCTGTTGTGGGCCCTGTTCTGTGTGAGCAGCACCTTTGTATCCCTGTCGCAGCCGGCCGTGGCACTGGCCTTGCCGCCCCAGGCGGCCGGGCGGGCGCTGTCCGCTTACAACCTTGCCATTTTTGCGGGGGTGTTCGTGGTGCAGTGGGGCATCGGCCTGCTGATCGAGGCGCTGGTCGTAATGGGCTGGGACGAAGTGGCGCGTTATCGTGGCGCGGTGGGCCTGTTCGGGCTGTGCTGCGTGGCCGCATACGCTGCCTTCTGGCGCGCCTACCGCCGCCCGGCGCCGCTGGTCATGGCCTGAGGCGCCCGCAGCGGGACCGCGTGCAGGTCCTGAAAAGCGGTTGGCATTGCCCTAAACTCATGTCATGAACGGCATCCTGATCATCGCTCACGCGCCTCTGGCCTCGGCTTTGCGGCAGTGCGTGCTGCATGTGTTTCCAGACGCTGCCGACGCTGTCACGGCCCTGGACGTTCAACCCAACATGCCGCCGGAAGAAACCCTGCAGCAAGCGCGCATGCTCGCGCGCCAGTCCGTGCACCCGCAGATGCTGGTACTGACCGATGTGTTCGGTGCGACCCCGTGCAACGTGGCCCAAAAGCTGATCGACGGCGTGCGTTCCAAGCTCATCACCGGTGTGAACCTGCCGATGCTGCTGCGCACCGTGTCGTACCGCCATGAGTCGCTGGATGCGCTGGTTTCGCGCGCCATGATCGGTGCCACGCAGGGCGTCATCCAGGTGGCCGTCACCGCTCCGCAGAACCAGGCCCGAAGAACCTCGCATGATCAAGACCACCGTGACCATCAGCAATAAGCTCGGGCTGCACGCACGCGCCTCGGCCAAACTCACCAAGCTGGCAGGCGGCTTTGTCAGCGAGGTTTGGATGGCGCGGGGCGATCGCCGCGTCAACGCCAAGAGCATCATGGGTGTGATGATGCTGGCCGCCGGCCTGGGCAGCACGGTGGAGATCGAAACCACGGGTCCTGACGAACAGGCCGCCATGGATGCGCTGGTCGCGCTCATCCAGGACCGGTTCGGGGAGGGCGAATGACCATGGCCCGAGTGCGGCTGGCTTGTTGCCGGATGCCTTCTCATCCGGCCAACGCCGAGGCATTGCCATGAGCTTTGCCGTTCACGGACTGGCGGTTTCACGCGGTGTGGCGATCGGTCGGGCGGTCATTGTTTCTTCCAGCCGGCTCGATGTGGCGCACTACTACGTGCCGGTTGACCAGTGTCCGGCCGAAGTGGAGCGGTTGCGGGCTGCACGCAATGTGGTGGCTGAAGAAATCGGCCGCGTGCAGAACAGCCTGCACGACCTCGGTTCCCACGATGCCCACCCGGAGCTCGCTGCACTCCTTGATGTGCACCTCATGTTGCTGCAAGACGAGCAACTGATCAGCGGTGTGAAATTCTGGATCCAGGAACGTCACTACAACGCCGAGTGGGCGTTGACCACGCAGCTCGAGGTGATTGCGCGCCAGTTCGACGAAATGGAAGACCCTTACCTGCGCGAGCGCAAGGCCGACCTGGAGCAGGTGGTCGAGCGCATGCTGCGGGTCATGCACGGGGTGTCCTCGCCGGTGGCGGCACCGGCAGGCGCCAACGACACACGCAGCCCGGTCGACCCCGCCGCCGACGCACCTCTGGTGCTGATTGCGCACGACCTCTCGCCGGCCGACATGCTGCAGTTCAAACAGAGCGTGTTCGCCGGCTTTGTCACCGACGTGGGAGGCAAGACCAGCCATACCGCGATCGTCGCGCGCAGCATGGACATTCCCGCCGTGGTGGGTGCGCGCTCGGCCAGCCAGGTGATCCGGCAGGACGACTGGGTCATCATCGATGGCGATGCCGGGGTGGTGCTGGTCGATCCGTCGCCGGTTCTGCTGGCCGAGTACGGCGCCAAGCAGCGCCAGGGCGAAATCGAGCGCGAGCGCCTGTCCCGCCTGAAGAACACGCCGGCCATCACGCTGGACGGTCAGCGCATCGAGCTGCTGGCCAACATCGAACAGCCCGAGGACGCGGCTGGAGCCCTCAAGGCCGGAGCGGTCGGGGTTGGCCTGTTCCGCAGCGAGTTTCTGTTCATGGGCCGCAATGGCCGCTTGCCCGATGAAGAAGAGCAGTACCACGCCTACCGGCGGGCGGTCGAAGGCATGCAGGGGTTGCCCGTCACCATCCGCACCATCGACGTGGGTGCGGACAAGCCCCTGGACCGCGGCACCCGGGCAGCCGATGACCACCTCAACCCGGCCCTGGGGCTTCGCGCCATCCGCTGGAGCCTGGCCGAGCCCGCCATGTTTCTCGTGCAGCTGCGTGCCATCCTGCGTGCTGCGGCACATGGATCGGTCAATCTGCTCATTCCGATGCTCGCGCACGCTGGCGAAATCCGTCAGACGCTGTCGCTGATCGACAAGGCCCGCGAGCAGCTCGATGCGCGTGGTGCGGTACATGGTCCGGTGCGCATCGGCGCCATGATCGAGATCCCGGCGGCAGCGCTCACCATTCCGCTGTTTCTGCGCCATTTCGATTTCCTGTCCATCGGCACCAACGACCTGATCCAGTACACCCTGGCCATCGACCGGGCCGACGAGTCGGTGTCCCATCTCTACGACCCGGTGCATCCGGCGGTGCTGCAGCTGATCGCCGGCACCATTGCGCAGTGCCAGGCCCAGGGCAAGACGGTCAGCGTGTGCGGCGAAATGGCTGGGGATGTGAGCATGACCCGCCTGCTGCTGGGCCTGGGGCTGCGCAGCTTTTCCATGCACCCTTCGCAGATCCTGGCCGTCAAGCAGCAGATCCTGCGCTGCGACACTTCCCGGCTGCAGACCTGGGCGCAGACCGTACTCAGCGCCGAAGATCCGGCGGCCCTGATGACCGACTGATTCCATTGCCGCCAGGGGGCTCGCAGGGCGCCGGGCGTTGTCTGGACCTCAGTCCGCGCTGCGGGGTCTGGGCTTCCAGGTTGCCAGCACGGCGGCCGTCACGATCATGCAGGCTGCCATGGCCACCGACAAGCTGGGCGGCTCACGGCTCAGCCAGAGCAGGATCACGGTCGACAGCAGAGGGGTGATGAAACTTAGCACCCCGATCTGCCGCGCATCGCCTCGCTTCAGCGCCGCATCCCAAAGGAAAAATGCCCCACCCAGCGGGCCCAGGCCCAGCAGCAGGATCAGCCCCCAGTCGCGCCCGGACAGGGTCACCGCCGGCTCCAGCAGGGCATGGCACAGCAGCGACAGCACCCCGGAAACCAGAGCAAAACTGCCGATGGCTGCGGTGGGAAACGACTGCACGCGCTGGGTCAGCAAGGAATAGCTTGCCCAGATGAAAGCCGAGCCCGCTGCGGGAAGGTAGCCCCAGGCCCACACCGCGGCTGCGCCGTCTGTGCTGCGGCCCAGGATGGCCAGCGCTGCACCCGCGAAGCCCAGCAAGGCCGCCAGCAGATGCTTCGCCGTGAGCGACACGCCGGGCAGGAACAGCGGCGCCATCACCACGATCCCCAGAGGCCAAAGGTAGTTCACCAGGTTGGCCTGTACCGGCGGCGCAAACCGCAGCGCAATGAAGAACAGCAGGTGGTAGCCGAACAGGCCGTATACGCCCAGTGCAAGGGTGGATGCAGGCAGCCGCCACTGGCGCAGGTCAAAGCGGGAGAGTGGCAGCGCAATCAGGCTGCCGACCAGCAACGCAAGGCCGGTGAGCAGAAACGGCGGCACGTGCGCCAGCGAAACGCCCAGCGCCGCGAGCGAGGCCCACAGCGCGATGGCGCCCAGGGCGTACAGGTTGGCAGGATTCATGTGGCGATCATGGCGCGGCGCTTCGTCGCGGGACGCGGGTCTGTCATCGCGCAGCGCGGGGGATGGGCGCCCAGCGTGCTGGGCGGGTTCAGCGGACACGGCGCCGCAGAGCGGCCGTGAGCGCTGATGGCGAACGGTAGCCGCTGCGCCGGGCAGTATCGGCGACGCTCATGCCTTGCGCGCGCAGCGCTTCGGCGTGGTCGAGTTGCAGGCCGCGCAGCCATTGCTGGGTGCTGAGGCCTTGTTCACTGCGGCAGCGTGCTGCGAACTGCGCCGGGCTCAGGTGCACACGCGCCGCAAGATCCGCCACCGCGATGTCACGGCTGGCCCAGTGGGCGCGTGCCCAGTCGGCGAGCGCAGTCCAGTCGATGGAGCGCCGCGGCCGCAATGGCATCGCGGGCGTCGGCTGCCAGCTCTCCAGCAGCAAGGCCGGACCGAGCATCAACGCGCGTGGGAGCGCCCGGCTACAGGCTTCAGCCAGGTAACGCGCGAGCGTTCGTGTGGCCTCGTTCGGGGTCTGACCCACGCGGCTCCAGCCGGCGGCCTGGCTGTCGACCACCAGGCAGTGCGCCCCGGCGCGCGATTCGAAGTCGTGCCGCTCGCCCGGGGGAATCACGCAGCCGTCGCCTGCACCGATGCGCTGGCTGCGGCCAGCGACCTCCAGCTCAAGGACACCGTCCAACCCGACAAGGATTTGGAAGTGCGCGTGGTCGTGGCTGCCAGGCGAGGCGCCATAGGCCCGCACGCTCAAGTCGCCGTGCAAGCCCACGTACATTTCACTTCGCCAGCGATTCGAGCACGCCATGTGCCTGCTGGTCGGCGTGGTAGCTGCTGCGCACCATGGCGCCCACGGCGGCATGGGTGAAACCCATCTCGTAGGCCCTGGCTTCGAACATCTTGAAGGTGTCGGGGTGCACGTAGCGCCGCACCGGCAGGTGGTGGCCGCTGGGCGACAGGTACTGCCCGATGGTGAGCATGTCGATGTTGTGCGCGCGCATGTCCTGCATCACCTGCAGGATTTCCTCGTCCGTCTCACCGAGACCGACCATCAGGCCACTCTTGGTGGGCACGTGCGGGAACAGCGCCTTGAACTTCTTGAGCAGGTTCAGGCTGAAGGCGTAGTCCGAGCCCGGGCGCGCTTCCTTGTACAGGCGTGGCACGGTCTCCAGGTTGTGGTTCATCACATCGGGCGGCGCGGCCTTGAGGATGTCCAGCGCACGGTCGTCGCGGCCGCGGAAATCGGGCACCAGCACCTCGATGGTGGTGTCGGGCGAGAGGGCCCGCGTCTGACGGATGCACTCCACGAAGTGGCCTGCGCCGCCATCGCGCAGATCGTCGCGGTCCACGCTGGTGATCACCACATACTTGAGTTTGAGCTGCGCAATCGTCTTCGCGAGATTGACCGGTTCGTCCGCATCCAGCGGGTCGGGGCGGCCGTGGCCGACGTCGCAGAATGGGCAGCGGCGGGTGCATTTGTCGCCCATGATCATGAAGGTGGCCGTGCCCTTGCCGAAGCATTCGCCGATGTTAGGACAACTGGCTTCCTCGCACACCGTCACCAGTTTGTTGGCGCGCAGGATGTCTTTGATTTCGTAGAAGCGCGTGGTGGGGCTGCCGGCCTTGACGCGAATCCATTCGGGCTTCTTGAGCACTTCGGCCGGTACGATCTTGATGGGAATGCGTGCGGTCTTGGCCTGGCTTTTCTGCTTGGCGCTGGGGTCGTACGATGCGGCGGGCTGCGCGGCCCTTACGGTGTCGGACGCAACCCGGGCGGCGGCATCGTGAGGAAATTCTTGGCGGGTCATGGCAGGAGCGCCAGCGGCGCAGTTGGGTTCAGGGGGACAGCGTGGCAACGAGCTTCTCGCTCAGGACCCGGGCCACTTCGTCCCAGGGCACCTGCACGCCGATTGTAGAAAGGTCCACAGTCTGCAGACCCGCGTAGCCACAAGGGTTGATGCGTCTGAAGGGCTCCAGATCCATCGCCACATTCAACGACACGCCATGGTAGGTGCAATGCCGGCTCACCTTGATGCCGAGTGCAGCAACCTTGCTCAATCCGGCAAAGTCGGGGTCGGGTGCCGGCGAGCCAGCTTCCCGCCGCTGTGGTCGTTGCGCCAGCGCAGCATGGCTGGAGGGATCGTTCGGACGCACGTAAATGCCGGGAGCACCCGCCACCCGGTGACCGGTCACCCCGAAGTGGTCCAGTGTGCGGATGACGGCCTCTTCCACCCGGTACACGTATTCCTTGACGTAATAGCCGGCACGCTGCAGGTCCAGCAGCGGATAGGCCACCACCTGGCCTGGCCCGTGGTAGGTCACCTGACCGCCCCGGTTGGTCTTCACGACCGGAATGTCGCCCGGCCGCAGGATGTGGTCGTCGCGCCCTGCGAGTCCCTGGGTGAACACCGGCGGGTGTTCGCACAGCCAGAGCTCGTCCGGTGTTGTCCGGTCGCGCTCCTGTGTGAACGCCTGCATGGCCTCGAAGGTGGGCAGGTATTCGGCGCGGCCAAGTGGGCGGATCAGCATGGCAGGCAGGTCGCAGGTACCGGACTCAGAGCACGTACTTCACCAGCGGGTGGCTCGTGAGGGTGCGGTAGAGCTCGTCCAGTTGCTCCCTGCTTGTGACGTGTACCGCCAGCGTCAGGCCCATGTAGTTGCCGGCCTTGCTCGGCCGTTGTTCGACCGAACCGGGGTCGAATGCGGGCTCGAAAGCGCGGGCGATGTGCACCATGGCTGCATGAAACTCGGTGGTGTTGGCGCCCATCACCTTGATCGGAAAACGCACCGGGTACTCGATCAGCGACCGCTCGGGTGGAATGTCGTTGGGCAGGTTCATGGCTGGTACTCCAGAATCAGAGGCACTGGGCCTGCTTGGCCCGTTGGTAGCCCGCGTAAAGCCGCTGGTAGATCGGTCCAGGCAGTCCTTTGCCCGATCCATGACCGACCGCTTCTCCGTCCAGCCGGGTGATGGGCAACACCTCTTTCGTGGCCGAGGACAGCAGCAGCTCGTCGGCCTGTCGCACCTCGTCGCGCGAGATGCGTCGCAGTTCGAACCGGATGCCTTCTTCCCGGCAGATGTCCTCGATCAAGCCGAAGCGAATGCCTTCCAGCACGAGATGGTCCTTGGGGGGCCCCAGAACAACACCGTCCTTCACCACCCAGACATTGCTGGCCGCCGCTTCGCTGAGGTAGCCGTCGCGAAACATCACCGTTTCCACCGCCCCTTCGTCCGCGCTGATCTGGCGCGACAACACCGCTCCCAGCAGGCTGGTGGTCTTGATGTGCGCTTTCTCCCAGCGGAAATCGTCTGCGCTCACACACGCCACGCCAAGCTCCCGCTGCGCCGCCGTGGCCAGCCGCATCTCGGAGGCCATCACGAACACGGTCGGCGGCAGGTTTTTGGGCATCGCATGGTCGCGCGGTGCGACGCCGCGTGTGACCTGGATGTAGATGAGTTGGTTCGCGGATCCGGTGGTGTCGACGAGGGATGCGATCAGGCGCCGCGCGATATCCAGCCACTGCGCCTTGTCCAGCGGGTTGCCCATCCGCAGCTCGGCAAGAGACCGGTTCAGCCGGTCCATGTGTTCGTCGAAACGGAAAATGCGGCCGCCGTATGCCGGCAGCACTTCGTAGACACCGTCTCCAAAAATGAAGCCGCGGTCCATCACGCTGATCCTGGCGTCGCACAGGCGCTGATACGAGCCGTTGAGGTAACACAAGGATTCGGCAATGCCGGGGGCCGGGCGCTGTTCGGATGTGGTCATCGCCTGATTATCGAACCGCGACCGAAATCCCGCCGTCTTCACCCTGTCGGCTTGACGGAGGGCTCGGGTTTCTACGTATAATGGGCGGCTTTGCGAAGATGTTCAAAGTTGTAACTCGCGCGCAATCCACCATGACCCCCACTCACCAGGCACGGTCCATGGCAGACAACAACGCGACGAACGACTGGGAAGATGGGTCGCAGCAAGAGGATTTCAAGCCACTGACGCGCGAGGAAGCGCAGCAGTGGCGTGCCAGGCAGCCGGCGGTATCGCTGTGGCGCCTGGTGGGGTGGCAGTTGCTGGTGGGGTCGTCGGCATCGCTGATTGCCTGGCTGTGGTCGCAGTCGGTGTCGGTGGGTTGGTCGGTTCTGTACGGTGCGGCTTCGGTGGTGATTCCTTCGGCTTTGATGGTCTACGGAATCACATCGAGTGCAATTGCCCGCTGGCTGTCGGGTTTTGCCCAGGCGGCGTTTGCGGGTTTCCTGCTCTGGGAAGGCGTCAAGATCCTGTTGGCGGTCGGCATGTTGTGGTCGGCGCCTGCGGTGGTGCCTGACCTGAGCTGGCCGGGGCTGCTGCTTGGGCTGGTGTTGACTCTCAAGGTGTACTGGTTCGGGTTCAAGGCCCAAACCGGTCGATCGAATGGCAATTAACGGTGGATTGGTGTGAACGAACATGGCTACTGAAGGCGCTGGCCCTACCCCTGGCGAATACATCCGGCATCACCTCGGCCATTTGTCGACCGAGAAGCAGACGCAGATCGTCGACTTCTCGATCGTCAACATCGACTCGGTGGTGGTGAACATTGTTCTGGGCATCCTGGTCTGCTGGTTTCTGTGGTCTGCAGCCCGCAAGGCCACCGCAGGTGTGCCTGGGCGCTTCCAGGCATTCGTCGAACTCCTGGTCGAGATGGTCGATACGCAGGCCAAGGGCGTGATCCACAACGCGCAGAGCCGCAAGCTGATTGCTCCCATGGCGCTTGTGGTGTTCTGCTGGGTCTTCATGATGAACTTCATGGACCTCATCCCGGTGGACCTGCTCCCCTTCATCTGGGCGCATGGCATTCCTTTCGTGAATGACCACAACGACTCCGGTCTTCATGCGGTGTTCGGCATGAAAGATTACATGCGCGTCGTGCCCACTGCCGATCTGTCCACCACCCTGGGGCTGTCGGTGTCGGTGTTGCTGATGTGCCTCTTCTACAACATCAAGATCAAGGGACTCGGTGGCTGGTCCCACGAGTTGGTGACTGCGCCGTTCGGCACAAGCAAGAACCCGTTCTGGGCGTTGCTGCTGGGGGTGATCAATTTCCTGATGCAAATGATCGAGTTCGTGGCCAAGACGGTCTCCCACGGCATGCGGTTGTTTGGCAACATGTTCGCGGGCGAGCTGGTGTTCATGCTGATTGCGCTGCTGGGTGGTTTTGCTGCCCTTTCGTTCAGCGGAGCCCTGTTCTTCGTCGGGCATCTGATCGCCGGCACCATCTGGGCGTTGTTCCACATCCTGGTCATCACCCTGCAGGCTTTCATCTTCATGACTCTGGCCCTGATCTATCTGGGGCAGGCCCATGATGCGCACTGACGCTCGCTGACGCGCAGCGCTCGGGTTTCACTCTCGTTCCTTTCTTCTTTTTCAACTCACTTCCATCTCAACAGGAGTCAACATGGAAAACGTTCTGGGTCTCGTCGCACTGGCTTGCGGTCTCATCGTCGGTCTGGGTGCCATTGGCGCTTCCATCGGCATCGCGCTGATGGGCGGCAAATTCCTCGAGTCCTCGGCCCGTCAGCCCGAGCTGATGAACGACCTGCAGACCAAGATGTTCATTCTGGCCGGCCTGATTGACGCTGCCTTCCTGATCGGTGTGGCCATCGCACTGCTGTTCGCGTTCGCCAACCCCTTCACGCTGTAAGTGGGTTTGCTGGCCTGGCAGGCCATGCGGCGTGACGGTTCGAACCGCGCGCCACCCAGGTTGGGTCTGCCCGCGGCTGGTGCGTCATCACTCTTGTCAACACACAGAAAGGCGTTGCGATGAATATCAATGCAACCCTCTTTGCGCAGGCCATCGTCTTTGCGATCCTGGTGTGGTTCACGATGAAATTCGTGTGGCCCCCGCTGGCTGCCTCCGAAAAGGCCAAGTCCGAGCTGGCCGTGGCCAACAAGCGGGTTGAAGAGGAGTTGAGCAAATCGCGCAACGAGTCTGCCACCCGTCTGGCCGACGCAGAACGGCGGGCGCAGACCCTGATCGAGGAAGCCAAGGCGCGGGCAAGCGACGAGGCGACGAAGATCGTTGCCGCGGCCCGTCAGGAAGCAGAGGCACAGGTCGTCAAGGCCCGCGAGCAGCTGCGCGAACAGGTGGCTGCGCTGGCGGTGAAGGGTGCAGAGCAGATTCTGCGCAAGGAAGTCAATGCCAGCGTGCATGCCGACTTGCTCAATCGCCTGAAGACCGAACTCTGATCTCAACCCGCACGGCAATCAAAGGACATCCATGGCTGAAATCGCCACCATTGCCCGCCCGTATGCGGAAGCGCTGTTCCAGGCCGCCGGCAGCGGTGCGGCCGGCGCGTCCGACTGGCTGGATGAGCTGGCTGCCGTGGCTGCCAACGAGCAGCTGCGCCAGTTCGCCGACAACCCGAAGTCGACGGCTGATCAGGTGTACACCCTGGTGACCGGTGTGATGAAGACAGGCCTCGATGCCAGTGGGCAGAACTTCCTGCGGGCCGTGATCGAGAACGGTCGCCTGAGTGCACTCCCTGAGATCGCGGCCCAGTTCCGGGCCCTGAAGAATGCGCGGCAGGGCACGTTTGATGCCGTGGTCCACAGCGCATTTCCGCTGGATGCCGCTGCGTTGGCAGACCTGTCTGGTGTTCTGGAAAAGCGTTTCGGACGCAAGCTCAACCTCCAGGTCGAACTCCAGCCCGAGCTCATCGGCGGTATTCGTGTGGTGGTGGGTGACGAGGTGCTCGACACGTCGATCAAAGCCCGCCTGGAACAGATGAAAGTTGCCCTGACGGCCTGAGGCCGATGTTCAGGCACGCAAACCCCTAACGAAAGAAGGAAAGAGTCATGCAACTCAATCCCGCCGAAATCTCCGAACTGATCAAGTCCCGCATCGAAGGCCTTTCGGCTTCAGCCGATGTGCGCAACCAGGGCACCGTGGTGTCCGTGACAGACGGCATCGTGCGCGTGCACGGTTTGTCCGACGTGATGCAGGGCGAGATGCTCGAATTTCCGGCCAACAAGGATGGCGTGCCCTCCTTCGGCCTGGCCCTGAACCTTGAGCGCGACTCTGTCGGCGCCGTGATTCTGGGTGAATACGAGCACATCTCCGAAGGCGATACCGTCAAGTGCACGGGTCGCATTCTGGAAGTTCCTGTCGGCCCCGAACTGATCGGCCGCGTGGTGAACGCGCTGGGTCAGCCCATCGACGGCAAGGGCCCGGTCAACGCCAAACTGAGCGACGTGATCGAGAAGGTTGCTCCCGGCGTGATCGCACGCAAGTCGGTGGACCAGCCTGTGCAGACCGGCCTGAAGTCGATCGACTCGATGGTGCCCGTCGGCCGCGGTCAGCGCGAGCTGATCATTGGTGACCGTCAGACCGGCAAGACCGCCGTCGCCATCGACGCGATCATCAACCAGAAGGGTCAGAACATGACCTGCGTGTACGTCGCCATCGGCCAGAAGGCGTCGTCCATCAAGAACGTGGTGCGTGCCCTGGCGCCATGGAGTACACCATCGTGGTCGCCGCCTCGGCCTCCGAGTCCGCCGCCATGCAGTACCTGTCGGCCTACTCGGGCTGCACCATGGGCGAGTACTTCCGCGACCGCGGCCAGGACGCGCTGATCGTGTACGACGACCTGTCCAAGCAGGCCGTTGCCTACCGCCAGGTCTCGCTGCTGCTGCGCCGTCCCCCGGGCCGTGAAGCTTACCCCGGCGACGTGTTCTATCTGCACAGCCGTCTGCTCGAGCGCGCTGCCCGCGTCAACGCCGACTACGTCGAAGCCTTCACCAAGGGTGAGGTCAAGGGCAAGACCGGTTCGCTGACCGCCCTGCCCATCATCGAAACGCAGGCCGGCGACGTGTCCGCCTTCGTGCCGACCAACGTGATCTCGATCACCGACGGCCAGATCTTCCTGGAAACCAACCTGTTCAAC
>JALORL010000354.1 GCA_025458915.1 Hydrogenophaga sp.
ACACGCTTGGAGAATGCATGGCCGTAGGCGACCTCTTCCCAGTCGCGGCTGAGGTTCCAGTCGTCGGTGATGTCGTGGTCATCGAAGATCATGGCCACCGGCACATGGGCCATGACCCGGCGCACGGCCGGCAGGCCGGCGGCGAAGTCTTCGATGCGCTGGCGTTCCTGCCGGTACTTCGCCAGCAGTGCTGCGTCCAGGCCGTCCGGGGGCTCCAGGTCCAGACTCGGCCAGGCTGCCGGCGACCACACCAGCAGATACATGGCCAGCACTTCGGCCAGCGTGATCAGGTGGTTGTGCGCGCTGTCGGTGGTGAACACCGGTTTCTCCACGCCGCCAAACAGCACCTCGATCAAGGCACGCTGGCGTTTGTGGCTGGGCAGCAGCTTTTCGCGCCGGTAGTAGCCGTCGGGGTGGCCGGGCAGGTCGGCGGCGGTGTGCACACCGGCGCTCCCCACGCCGGGCAGCGTCTCGACCGGCATGTCCAGTTTCTCGATCAGCCGGTGGATGGCGCGCAGCATGGGGCCGGCCACGTCGTCGGCGTAGATCTGGTCGCCGGTGAGCAGCAGCAGGGCGGGCCAGGCGGTGTCGTCGTTGCCGGCGGCAGCGGCCGGTGCCGGTTTGCGCAGCGCTTTCACCCGGTGCATGAGCAGACGGTCGGCGACCACCAGACCGTCGCCCTGGGGGTGGTGGGGCTTGCGGCAGGAGCCGTGCAACAGCGCGGCCACGCGCGGCTGGAACACGAATCCGGGCGATGACCGGCCGGGGTAGCACAGATCGGGCGCCCAGGTGCGCCAGTCCTGCCAGCAGGCTTCCGGGGTGTCCAGCGTCTGCAGGGCCAGTTCGTAGCCGGTCCAGCGGTGGGCCGGCAGGTCGTCCGGCAGCGCCAGGTCAATGAGCAGAATGTGCAGGCCGGCGCCCGCGTGCATGGTCTGGCACCCTGCGCTGCCGGGCTCGGGTTCGAACACTGGCGGGAGTGCGCCGTGGGCCTCGCCGGTGTCCAGCGTCAGGCGCACACGCACCGGCGCGCGCGTGGCCAGCCAGAACACCAGCCGGCGGGCTTCCAGCCGCCGCAGGATGGGCCCGGCCAGCACCAGCGGCAGGGCCAGCACCAGCGGCAGCGGCAGTTCGCTGTCGGCAGCGGCCGTGTCGCTCACTGCCAGCCCGCTTCTTTGCGCAGTTCGAAGCGCAGCGGCACTTCGTGGGCCGGCCGGTTCTCGGCCGGCCGCCGGATGCCCTGCAGCCGCTGGCCACAGTCGGTGGGCTCCACCCGGGCCGTCCAGACCGCGCTGATGGCCACGCCGTCTTCGGACTCGTCGAGCACGAACTCACCGTCCACGGCATCGCCCGACAGCAGGCGCTCGCCCAGGCCGGGCTGGGCCACCAGCTGGCCGCGCACGCTGCCGGCGAATTCGGGGTGGCGCTCGAACTGCACCAGGCCGCGTGCCGTGGGCTGCCCGGCCGATCCACCCTCTGGCCACAGGGTCAGCACCCAGCGGCCCCAGAGCTGGTTGGGCGCCAGGTCTGCGCTGTCGCAGGCGGTGGCGGGTACCTGTGCAGGGACCAACCCGCAGGTCAGCACCAGCACGCCCACTGCCGCCCAGCGGCGTGCGCGGTGGTGGTGTTGCCTCGGGGTGGAAGGGTTCATGGCGTTTCTGCCTTGATGGCGGCCTGTTCGGTGGCGCGCTGGGCGAATTCGGCGCGCAGGGCGCGCAGCTTCTCGCGTGGGTCTTCCCTGACCGTGGCCTGGTCGAGTGCCATTTCCTGGATGAAGCGGCTGGCCTGCCCGGGCACGCTTTCGCGGCCCTTCTTGCGGCGCTTGAGCGCGGGTGATGCCCACATACATCAGCCGGCGCTCTTCCTGCAGACGCAGCGCCAGGCTCTCGGCGCTGGCGTCGCGGTTGCTTTCTTCGTCCATCTTGAACGGCAGCAGGCCTTCGTTCACCCCCACCAGCATCACGTGCGGCCACTCCAGGCCCTTGGACGCGTGCAGGGTGGAAAGCGTGACCACGTTCTGGTCCTGTTCGCGTTCGCTCAGCGTGGATATCAGCGCGATGGTCTGCACCACTTCCAAAAGAGACTTCCGTTCGGTTTCCACCTGCACGCCGGCCTCGTCCTCGATCTGGCCGCCGCAGCGCCCGGCCACCCAGTCGCAGAAGTCCATCACGTTGGTCCAGCGCGCGGCCGCGACCTTTTCGTTGTCTTCGCTCTCGTACAGGTGCTTTTCGTAGGCGATGTCCTTGAGCCATTCGGTGAGAAAGGCGCGTGCCGCTGCATGCCCCACGGTGTGGCGGGCGCGGTATTCCAGATCGTTCACCGCACGGCCGAATTCGTGCAGCGTGGCCACCGCACGCGCCGGCAATGCCGCGCCGAGCGAGCTGGCGAACAGCGCTTCGAACAGGCTGAGCTTGTACTGCGTGGCAAAGGCGCCCAGCTGCTGCAGCGTGGTGTGGCCGATGCCGCGCTTGGGCGTGGTGGCCGAGCGCAGGAAGGCCGGGTCGTCGTCGTTGTTGACCAGCAGGCGCAGCCAGGCGCACAGGTCGCGGATCTCGGCCTTGTCGAAAAAGCTCTGCCCGCCCGAGACCTTGTAAGGAATCTGCGCGCGGCGCAGCGACTGCTCGAAGGCCCGCGCCATGTGGTTGGCCCGGTACAGGATGGCGAAGTCGCGCCACTCCTTGTGCTGCGAATTGGCGCGCAGGCTCTGGATGCGCGCCACCGC
>JALORL010000030.1 GCA_025458915.1 Hydrogenophaga sp.
GACGGCGAAGCGACCCTGCGCCTGCCCCACAGCGAACAGCTGAGCCGGGTGGGTGGCATGGTCTGCGGGCAGGCGCTGATGTCTGCCGCCGACACCGCCATGGTGCTGGCCATCGTGACCCGGCTGGGCAACCAGCGGCCCATGACCACGGTGCAGCTCAACACCAGTTTCCTCAAGCCCCTGTCAGGCCAGGACGCCCTGGTGACCGCACGTGTGATTCGGGCCGGGCGCAGCCTGGCCTTCGGAGAGATCGACATCCGCGGGGCCAGCGACGGGCAAAGCGTGTGCCGCGCCAGCACCACCTACGCCCTGCTCTGAGTCGCTGTTGCCGGGGTCAGCGCCGTCTCCCGTAAAATCTGGGGAATTCTGTTCATCGTTCCGGAGAATTCCATGGCCCACGCCGACCACGACGCCCCGCAAGAAGCCACCCAGGACGTGGTGGAGTCCATCGTTCCCATGATGCCCATCGTGCTGCCCATCGCCGGCGGCGTGCTGATGTTCCTGCTGGCGTTCATCGCCGTTTTCATGGCCTGAACCCGCGCATTTCCCACCAAAAGCCGAGGCCCGCGGGCGCTCGGCTTTTTTGTTGCCAGAAACACCGGTATCGCGCACGAGCCGGCTGTGTTAGGCATCACGTTATGCGGGTTTTGCATGTAACTTGCCCGTAACTGACAATTTGCTTTCATAAAATTGCGGCCCATGGCCGACACGCGGACCAAAAAACGGGACCACCGCCCCGCTTTTTGCCATGCTGCTGCCGCGCGAACCGCGCCCCAGCCCCAAGCGCCGACCGAATTTTTCGCACCAGGGACCCCACGCATGCCGTCTCCTGCACCGCAACAGGTGGAGACGGCTGCCGGCGTCTGCGGCGCACACCGGTTTTCAAACTCTGGAGCTTCCTCGATGAACTCACCCGTGATGCAGGGCCTCACCCTGAACCCGCCCGCCTATGTGAAGAACGCCCGGCTGATTGCCTGGGTGGCCGACATGGTCGCCCTGTGCCAGCCGGCACGCATCCACTGGGCCGACGGCAGCGAAGCCGAATACAACGCGCTCTGCCAGCAGCTGGTGGATGCCGGCACCTTCCGCAAGCTCAACCCGGCCAAACGCCCGGGCAGCTTCCTGGCCTGGTCAGACCCCTCGGACGTGGCCCGCGTGGAAGACCGCACCTTCATCTGCTCCCAGCGCAAGGAAGACGCCGGCCCGACCAACAACTGGGTCGCTCCGGCCGAGATGCGCACCACGCTGCAGCCGCTGTTCGAAGGCTGCATGCGCGGCCGCACCATGTACGTGATTCCCTTCAGCATGGGCCCGCTGGGCTCGCCGATTGCCCACATCGGCGTGGAGCTGAGCGACAGCCCCTATGTGGTGGTGAACCAGAAGCTCATGACCCGCATGGGCAAGGCCGTGTACGACGTGCTCGGCACCGACGGCGAGTTCGTGCCCTGCATGCACACCGTGGGCGCGCCGCTGGCCGAAGGCGAGACCGACAAGACCTCCTGGCCCTGCAACCCCACCACCAAGTACATCGTCCACTACCCGGAAACGCGCGAGATCTGGAGCTACGGCTCGGGCTACGGTGGCAACGCCCTGCTGGGCAAGAAGTGCCTGGCGCTGCGCATCGCCTCCAACATGGGCCGCGACCAGGGCTGGCTGGCCGAGCACATGCTCATCTTGGGCGTGACCAACCCCGAAGGCCAGAAGTACCACGTGGCCGCTGCCTTCCCCAGCGCCTGCGGCAAGACCAACTTCTCCATGCTGGTGCCCCCCGCCGGCTTCGAAGGCTGGAAGGTCACCACCATCGGCGACGACATTGCCTGGATCAAGCCGCGCGCCGACGGCAAGCTGTGCGCCATCAACCCCGAAGCCGGCTACTTCGGCGTGGCGCCGGGCACCAACACGCTGTCCAACCCGAACTGCATGGCCAGCCTGAACGAGAACGTGATCTTCACCAACGTGGCGCTCACCGACGACGGCGACGTGTGGTGGGAAGGCATGGAACAGGACTCGGGCAAGCTGCCCGCGCACCTGATCGACTGGCAGGGCAAGGACTGGACACCCGAAATCGCCAAGCAGACCGGCGCCAAGGCCGCCCACCCCAACGCCCGCTTCACGGTGGCCGCCACCAACAACCCGGCGCTGGACGCCGCCTGGGACGACCCGGCCGGTGTGCCCATCGACGCCTTCATCTTCGGCGGCCGCCGCTCCACGACCGTGCCGCTGGTGACCGAGGCCCGCACCTGGCAGGAAGGCGTCTACATGGCCGCCACCATGGGATCGGAAACCACCGCCGCCGCCTTCGGTGCCCAGGGCGTGGTGCGCCGCGACCCGTTCGCCATGCTGCCGTTCTGCGGCTACAACATGAGCGACTATTTCCAGCACTGGCTGGACATGGAACCCAAGATCAAGGCCAGTGGCGCGGCCGTGCCGCCCATCTTCTGCGTCAACTGGTTCCGCAAGAACGAAGCCGGCAAGTTCGTCTGGCCCGGCTTCGGCGAGAACATGCGCGTGCTGAAGTGGATGATCGACCGCATCGAGGGCAAGGCCCAGGGCACCGAGACCATGTTCGGCGTGGCCCCGACCTACGCCGAGGTGAACTGGAACGGCCTGAACTTCACGCCCGAGCAGTTCGACACCGTCACCCGCATCGACAAGGCCGCCTGGCAGGAAGAGTTCAAGCTGCACGACGCGCTGTTCGAGCAGCTGGCCTACCACCTGCCACCCGCGCTGCTGGAAACGCGCGCCCAGCTGCAGGAAAAGCTGGCCGCCTGAAGACCACCCCTCTGCTGCCCGGTCCGGGCGGCAGACGAAAAAAAAGCCACCGACATGCGGTGGCTTTTTTTCTGGCTGACGTGGCCTGCCCGGCAGGCCGTCTGCTCAGATGTAATACAGGTGCACGTTGCGGCTGCGCTGTTCGGCGAGGCGGTCGATGAAGGCTTCCCAACCACCGCGGGCAGCCTCGGGTGCCACCACGTCCGGAGTCATGCCCAGCGGAGCCAGCGCGTCGCTGTAAGCCTGGCCCGAGGCGTCGGCTTCCGCACGGTCGCGGGCCACCGCCTGCTGCAGTTCCTGCATCAGACGCGGGTCGTTCTGGGCAATCGACCACAGACGCGCATCGGCGCGGGCCTGGGCCAGGGCTTGCGACCAGCCGTCCAGCGACTGCAGGGTGCGTGCCGCGAGGGTGCGTGCGGTGTCGGCCAGCAGGGCCATGCCGGCAAACACCACCACCCACAGGAACACCCAGGCAAGCAGCAGGTGGCCGTCGGCCCAGGTGCTGATCAGGCGGTCGGCCAGCACCACGAGGGCGGCGACCATGGCCGCCAGCAAAAGGATGGACAAGCCCCGCGCGCTCTCGGCTGGACGGGCGGCGGAGGCCGCTGCGGCTGCGTTGGTCGCGGTGACTGTGCCGGCGCGCAGGGACAGGGGAGAGGGATTGGCGAAGGTGCTCATGACGGTTCCTTGTGTCGAATGTCTTTTGGACACCGCGATACTAGGGTTTACCCTGAACTTTTGCCAATTTATTTTTGTGATGACTTACATTCACAACGGTGATTAATGAACGCAGCTTCCGCACCCTGGACCTGAACCTGCTCCGCGTGTTCAACGAGGTCATGGCCGAGCGCAACCTCACCCGCGCGGCCCACAACCTGGCCATGACGCAACCCGCTGTCAGCAACGCCTTGCGGCGTCTGCGCGACGCACTGGGCGATGAGCTGGTCAAGCGCTCCGGCTACGGTGTGGAACCCACACCCACCGCACTGGCCTTGTGGCCCACCGTGCGCGACGCCCTGGAGCGCCTGCGCGCCACCCTCGCCCCGGGCGCGTTCGATCCGGCAGCGGCCAGCAATGCCTTCGTGCTGGCCATGGCCGACGCCACCGCCGCCAAGATCGTGCCGGGCCTGGTCGACATCCTGGAGGACGAAGCGCCCGGTGTAAGCCTGCGGGTGCTGCCCCTGACCACGCGCGACCCGCGGGACCTGCTCGAATCGGGCACGGCCGACCTGGTGATCGGGCACTTTCCCGGCGTGATCGCCGAGCTGGGCGCCCTGCACCTGCAGGACAGCACGCCCAGGTTCGGACACCAGCGCCTGTACGACGGCGAGTACGTGGTGGTGATGCGGCGCGGGCACCCGCTGGCCAACGGTTTGCTGACACTGGATGCCTACTGCGCCGCACGCCACTTGCTGGTGAGCTTTTCCGGCCGCCCCTATGGGTTTGTCGATGAGGCACTGGCGGGGTTGTCGCGCCAGCGCCGCGTGGTGCTCACCGTCAACCAGTTCTTCACGGCGGGGCGGGTGGTGGCCAACACCGACCTGCTCACGGTGCTGCCGCGGCATTTCGTGGGTGCCACCGGCATGGAACACGAACTGGCGCTGCGCGAGCTGCCACTGCCGGTACCGCCCGTGCACGTGGACAGCCTGTGGCACCGCCAGGCCGAACACAACAGCGCCCACCGCTGGCTGCGCATGGCGGTGGAAATGGCCTCGGCACGCGGCTTTGCCCTGGCCTCCGCACTGGCCCAGCGGCCACCGGCCACAGAACCTGAACACCGGTGAACCGCGCCAGAATGCGGTCATGAATCTTCAGCTTCTGAGCGACCTTCACCTGGAGGCGAACCCGCAATTCGTTCCCGAGCCCGCACCCGGCGCCGACCTGCTCGTGCTGGCCGGCGACATTGGCTCCTACCAGACCCGCGCCGACGGCAGCTCCATGGAGGAACCCGACTGGGGGCTGCAGCGCTTTTCACCACTGCCCCAGTACGCCGGCTGGCCGGTGCCGGTGGTGTTCGTGCCGGGCAACCACGAATACGACGCGCTCGATCTGGACGAGGCACACACCCGCCTGCGCGCCACCTGCGAACGGCTGGGCATCGTCTGGCTGGAACGCGAGGTGCTGGAGTTCGGTGGCGCGCGCTGGATCGGCACCACGCTGTGGAGCGACTACGACGCGCTGGCCACCGTGGCACCTCCGCCGCCAGGGGGCCAGGCAGCGAAGGCCGCAGGAAAGCCGGTCAGCGCCGAGAGCCGCCGGCTCAAGCAGCGCGAAAAGGCCTTTCGCGCGGCCAACTTCTATCTGTCCAAAATGGGTGGCATGCGGCATGGCCGCCTGTTCGATGCCGAGGCCATGCGCGCGCTCGCGCTGGAATGCCAGGACTGGCTGCATGCGGCACTGCGTCGGCCCTTTGCCGGCCCCACGGTGGTGGTGACGCATTTCGCACCCACGCTGCACAGCGCCGATCCGCGCTACGGCCTGAGCCCGGGCACCGCCGGTTTCTGCAATGCGCTGGACGACTGGCTGCCGCTGGCAGACCTGTGGCTGCACGGCCACCTGCACTGCCCGCAGGACCTCCAGGTGGGGCGCTGCCGCATCGTGGCCAACCCGCTGGGCTATGCCAGCAAGAACGAACAGGCGGCCTTTCAGTCCCGGCAGTTGATCGAGGTGCCGCCTGCGGGACGCGCTGCGGCTTGCGGGCTTGCGCCAGCGCAAGATCCACGGCGCTGATGCCCCCTACACTGCGGGCAATCCGGCACACGGTCCCGGAGTCCCGACAACACCCAGGAGAATCCCATGAAAATCTTGCTCGCCGTCGACGGCAGCGGCTTCACCAAAAAAATGCTGGCCTATCTGGCCACGCACGATGAGTGGCTGGGCACCCACAACAGCTACACCCTGATCACCGTGCAGACGCCGTTGCCGCCCCGTGCGCGCGCAGCGGTGGGCGCCGACATTGCGGCAGGCTTCTATGCCGACGAGGCCGAAAAGGTGACGGCGCCGGTGGTGAAATTCCTCAAGCGGCACGGCATCGAGCCGCAGGTGATCCAGAAGGTGGGCGCGCCAGGTGACCTGATTGCCAAGGCTGCCGATTCGGGCAAGTTCGATCTGCTGATCATGGGCTCCCACGGCCACGGCGCCCTGAGCAGCCTGGTGATGGGGTCGGTGACCACCAAGGTGCTGGCCCATTGCAAGGTGCCGGTCCTGCTGGTCCGCTAACTTGCCGATTGGCCGATTGCCTGATGTTCAGGTTCCGGTGGCCGCCAGCCTGCGGCAAGGAACCTGTCCCGGGGCGCGCCGGACCACAAGGCCCTGCGCGCCTCAGCGCTTTTTCAGGCCGTCGAAGCAGGTCGACAGCACCATGTCGATGATCTGCGCGTTGTCGTACTGACCCGAGCCCTTCAGAAACCCCAGTACCGGATCACACGCCCGGGCGTACAGCGTGTAGAGCACGGCAATCGGGGGCAGCCCGGGGTTCAGGCTGCCATCGGCCTGGGCCGCCGTGATCCAGGTACCCAGGCGTTCGCTCACATCCATCAGGCCATCCACATACGGCTTGTTGGTGGCCAGCGCTGCGCGCAGGCTGGAATTTTCACTGGGCAGCGAAGGCATTTCACCCGCCAGCTGCACTTCCATGGTCCAGCGCGCCACATCGCGCAACAGCTCCAGCGGCGGGCGGCGTGTGTCGAGGCCGTCCAGGAAGCTCTGGGCGCGCTGCATCACACGCACCATGGCGGCAGCGGCGAGGTCCTCCTTGCTGGGGAAATGCTTGTAGAGGCTGGCTTTGGCGATGCCCACCTCGGCGGCCACCTCGTCGACCGTCATCGCCTCAAACCCCTTTTCGGCAAGCAGGCGGTTCACCGCCGAGACGATCGCGTCCTCACGCGCCAGATGCATCTGCTGGCGAAAACTGCGTTTGGGAGCGGATTCGGCGGGGGATTTGAGAGCGAGGCTGTCCATGGTGCACCTTTTGCGGCGGATCGCATTGTGCCGCATATTGACGGAAAGGTCGATAACCCCACTGATAAGTTCTGTTACATACTGATTAGTCTTTTTTGAAACTATTCAGGATGGGGCGCCCTCCACGACAGTAGCACCAGCGATGGTTCGCGCCAGACCGCCGACCCGTCGCTCACGCCCCCCGCTTCATCAACCCGTTCTGAAGGTGGCCCCATGCAACCGTCCCGTCGCGTCTTTCTACTTGCGGCTGCCGCCGGCAGCGCAACCCTGCTCCAGGCATGCGGCGGCAGCGACGACGAACCCGGCCCCGACACGGTCGACACTTTGCAGGCGAATGCGCAGTTCAGCATCCTGGTGGAAGCCGTGGTGGCTGCCGGCCTGGTGAACGCGCTCAAGGTCGAAGGGCCCCTGACCGTGTTCGCTCCCACCAACGATGCCTTTGCCGCGTTGTTGACCGAGCTGGGCGTAACCAAGGAAGCGCTGCTGGCCGACCGGGCCCTGCTCACGCAGGTGCTGACCTACCACGTGGTCAACGGCCGCGTGCTGCGCGCCGGCATCCCGATCGGCGCAGCCATCGTCACCCTGCAAGGTGGCAGCTTCACGGTCGACGCACAGCTGCGCATCACCGATGCGCGCGGCCGGGTGTCGACCATCGTCGATGCCGATGTGATCACCGGCAACGGTGTCGTCCATGTGATCGACCGCGTGCTGCTGCCGGCGGCATGACCGCGTCTGCCGGCGCCCGGTGATGCCGCGCGCTTGGCTTGCGTTTCTCCGTTTCCCGTTGTCCTGTTCCCGTGTTTCCTCAACCCACCCGCGCCATCGGCGCATAGGAGTTCCCATGAAAAAGACGTTCATCGCTTCCCTGCTGGCATTCGGCGCCCTGACCGCCGCACACGCCAAAGACATCGTCGATACCGCGGTCGCGGCCGGCTCGTTCAAGACCCTGGTCACGGCCGTGCAGGCCGCTGGCCTGGTGGACACGCTCAAGGGCCCTGGCCCGTTCACGGTATTCGCGCCCACCGACGAAGCCTTCGCCAAGATTCCCAAGGCCGACCTGGACGCCCTGCTGGCCGACAAAGCCAAGCTCACCGCCGTGCTGACCTACCACGTGGTGCCGGGCAAGGTGATGGCCGCCGACGTGAAAGCCGGCAAGGTCAAGACCGTGCAAGGCTCCGAACTCACCGTCAGCACCATGGGTGGCGTGAAGGTGGATGCCGCCAATGTGGTGTCCACCGATGTGGCCGCCAGCAATGGTGTGATCCACGTGATCGACTCGGTCATCATGCCGAAGTGATGCCCGTCGCCGGTTAACGCCAGCCCCGCCGCGTGCGGGGCTTTTTTCCGGGTGGTCCCCACACACGCCGGACGCAGTGCCTGCAGCAGGGCCAGCATAATCGCGCCGCCATGCTGTTCAACTCGGCCGTCTACCTGTTCGCGTTCCTGCCGGTTGCGCTGGTGGTGTACTTCGGCCTTTGCAGGCTGCGGTGGGTCAAGGCAGCCCAGGCGTGGCTGGTGGTCGCCAGCCTGTTCTTCTACAGCTACTGGAAACTCGAACACCTGCCGTTGCTGCTTGCCAGCCTGCTGGCGAACTTCATGATCGGCAGCGAACTGGCCAACCCCAGGCTGGCCCGGTCCAGACATGCGCGCCGCGGTTTGCTTGGGCTGGGCATTGCAGGCAATGTCGCGCTGCTGGGCTACTTCAAGTACATCAACTTCCTTGTTGACAACCTCAGTGCACTGGGAGGCTGGTCGCTGGACTGGCCGCAGGTGGTGCTGCCGCTGGCCATCAGCTTTTTCACGTTCCAGCAGATCGCATATCTGGTGGACAGCCACCGGGGGCACACGCGGGAATACGACTTCCTGCGTTACGCGCTGTTTGTGTGCTTCTTCCCGCAGCTGATCGCGGGACCCATCGTGCACCACCACGAAATGATGCCGCAGTTTGCCCAGCGCAGGAACTGGGTGCCACGGCACCGCAACCTGTTGGCGGGCCTGTGCCTGTTCGCGGTGGGGCTGTTCAAGAAGGTGGTGATCGCGGACACCTTCGCGCCCTGGGCCGACCGGGGCTTCGACGGCGGACAGGCACTGGACTTCTTCGAGGCCTGGGTGACCAGCCTGTCCTACACCTTCCAGCTCTATTTCGACTTCAGCGGCTACTGCGACATGGCCATGGGCGCTGCGCTGATGTTCAACATCCGGCTGCCCCTGAATTTCAACTCGCCCTACAAGGCCCTGGACATCCAGGACTTCTGGCGCCGCTGGCACATCACCCTGGGGCGTTTCCTGCGCGACTACGTCTACATCCCGCTGGGCGGCAACCGCCATGCCGAATGGCAGACCTGCACAAACCTGTTCCTGACCTTTCTCATCGGTGGGCTGTGGCATGGGGCGGGCTGGATGTTCGTCGCCTGGGGGGCGCTGCATGGCGCGGCCCTGGTGGTGCACCGCACGTGGAAGAACGCGGGACTTCGGTTGCCGTCATCACTGGCGTGGCTGCTGACCTTCCTGTTCGTGAATGTGGCCTGGGTGTTCTTTCGCGCCACGTCGCTGGACGATGCGCTGCGGGTGCTGCGCGGTATGGTGGACCTCCCGGGCGCACTGGGAAAAACCGCCGCCAGCATTCCCACCGAAGGATTTGCATGGGGAGGATGGTCGGTGGACCTGTGGCTGCAGTGGCTGCCTGCGGCCATGGTGGCACAGTTGCCTTGTCTGGCAGCGCTGCTGGGATCAGCGGTGCTGCTCGCCGCTCCGAACAGCGGCCGGTTGCTGACGGCGGCGGTCGGCTGGAAGCTGAACACCGCCTGCGCCGCACTCATGGTGGTGGCAGTGAGTGCCATGCTGGCATCCACCTCCACGGTCTTCCTCTATTTCAATTTCTGACCGTTCCTGCCGTTCCATGCGCGCCACAACCGCCCTTCGCGCCTTCCTGGTCATGGCCCTGGTGCCACTGGTGGCGTTGCCCGCTTACAACCTCCGGGACGCGGCGGCGCGCACCTACGCGCAGAGGCTGTTCGCCGAGCGGAAGGTCGACCGGCTGCAACAGCTCGCCTACAACGTCGACTTTCTGGTGGCCGCCTGGAACGCCCTGACCTGGCGCACCGGCCTGAGCACCGACCCGCAAAAGGTCATCGTTGGCCGCGATGGATGGCTGTTCATGGGCGACCGCTACGCCAACAACCTCAGCGCTCAGCGCCTGGGCGCCGGCAGCAACGACGCCGAACTGGCTGCCGGCATTGGCAACAACCTCCTGGCCTGGGAAAGCTGGCTGCGTACCCAGGGAGTGCAGGCCTTCGTGCTCCAGATTGGGCCGGACAAGCACCGGGTGCACCCCGAATACCTGCCAGGCTGGGCCAGCCTGGGGAAGGCGCCGCGCGTGGAACTGCTCACCAGGGGACCTGCCAGGCGGCTGATCTCCGACCCGGCTGCGGCCCTGCAGCAAGCGGCGGCCAAGGGCCAGCCCATGCCCTACTACAAGACAGACTCCCACTGGAACCTCTGGGGGGCCGCCATTGCGATGCGCGACCTGCGGCAAACGCTGCACACCTACGGCGTATCTCTGCAGACCGCGCTTCCCGACCCGCCACAGGTCGATCGGGTGGACCGGCGCGAGGGGGGAGACCTCAGTGCATTCCTGCGCATCCAGCACCAGGTTGAGGAGTTCGAGCCGCTTCCCCTGGGACTGGAGCATCCCCGGGGACCCAGCGACATCCGCGATCTGGCCACCAATGCCCCGGTGGCACCCGCCCCGCATGGACAGTTGCAGCACCCGCGCCTGACGCTGCAGGTGGTGACACCCTCGGCCGCGAACCCACTGAAAGTGCTCTGGCTGCGCGATTCGTTCGGTTCGGCACTGGCACCGTTCTTTGCTGCCGATTTCCGCGAAACCATCCAGATTCACTGGTCCTACGGTCTGAACAGGAATGCCATGCAGCTGGTCAACCTCGTGCACACCCACCGACCCGACGTGGTGGTGCTGACCCTGGTCGAGCGGGTGGCGCTGGCCGAGTTGCTGCTGACGCAACCGCCCGGACAGTGAGTGCGGCGCTCGCGCCTCACTGCCGCAGACTTTGCACGGCCGCCGTGCGCAACGCCGTGCTCAGGCTGTCGAGCACATCGGAGTGCAGGTTCCAGCAGTGCCAATACAGCGCCACGCCCAGCTTGTGCTTGGGCGCCACGTTCACCAGTTCGCCGCGTTCGATGGCGCTGCGCACGGCCAGTTCGGGCAGCACGCTCACACCCCAGCGGGCCCGCACGGCGCGGATCTGTCCTTCGGACGACGGCACGAACAGCTGTTTGAGCACCACGCGGGCCAGGCCGAAGGCCCGGGTCACGAATTCGTTCTGCAGGTGGTCCTTGCGGTTGAAGGCAATGAACGGCACGCGGTGGAAGTTGTGGGCGCTCAGGCCCTTGGACAGGTGTTCCTCCGCATAGGCCGGGTGGGCCACGGCCACGTAGTCCATGGTGCCCAGCGGGTCCATGCGGCAACCGCGCATGGCCTGTCCCAGGGACGTGACGCAGCCGAGCACCTGGCCTTCGCGCAGCCACTCGTGGGTCACCTCCTGGTCGTCGGTGATGATCTCGATCGGCAGGCCGGCCACGGCCAGCGTGCTGAGGGCAGGCAGCGCCCAGGTGGCGATGCTGTCGGCGTTGATGGCCACCGAAATGCGTTCGTCGTCGCGTCCGCGACCCGTGCTGCTGGGTGCGAGTTCCTTCAGGTCTTTTTCCAGGTCGGCGCGCAGCAGCCGCATCATCTTGGCGTGCTTGAGGATGAGCTGACCGGCCGGCGTGGGCTTGAGCGGGCGGCTGCGCACGATGAGCACCGTGCCCACCTGCGCCTCAAGGGCGCGCAGCCGCTGCGACACGGCCGACTGGGTGATGGACAGGCGCTGCGCGGCGCGTTCGAAGCCGCCCTCCTCGATGATGGCCGCGAGGCATTCGAGGGCATCGGGGTCGTAGGTGCTCATGTCTCTCGGCAGAAAGCAGGATGGCGGGATGGCCGGCGGGCGCGCCCTGCAGCCCTATATTAGTGATTCTGATGCGCGGGATTTTAGTTTAATCTGGCTTCACCTCGAGCGTGCTTTTTTCCATACTCCCGAGAAGTCTTTGCCGGCGTTGGTCCCGGTGTTTTCTTCTCTTCAGGAGCGTGTCATGCAGGTCGTTGTCTTGGGCGCGGGCATCATCGGGGTCAGCACGGCGTGGCATCTGCTGCAGCGCGGCCACGCGGTCACGGTGGTCGACCGCCAGCCGGACGCAGCGCTGGAAACCAGCTTTGCCAACGCGGCCCAGATTTCGGTGAGCTACTGCGAGCCCTGGGCCAACCGCGAGGCGCCGCTGAAGGCGCTGAAGTGGATGTTCTCTCCTACCTCGCCGTTGCTGTTCCGCCCGCAGATCGACCCCGCCCAGTGGCGCTGGGGCCTGCAGTTCCTGGGCCAGTGCAACGACGCGGCGTTTGAGCGCAACGTGGCGCAGCTGGTGGCGCTGGGCTCTTACAGCCACGCCGCACTCAAGGCCGTGGTGGCCGACACCGGCATCGACTACCACCGGCTGGAACGCGGCATTGCCCACTACTACACCGACGCGAAATCCTTCGAGGGCGCCGCCGGCGCCGCCGCCGTGATGCAGAAGTTCGGCGTGCAGCGCAAGGTGATCTCGCGCGAGGAACTGCTCAAGATCGAACCGGCGCTGAATGCCTTTGCCGACCGCATCGTGGGCGGCACCTACACCCCTTCCGACGAATCCGGTGACGCGCGCGTGTTCACCCAGCAGCTGGCTGCGCTGTGCGCCCAGCGCGGCGCGCAGATGCTCTACGGGCACGACATCGAACGCATCGAGGTGGCGGGTGGCGCGGCGCAACAGGTGCGTGTGCGCGACCGCAGCAGCGGCATGGCGCGCGGGCTCAAGGCCGACGCTTACGTGGTGGCCTGCGGCTCCTACACCGCGCCGCTGCTGCAGCAGGTGGGCGTGAAGGTGCCGATCTACCCCGGCAAGGGGTACAGCGCCACGCTGCCGCTGCTGCAGCCCGAGCGCGCGCCGCACGTGAGCATGATCGACGACCAGCTGAAGATCGCCATGTCGCGCCTGGGCAACCAGTTGCGGGTGGCCGGCACCATCGAGCTCGGCGGGTTTGATCTGTCGCTGGACACGCCGCTGGCCAAGAAGCGCTGCGAAATGCTGGTGCGGCGCATCGAGCAGGTGTTTCCGGGCGTGGCCGACACGCGCACGCCGGAAGAAGGCGGCAACCCGCAGTTCTGGACCGGCCTGCGCCCGGCCACACCGACCAACATTCCGCTGATCGGCCGCACACCGTTGGCCAAGCTGTGGATCAACGCCGGCCACGGCACGCTGGGCTGGACGCACGGCGCCGGTTCCGGCAAGGCGCTGGCCGAACTGATCTGCGGCGAGCAGCCCGACATGCGGTTCGGCTTCGTCGGCATCGGCACGCCAGGCCGCAGCCGCGCGGTGCAACGCGCCACCTCGCTGCACGGCAAGTCGTCCGCGCAGCAGATCTGATCGGTTTCCCCAGGCCGGCCGGCGCCCCCAGCGCCCGCCGGCCTTTTTCATTCCGCGGGCCATCCGGTCCGCGGGCCAAGGCGCACCAGACGCCCCTTCCAACCCCGAAAGGAGACCTCCCATGAACCGATCCCGACCCGACCGGCGCACCGCCGCACCCTGGCTGGCCGCTGGTGCCCTGCTGGCCCATGCCGGCGCGCGGGCGCAGGACGCAGCACCCTCCATGGACGAGCGCATCAGCTCGGCTATCCAGCCCTACTCCGACGCCGTGGCCGGCGCCATCTTCTATTCGGTGCCTGTGGCCGGCACCGACTTCCCGCTGATCGTGGGCTGGCTCATCATTGCGGCGCTGATCTTCACGTTCTATTTCCGCTTCATCCAGGTGCGGGGTTTCCTGCACGCGATCCAGGTGGTGCGCGGCCACTACTCCAACCCGAAGATGCAGGGCGAGGTCTCGCCCTTCCAGGCGCTGACCACGGCGGTGTCGGGCACAGTCGGCCTGGGCAACATTGCCGGCGTGGCCGTGGCGGTGGGCATTGGCGGGGCCGGTGCCACCTTCTGGATGATCCTGGCCGGCCTGCTCGGCATGGCGTCGAAATTCACCGAGGTAACGCTGGGCGTGAAGTACCGCGACGTGAAGATGCCCGACGGCATCGTGGCCGGCGGCCCCATGCGCTACCTCTCCAAGGGCATGGCCGAGCTTGGCCGCCCCGGGCTGGGCAAGGTGCTGGCGGTGTTCTTTGCCGTGTGCTGCGTGGGCGGTGCCATTGGCGGCGGCAACATGTTCCAGGCCAATCAGAGCTTCCAGCAGGTGGTGGGCGTGACCGGCGGTGAGAACAGCGTGCTCGCCGGCCAGGGCTGGCTGTTCGGCCTGGTGATGGCGGTGCTGGTGGGCCTGGTGATCATTGGCGGCATCCGCTCGATTGCCAAGGTGACCGAGAAGGTGGTGCCCTTCATGGCGCTGCTGTACCTGTCGGCCGGCGCGATCGTGCTGATCGTCAACGCCGACAAGATCCTGTGGGCCTTCGGCCAGATCGTCGGCGGTGCGTTCTCCGCCGAGGGCGTGGCCGGTGGCGTGGTGGGCGCGCTGATCCAGGGCTTCAAGCGGGCGGCATTCTCCAACGAAGCCGGCATCGGCTCGGCGGCGATTGCGCACTCTGCGGTGCGCACCGACCAGCCTGTGTCGCAGGGCTTTGCAGCCCTGCTGGAGCCCTTCATCGACACCGTGGTGATCTGCACCATGACGGCGCTGGTGATCGTGGTGAGCGGCCATGTGGACGTGGGCGGCGTGACCGCGCTGGCCGGCGAGGCGCGTGGCGTGGGCCTGACGTCGATGGCCTTCGGCAGTGCCATTTCCTGGTTCCCCTATGTGCTGGCGCTGGCCGTGGTGCTGTTTGCCTTCTCGACCATGATCACCTGGTCGTACTACGGGCTGCAGGCCTGGACCTACCTGCTGGGCGACAGCAAGCTCTCCGAACTGGCGTTCAAGCTGATGTTCCTGGCGTTTGTGGTGATCGGCGCCAGCATGGGCCTGGGCCCGGTGATCGACTTCTCCGACTCGATGATCTTCGCCATGTCGCTGGCCAACATCGTCGGCCTGTACTTCCTGATGCCGGTGGTCAAGCGCGAACTGAACGTGTACTGGGCTGGCATCCAGTCGGGCCGCATTCCGTCGTTCAAGGGGGCGGTGGCGCGTTGAACCACCGGCTTCGTCCCTCTGCAGAAAAGCCCGCGCAAGCGGGCTTTTTCATGGGCAGCGGCGCCCGGTTCAGACCGGCTTGCGCGCCTTCACCGGCACCACCGGCGCGGGGGGCTGGGGCGGTTCGGGGCGGATGCGCTCGCTCATCCAGCGCAGCAGATCCAGCCACATCTGGCGCATTTCGGCGTCGAGTGGCGTGCGGAACGCGCTGGGCAGTTCGATGGTCACCACCGGCATGCCTTTGTGCACGCCACCGTAATTGCCGAGGCTGCCGGGAAAGATGCCGACCTGGTCCAGGTACAGGCGGCCCAGCTGCGGTGGCGGGGTGCCAGGGCCGTCGAAGTCGAGCACGCCGTAGGGCGCGTGGATGCTGACGATGAGGTGCGGCTGGAAACGTTGCATTTCATCGTGCAGGAACTGCGATTCGGGCTCGGACAGCGGGGCTGGCCCGGGCCAGCGGCGCGGGTCCTTGCGGGTGCGCTGTTCCCAGTAGACCTTGGCGTCACGCGCCCAGTTGGGCGTGGGAAAGTTGCGGTTGAGGTCCACGCCGTTGGCGTTCATGCGGCGGGCGGGCTGGCGCAGCAAGCCGTCGGGGTTGAGCGCGGGCAGGAAGCGCCAGTGCGCATTGGCCGGCGTTTCCACGGCGCGCTGGATCCAGTGCAGCGCGAGCGATGCGGACGACAGTTCGTCGCCGTGCATGGCGCCCACCACCAGCACGCGGACCTGCGCGTCGGGTGCGACCACGTCGCGGTAATACAGCGTGCGGCCCTGCACCGAGCGCCCGACCGTGGGCTGCAGTTCGGCGGCTTCGCACAGCGGCAGGCGCACATGCGGCAAGCGATCCACCCAGGCGGCGCAGGGGCCCGGGTCCACGCCCGGCGGCAGCGGGCGCCCGGGCCAGCGCATGGGACGGTCGGCCGCCCACGCCGGGGCCAGCAGGCCGGTCAGCAGTCCCGCCATGACACCGCCCAGCAACCAGCGGCCCACCCCGTCGAACAACTTGTGTGCTTCCTTCATGCGGAGATTCTAAAAACCAGGGGTGGTGCGCGGTTCTGCCTAGCGCTTGCTCACCAGCACGATGCCCACGGCCACCCCCGCCAGCGCCACCACCAGCTGCCCTGTGAGCGGCTCGCCCAGCAGCACCACACCGAACACCAGCGCAAAGACCGGAGTGAGGAAGGTGAAGGTGCTCATCTGCGTGGCCGGGTAATGGCGCAGCATCCACATCCAGGTCAGGTAGCTGATGAAGGCGCCGACCACGGTCTGCAAGGCGACCGAGCCCCAGGCCATGGCCGAGTAGGAAAAGCCCGGTGAGCGTGGTCAGCCCCCAGAGGATGCCGGCGGCCAGGCCCATGGCGTCGCCCTTCCACTGGCCGGCCACCGGCGAGCTCTGCATGAAGCCTTCGCTGAAGGCCACGGCTCGCTGGGAATGACGCGCGGCAGCAGCAGCGCCACCACGAACGGGCTGGTGTAGAGGAACACCGTTAGGCGCGAGGCGCTGGTGTGCATGAGCCCGAGGTAAATGAAGCAGAACTCGCCGGCGAACAGCAGGCCGGCGAGCAGGCCACCGCCGAGCGTGCCGTCGCGGTCGCACCCACCATGCGGATCGAGGCCTGCCACAGCGGCGGGATTTCCTGCACGGCGAACTTGATGAGGATCTGCTGGAAGCCCCAGAAGGCGCAGCAGGCGATCAACAGGGTGATGGCCAGGGTGTCGAGGTGGGGCTTGCGCTGGAGGGCGGTCATGAAAGGCGGTGGCAGAGCAGGGAAAACATTCGGAGGGTCAGGGTGTGCGCACCGGCATCACGTGCACGCGTTCGCGGTTGAGGCGCACGGCGCGTCGGCTGCCCGCGACCAGGGTCTGGCGCTGTGCGCCCGCCAGGGTGAGCGTGAGGCAGGCGCCCGGCACGGCAGCGACGGCCAGTGTGGCCAGCGTGATCTCGCCCAGGTGGCGGGCC